>JBARYG010000051.1:0-5462 GCA_049647745.1 Mesorhizobium sp.
GACCTGATCCGGCGGGAAACCCACTCGTTTTCGATGCGCTTTGCCAATACGCTCGTCGGGAAACTGTCGGACACCGTCGGGCTCATCAACAATCCGCACCGCTATGCGGGGTTCAGGGTGCTGAAGGCGCCCGATGTTCCTTCCGTGCTGATCGAACTGGGTTATCTTTCCAATGCCAAGGACGAGGCGCAACTCAACGATCCCGACTGGCGCAGCAAGGCTGCCCAAAGCATCACCGATGCGGTCGCGCAGTTCGCGTCGGCCAAGGTGAGGGTGGGCGGGTAGCCATGGTCCGGCGTCGAAACCATGCCGCGAACGGGCGTTGCCTGCGCACAACACGCGGCGATTTTGTGCCGGGCGTGGAAAACCGAATTGCAAGGTTGCCGCATTTTACCCACATCATGGCGACATGGGTTCGCGAATGCGGATCGGGTCCGTTCCAGAACCTTGCACGAAAGGCTGGTTTGTTTAGGAAAATCCCGAACCATGGACTGGAGCGGGCATGATTCGTCTTATCGGCTATTTTTTCGGCATCGGCACGACGCTCGCGCTGCTCGTCGCGGCGGGCGTGGCGGTCTATGTCGGCCACCTGACGAAAGATTTGCCCGACTATGAGGTTCTGGCGAAGTATGAGCCGCCGGTAACGACGCGCATCCACGCTTCCGACGGCTCGCTGATGGCGGAATATGCCCATGAGCGCCGGCTTTACCTTCCCATTCAGGCTATTCCCGACCGCGTGAAGGCTGCCTTCATGTCGGCTGAAGACAAGAATTTCTACAGCCACCCCGGCATCGACATTACCGGGCTTGGCCGCGCGATCATGGTCAATCTGCAGAATCTGGGTTCGGGCCGCCGGCAGGTCGGCGCTTCGACGATCACCCAGCAGGTGGCGAAGAACTTCCTGCTTACGTCCGACCAGACCTACGAGCGCAAGATCAAGGAGATGATCCTCGCCTTCCGCATCGAGCAGGCCTATTCGAAGGATCGCATTCTCGAACTCTACCTGAATGAAATTTATTTGGGCCTTGGCGCCTATGGCGTCGCCGGCGCCGCACTTACCTATTTCGACAAGTCGGTAAACGAATTGACGCTGTCGGAGGCTGCCTATCTGGCGGCGCTGCCGAAGGGGCCGTCGAACTATCACCCCTTCAAGCATACCGACCGGGCGGTCGAGCGTCGGAACTGGGTCATCGACCAGATGGTCGACAACGGCTATGCCACCCGCGAGGAGGGCGACAAGGCCAAGGCCGAGCCGCTCGGCGTCACGCCGCGCCGTAACGGAACCTATCTGTTCGCGGCCGAATATTTTACCGAGGAAGTGCGCCGCGAGATCATCGCGCGCTATGGCGAGGCGGCGCTCTACGAGGGCGGCCTTTCCGTGCGCACGACGCTCGATCCCAAGCTGCAGCGGATCGCCCGCACGGCGATGCAGAACGGTCTCTTGAAATACGACATGCTGCGTGGCTATCGCGGCCCCGTCACCACGATCGACGTGTCAGGCGACTGGGGCGTGCCGCTCGGCGCCGTCAAAGGCCTCGAAGACGTTCCCGAATGGTCGCTCGCCGTGGTGCTGGACAGTTCCGCAAGCGGCCTTTCTATCGGCCTGCAGCCTGGAAGACAGGCATCCGGTGCATTGGTCAAGGAGCGGGTCGAAGGCACGGTCTCCAAGGAGGACATGAGCTTTGCGATGCGCCATGTCGTCAATGGCAAGACCGTCAAGGCCAAGTCGCCGGCAGAGGTGCTGAAGCCCGGCGATGTCGTCTTCGTCCAGAAGAAGGACGGTGCCGACGGCGCCTATCTCCTGCGCCAGGTGCCGAAGGTCGAGGGCGGCATGGTCGCCATGGACCCCCATACCGGCCGCGTCCTCGCGATGGTCGGCGGCTTTTCCTATTCGCTGTCCGAATTCAACCGCGCCACGCAGGCCATGCGCCAGCCCGGTTCGTCGTTCAAGCCGATCGTCTATTCGGCGGCGCTCGACAACGGCTATACGCCGGCCTCCGTCATCATGGACGGGCCGATCACCATACAGAGCGGCAACACTACCTGGACGCCGAAGAACTATGACGGCCGGGTTGCCGGACCGGCCACGTTGCGGTCGGGCATCGAGCGTTCTCGTAACCTGATGACGGTGCGGCTCGCCAACGACATGGGCATGAAACTGGTGGTGGAATATGCCGAGCGCTTCGGCGTCTATGACCATCTGGCACCCTACCTGCCGATGGCGCTGGGTTCGGGCGAGACGACGGTGATGCGCATGGTGTCGGCCTATTCGATCATGGCCAACGGCGGCAAGTCGATCAAGCCGTCGCTGATCGACCGTATCCAGGATCGCTATGGCAAGACGGTGTTCAAGCAGGACGACCGTGGCTGCGAAGGCTGCAATGCGCAGGAATGGAAGAACCAGCCCGAACCGGAACTGATCGACAATTCCGAGCAGGTGCTCGACCCGATGACCGCCTACCAGATTACCTCGATGATGGAAGGCGTGGTGCAGCGCGGTACCGGCGCCACCATCAATGAACTCGGGCGCCATATCGCCGGCAAGACCGGCACCACCAACGACGAAAAGGACGCTTGGTTCATCGGTTATACGCCTAACCTCGTGCTTGGCCTCTATATGGGCTACGACCAGCCGAAGGGCCTCGGCCACGGCGCCACCGGCGGCGGCCTGGCAGCCCCTGTGTTCAAGGATTTCATGCGCGTGGCGCTGCAGGGCAAGCCCAACGTCGACTTCAAGGTGCCCGAGGGCATGAAACTGATCGCCATCAACCGCAAGACCGGCATGCGCGCCGCCGAAGGCGACCCGAACACCATCATCGAGGCGTTCAAGCCCGGTACCGGCCCGGCCGACAGTTATTGGGTAATCGGTATGGGCGAGGACGGTTCGAACATGTCCGGCGGCGAGCTTTCGCCGAATGCCAACCAGGCGATCCAATCCGGTGGCGGCGGGCTGTACTGATAGGGGTACATTCCGCTATCCGAAGCTGACGTGGCATCGCCGGGCGCGGCAGCCGGTATGGATGCCGGGCGGCGCCTCTGGGTAGCCATTGCGCTTTACAGGCGTGTCCCACGTCCTTATGTATCGCGCCCAACGAAGTCTATCCCCTTCAAATCAGGATATATCAGCAGCCATGCGCGCGGAAACGCAAAACATTGTCGACGAAATCAGGCAGGCGATAACCCTGCTGAGGAGGCATCTTTGACTGGGATCAGGCCATAAAGCGGCTTGAGTACCTGAATGTGCTGGCCGAGGATTCGAGCCTGTGGAACGATCCGCAGGAGGCGCAGAAACTCATGCGCGAGCGGCAGGACCTGGAAGACGGCATTGCCGCGGTAAAACATTTCACGCAGGCGCTGGAAGATAATATCGGCCTTATCGAACTGGGCGAGGAAGAAGGCGACGACAGCATCGTCGCCGAGGCGGAAGCCTCGCTCCGTTCGATGCAGGGCGAGGCCAAGGCACGGCAGGTGGAGACGCTGCTTTCGGGCGAGGCCGACACCAACGACACCTATCTTGAGGTTCACGCCGGGGCCGGCGGCACTGAAAGCCAGGATTGGGCTTCGATGCTGTTGCGCATGTATACGCGCTGGGCCGAACGCCGCCGTTTCAAAGTTGAGGTGCTGGAAGTACATGACGGCGAAGAGGCCGGCATCAAGTCCGCGACCGTGCTTATCCGGGGCCATAACGCCTATGGCTGGCTGAAGACCGAATCAGGTGTTCATCGGCTGGTGCGCATCTCGCCCTACGATTCGAATGCACGGCGGCATACGTCCTTTTCGAGCGTCTGGGTTTATCCGGTTGTCGACGACAAGATCGACATTGCCGTGTCCGAGTCCGACGTTCGCATCGATACTTATCGCGCGTCAGGTTCAGGCGGCCAGCACATCAACACTACCGATTCGGCGGTTCGTATCACGCACATCGCCACTGGCATCGCCGTTGCCTGTCAGGCCGAGCGCTCGCAGCACAAGAACAAGGCGAAGGCATGGGAAATGCTGCGCTCCCGCCTCTACGAAGAGGAACTGAAGAAGCGCGAGGCAGCGGCGAACGCGACCGAAGCCTCGAAGAGCGATATCGGCTGGGGCCATCAGATCCGATCCTACGTTCTGCAGCCCTATCAGTTGGTTAAGGACTTACGCACCGGTTTCGAAAGTACGAGTCCGTCGAATGTTCTCGACGGCGACCTCGATGATTTCATGGAGGCGTCGCTTTCGCAGCGTATCGAAGGCGGGGCCGGGGAAGCGGTGGCTGACCTGGATTGAGAAGCGGAACGGGAAAGGAGGTTTTTCCTGTTCCATATTTGGCCTTATTCCGTGTTACAAATCTCCGGGAAGGGTGACAGGCTGCGTTTTTTCGCAGCCGCAGTTTGAGAGGGACTAATTCATGAAGAAGACCTTGCTCGCCGTTACGGCGACCGCTTTCCTTGTGAGCGCCTGCACGACCGATCCGTATACCGGCGAGCAGAAGGTTTCGAATACGGTCGGCGGCGCCGGCATCGGCGCGCTGGCCGGTGCAGCACTCGGCACGCTCGCCGGCGGCAACGATCGCCGCAACGCTCTGATCGGCGCTGGCATCGGCGCGCTGGCCGGCGGCGCCATCGGTGCCACCATGGACAGGAACGAGGCTGAACTGCGCCAGCAGCTTCAGGGAACGGGTGTCAGCGTTACGCGGAGCGGCGACCAGATCATCCTCAACATGCCGTCCGACATCACCTTCGCGACGGACCAGGATTCGGTGAAGGCTGCGTTCTATCCCGTGCTTAATTCGGTGGCGCTGGTGCTGAAAAAATACAAGCAGACTACGGTCGACGTATTCGGCCATACCGATTCGACCGGAAGCGACCAGCACAATTTCGATCTGTCGCAGCGCCGCGCCTTGTCGGTCGCCAATTACCTGGCTGGACAGGGGGTCGATCAACGCCGCTTCGCCGTTACCGGCTTCGGCAAGACACGGCCGGTCGCGTCGAACGCAACGGCAGAAGGCCGCGCGCAGAACCGCCGCGTCGAGATCCAGCTTTCACCGCTTACCTGACCATCATGATGCAAGACATGAAAACGGCCCCGCAAGGGGCCGTTTTTTATTGGAATGATGAGTTTCCGAGAATCGAGCCGGAAACCGGTCCGAATGCTCAAACCTTAGCAACGATCCGCATGAAGGCGGGCACATCGTCGCCGAAGCCGACGGTGCCGTCATTGTCGTCTTGATGGTGTCGGGCAGGGCGGTTGTTGTCGCGCCGCGACGGGCGGGTATTGCCACGTTCGGTGTTTTCGGAACGGATCGCTTCCTTGCGTTCGCGCCGGTCGCTGGTCTCGGTAGCCGATCCTTCCGCGATGGCAGACTGCTGCTCCGACTGTGCTGCGTCTTGTTGTGCCTTCTCGTCCTCGTGCCCGGCATGGCGACCGCCACGCGGTTTTCGCTCGCGCCTTGCGTCGTCGCCCTTGCGGCCGGCGCGGTGCGGCGC
>JBARYG010000052.1:0-7892 GCA_049647745.1 Mesorhizobium sp.
GGAAACGACATGGGCGTCGAACAGGCACCGACAGCGAAAGGCAAGGCTTCTGCCAAGGGATTGCGGGAGGCTGCCGCGAAAAACGAACGCAAGACCGAAGCCGAAACCGGCCGGCCGCTGAAAAAGGGCGAAAAGCGCTTCGAAGAGCGCTCCAGAAGCTCGGACGGCAAAAGCGCCGGCACCAAGCAGAAAGACTGAACCGTTTTTTCCAGCGGGACTGCGACGGGAGCCAATGCAGTGGTCATTGCCGCTCGAGGCTTCTTCTCCCCGGCGCCGATCATCGCCGTTCAAGAAAAATGCTGTGACTTGACCATTCCGTTCGGATAATCGTTCGAGAACTGGATCGCCGCGATGCCGAACGGCCGTCTGGCGCGAAACGCATATGAGGATTTGCCATGCTCTGGAAAGGCCGTCGTCAGAGTGACAATATCGAGGACCAGCGCGGAGAGGGCGGCGGCGGGATGCCGGGTGGCTTCGGCGGCGGGCCGGGGCAGTTTCGCATCCCGATCGGCGGGCGGCTGGGTGGTGGCGGCCTCAAGGGCATCGTCATCCTGATCGTGCTCTATTTCGTGCTGAAGGCGATCGGCATCGACCCCTCGATGCTGCTCGGCGGCGGTTCGCTCGACGATGGCGGCGGGCAGATCACCCAGCAGGACAGCGCCGACGGCTCCGGCGCACCGGCCAACAACGACGAGATGAAGCAGTTCGTGGCCACGGTCCTTGCCGAGACGGAGGACGTGTGGACCGGTATTTTCAAGGCCAACGGACTGACTTACGAGAACCCCAAGCTGGTGCTGTTTTCCGGGCAGATCAAATCGGCCTGCGGCTTTGCCTCGTCGGCTGCCGGGCCGTTCTACTGCCCCAACGATCACAAGGTTTATCTCGACACTACCTTCTTCCAGCAGCTTTCGCAGCAGTTCGGCGCCTCGGGCGATTTCGCGGAGGCCTATGTCGTGGCGCACGAGGTTGGCCACCATGTCCAGAACCTGACCGGCATCCTGCCCAAGTTCAACCAGATGCGCCAGCAGATGAGCGAGGCCCAGGCCAATCACATGTCGATGCAGGTGGAATTACAGGCTGACTGTTTCGCCGGCGTGTGGGGTCACTTCACCGCGCAGAAAGGCATTCTCGAGCAGGGCGATCTTGAGGAGGCGCTGAACGCAGCCAAGCAGATCGGCGACGACACGCTGCAAAAGAAAATGCAGGGCTATGTCGTTCCCGAAAGCTTCAACCACGGCACCTCGGCGCAACGCCAGAAGTGGTTCGCCGCCGGTTTCAAGAGCGGCAAGCTGTCGGACTGCGATACTTTCAACAATCCGATCTGAGCCAACAACCCGGTCTGAGAAAAGGGCGCCCAGCGGCGCCCTTTCTGCATTCGGTGAACCGAAGCGGCGAAGCCGTCAGCGTTCGGCCAGCGCCGATTCCTTACGGTTCGCCCGGATCAGGTTGATGAAGCGGCGGAACAGATAGTGCGAATCCTGCGGGCCAGGCGAGGCTTCCGGGTGGTGCTGGACGGAAAACACTGGCCGGCCGGTCAGGGCGATGCCGCAATTCGAACCGTCGAACAGCGAGACATGGGTCTCCTCCACGCCCTGCGGCAATGAATCGCCGTCGACGGCGAAACCGTGGTTCATCGAGACGATCTCGACCTTGCCGGTGGTGTGATCCTTGACCGGATGATTGGCGCCGTGGTGACCCTGATGCATCTTCAGCGTCTTGCCGCCGACGGCGATGGCCAGCATCTGGTGACCAAGACAGATGCCGAAGATCGGAATGTCGGTTTTCAAAAGATCCTGGATGACCGGTACGGCGTATTCGCCGGTAGCGGCGGGGTCGCCGGGGCCGTTGGACAGAAAGATCCCGTCCGGCTTCATGGCCAGGATTTCGTCGGCGCTGGTCTTGGCCGGCACGACCGTGACTTTGGCGCCAAGCCCGGCCAGCAGGCGAAGGATGTTGCGCTTGATGCCGTAGTCGACGGCAACGACGTGCATGGTCGGCTGATCCTGCTCGCCATATCCCTGGTTCCAGGCCCAGGGCGTTTCCTTCCAGACCGACGACTGGCCGGAGGTTACGTCCTTGGCGAGATCGAGGCCGATCAGGCCCGGCCACGCGGCGGCGCGCTGTTTCAGGTCGGCCATGTCGAACTTGCCATCCGGCGCGTGCGCGATGACGGCGTTGGGCATGCCTTTTTCGCGGATCAACGCCGTCAGCGCGCGCGTGTCGATGCCCGACAAAGCGACGATGCCGCGCTTCTTCAGCCACTGGTCCAGATGTTTGCTGGCGCGGTAGTTGGACGGGTCGGTGACATCGGCTTTGAACACCGCGCCGACCGCGCCGGCGCGGGCGATCGGGTTGAGGTCCTCGACGTCCTCGTCATTGGTGCCGATATTGCCGATATGCGGGAAGGTGAAGGTGACGATCTGGCCGGTATAGGAAGGATCGGTGAGGATTTCCTCGTAGCCGGTGAGTGCGGTGTTGAAGCAGACTTCCGCCACCGCCGAACCGACAGCGCCGAGTCCTCGCCCTTCGATCACCGTTCCGTCGGCAAGAACGAGCAGGGCGGTCGGGATTTCAGTGCTCCAGGGGGCGGTCGTGGCCATGGCGGCTCTCCATCAACAGGCTGCGGCGGTTCGTGTCTGGCAGTATTCGCGCAGCAGAAAGCGCGGAGCGGCGATGTTGCGCAGTCTCCACGCGTAACCATTCTGGTTGCAAGGCTTGCACATAGGGGAAGGCGGGCGCACGGTCAATCGCCGTGCGCTGCCAGTGCCCCTGCCGTATCGATGTTTGGAATACGGATTTTCTGGCCGTGCGCTACTGGTTGATTTCGGGCTCGACGAGCTTTGCCAGATTCTTCAGCGATTCTTGCCAGCCGAGGTAACAGGCTTCCGCCGGGATGACGTCGGGTATGCCGGCCTGCTCGATGCTGAGTTCGGTGCCGACCGAAACCTTCTTCAAGGTTACGGTCACCTGCATCTCGCCGGGCAGATTGGCATCGTCGAACTTGTCGGTGTAGCGCAGGCGTTCGCCTGGCACGAGCTCGACATATTCGCCGCCGAACGAATGGCTGTCGCCGGTGGTGAAATTGCGGAAGGACATTCTGTGCGTGCCGCCGACTTTCGGTTCCAGATGGTGGACGGTACAGGTGAAGCCGTTCGGCGGAAGCCATTTGGCAAGCGCATCCGCCTCGGTGAAGGCGCGATAGAGTTTTTCCGGGCTGGTCGTGAGTACGCGGTGCAGGTGGACGGTGCTGGGCATGTCGTTCATCCTTTTGGCAGTTGCTCAGGTTTCGTTCGCTGTTTTCGCGATGGCCGGTTCCGGATTCACGGCGCCTTGGCACCTCCATGATCCGATCCATACCCAAAGGACGGATGAGATCCGCCCGATCCGACAATGGGCCGAAGCTTTCTTCGTAAACGACGCCTGCCCACGGGAAGGTTGATGCGCCGCCCACTTGAGATTTCGGCCAGAATGCCATTTATCGGGGCCAGCCGTAAAGCACGCACGATGCGTTGAAGGATACTGGGAGGAACTGGCCATGCGCGAGAAGATCGCCGAGGAAGTCAAGAACGCGATGAAGGCGAGGGATGCCGACAGGCTGCCGACGCTGAGATTGATCCAGTCTGCGATCAAGGACCGCGACATCGCCAATCGCGGCGTCGGCAAAGAGGCCGCGAGCGACGACGAAATCCTGCAAATCCTCGCCAAGATGGTGAAGCAGCGCGAGGAGTCGGCCAAGGCGTTCGAGGACGGCGGCCGGCCCGAGCTGGCCGCCAAGGAGCGTGCGGAGATCGCGATCCTGCGCGATTTCCAGCCGGCGCAGATGGATGATGCCGGCGTTCAGGCGGCCGCCCGCGAGGCGATTGCGGCAACGGGTGCCGCGTCGGCGAAGGACATGGGCAAGGTCATGGCGGCGCTGAAGGAGAAATACACCGGCCAGATGGATTTCTCCAAAGCGAGCGCGGTCGTCAAAGGGCTGTTGGGCTAAGCCGGCTGGCTGAAAGCGGTGAACGGTCTGAAAGGTGAGGCGGCCATGAGCGAATCTCCTTCCAATCTGATCGATGCACGGATCAGGGAACTGGGCGACTGGCGCGGCAAGATGCTTGCACACGTCCGCGCGCTCATCAAAAAGGCCGATCCCGAGATCGTCGAGGAATGGAAGTGGCGGGGTGTTCCGGTGTGGTCCGACAGCGGGATCGTCTGCACCGGCGAGACCTACAAGAGCGTGGTGAAGCTGACCTTCGCCAAGGGCGCTTCGCTGGACGATCCTCGCCGTTTGTTCAACTCAAGCCTCGACGGCAAGGTGAGGCGCGCCATCGATATCCGTGAAAACGATGAAGTGGACGAGGATGCCTTCAAGGCGCTGATACAAGCTGCCGTGGCGCTCAATCGGTCGCGCTCCTGACCGGAAGGCTTTTGAGGTGGACGCATGCCCGGCGATGCTGGCCTGATAATGCCGCGGGAATTCGATCCGCAGGCCGTTCTCGGCCTTCCGTTGATGGCGAATCTGGCGACGATTGCCGAGGATGGCGCGCCGCGAAACGCGCCGGTGTGGTTCATCTGGGAGGAAGAGGCGCTGTGGATGCTCGGCTCGGCGGGCGGGAGCGCGGTGAAATGCATCGAAAGGGAGCCGCGCTGCGCGGTGGAAATCGTCCGCTTCGATAATGAGGCCGGCATCCTGCTGCATCTGGGACTGCGCGGTGCCGCCACCATCGAGCCGATGGCGGCGGATCGCTTCAGGCGATTGCTTCGCAAATATCTCGGGCCCGAGGCCGACTGGAACGGCTGGTTCATCGACAACGTCGCGCAGATCGATCACCCGCAAGGGCGTATGATCAGGCTTGCGCCGGCCAGCATCTTCACCAACAACGTGTCGTTCTTCCGCACCGGCCCGGAGTTGGCATGGCCGCCTGAACGGTAAACTGCCGCTTCCCGGTGTGCCTTGAAGTCTGCGCGGACAACGCCGGATAGCAATCTCAAAACACCAGTGATCGGTGCGCGGCGACACCGGCCATGACGCCGTCCGCGCTGGCCCAGGTAACACTGTGGGCACCGCGAGCGATGTCTCCGGCGGCATAGACACCGGGTACGCTTGTTTGCTTCATCGCGTCTGTATGGATGAAGGTGCCTGTCGGCGTTTCATCCATGGCGCAGCCGAGCTGGCCGGAGATGTCGCTGTTGAAGCGGATACGTGGGCTGACATAAAGCGCGTCGATGGGCTGCTGGCTTCCATCCGCCAGTTCTATGGCGGACAGCTTCGTGCCGTCGCCGTGCAATGCCCTGACGGCTTGCTGCTCGATGCGGATTTCGCGCTTCGCCAGTTCCGCCGCCTCGTCGTCATTGGGAGCCGGCTGTCCGTTCAGGTAGAAAGTGACGGGTCCCCATTCCGCGACCAGCATGGCCTGATGGAGCGACAGTGGTGCGGTCAACAGCACGCCCAGCCGCTGGCCGCTGAACTCATAGCCATGGCAATAGGGGCAATGAATGACGCTATTGCCCCAGCGCTCGGCGAGGCCGGGAATTTCAGGCAACTCGTCGGAGAGTCCGAAGGCTAGCACGAGCCTGCGTGCCTCGAGGATTTCACCGGAAGCGAGGCTGACCGAGAAATTATCGCCTGCATTGCCGGCTGCGGCTGCCCTGTTGTTGATCAGCGTGACGCTTGGATAGGCTTCGACCTGTTTGCGGGCGGTTGCCAGTATGGCTTGCGGGCTCGATCCGTCCTGCGTCAGAAAGCCATGCGAATGCGCGGCGAAGCGGTTGCGGGGCGCGCCGGCATCGATGACGCATACGCTACGGCGGGCGCGGGCGAGATAAGTCGCGGCGGAAAGGCCGGCAAAGCTGCCGCCGACGATGATGGCATCATGAATCATGAACGGTCTCCAGATCGTAGGTGACGCCGCGGTTGATAACGCGACGATGAAAGTCGGCACTGAGCGTGGCAAGCGTCACCTCGCCGAACCGATCCAGCAAGAAGGTCTCGGCCTGTTCGAATGCCTGGCCAAGGGCTTCGTTTACGGACTGCTCGACCAGACAAGCGGGATTGTCGTTGCGGTTGCCCATGGCCAGAAGAGAAGGATTGCCAAGCGCGTGATAAATGTCTCGCAAAGTTATCCGGGAAAGATCGCAAGCCAGCGTCCAGCCGCCGCCATGGCCCTTTTCCGAGTGCACGTAACCCTGTTGGCGCAAGCCCGCCATTATGCGCCTGATGACCACGGGGTTGGTGCCCATCATTTTGGCGAGTACTTCCGATGTGACCGGGTTTCGAAACTCGGCCATATGCAGCAGCACATGGAGCACGCCTGACAGTCTGCTATCCATTTTCATGTAACTGTATATGTTACGATAGATAGCGAATATCAAGTGGGTGTCGATTGAACGGCTTTAAAAAGTGCAGCGTTACGCGCCTACATGCGCTCGCCGGGAAGGCGGCTCGCCTGTTCGACCCAACCGGAAAACCGCGCCTCGTCGACCGTGTCGCCTTCGTGGATATGGAAATAGCGTACCTTCGCCTGTTTGGAGGCAACCGGCGGCGGGGGATCGAGTTCGGTGCCCCGGAAGAAGGCCACCTTGATGTATTTATCGAAGCAGTGGAAGCTCAGGAACCAGCCATCACCGTCGTTCCCGTAAAGGGGCGAGTTCCATTTGACCGCCTTCGATACTGTCGGCACGACCTTGGCGACCAGCGCGTCCAGTTGCCGGCCGACCTCGCTTTTCCAGCCCGGCATGGCCGCGATATAGGCCTGAACGGGAACGTCGCCGTATCCCTTGGCGATCTGCGGATTGCCGCCGGAAAGCAGTACCGGTTCGGTCGTTGCGGCAGGCTTCGCACCCGCGCTCTTCTTGCTTCTGGCCGATGCGGATTTGTCGTCGGTCATCGTTTCCTCCAGCGGGTCCCGAAGGTTGTAGCCGCTGAGTGCGTCGCCGGAAAGGCGGGAAGGGGAGTTTGACCGGCAGCCGTGGGCCGGAGGGGCGCCGGGAAGCGCCCGACGCGTCAGCTTACCTTAAGACGCGAACCACGGAGCAGACCCTGTTCCTCCAGCACCGGATAGGCGATCGAGGCGAGCAGCGAGTTGATCTGCTTCAGGTCGCGGATGGTGTCGAGGTGGATGGAGCTTGTCTCGATCGATTTCGCCGTGCCGTCGCGGAGGCGCAGGAAATGGCTTTGGCTGGTTTCCTTCTCGCTGTCGCGCAGGCGATCCTTCTCCAGCACAAGCTGGCGGGCGGTTGCCGGATCACGCGACACCAGGACGTTGAAGGCAAGCCGCGCATTGGCCAGCACCGAGGCGTGGAAGGCCGTCAGTTCGCGCCAGCCTTCGGGCGTGAATTCGAGGCCCTTGTCGAGCTTCTTCTGCACATGCACCAGCATGTTGCGCACGATGATGTCGCCGACCTGCTCCAGCTTGACGCAGGCGCCGATCAACTCCTGGCAGCGCAACGCCTCGTCCTCGGTCATCACGTTCTTGGTGACCTTGGCCAGATAGATTTTAATCGCCGCATGCTTGCGGTCGACGCGGTCGTCGAGTGCGGCAAGCGCCCTGATCTTGTCTTCGTCGGCGCTCTCGTAAAGCTCGATGATGCGCTTCAGCATGATCTCGACCGTCTCGCACACCCGCACCACCTCGCGCGTGGCGTTGGCGAGCGCCTGCGAGGGCGTGCCGAGCGCCTTTTCGTCCAGCGCCGAAAGCTCGGTGACATGCAGCGCATCGGCTGCTTCCGGCTTCACGCCGAGCGCGACGATCTTCTCGGACGCGCGGTAGACGAGGCCTGCCAGCGGCAGGCCGGCGATCAGGATGATGACGTTGAACAGGATGTGGGCGTTGACGATCTGGTCCGACGCGGTGGCGCCGAGGAAGCCGACCGTCGGCTTGAAGATCATCATCAGCACCAGCATGACC
>JBARYG010000053.1:0-49499 GCA_049647745.1 Mesorhizobium sp.
ATTTCGCCGGGGCTCCGCGGATCGTCTACGGCCTGATGGAATTCATAAAATCCTTCCCGCCGCAGTTCCTTTCTTCGCTGCCCTATCTGGCAACCATCGTTGTTCTCGTTCTAATCTCCCGCAACAAGCGCCTGACGATGATGAATACGCCCGCATCGCTCGGCCAGGCCTTTGTTCCGGATCGCTGATACGGTAGATGATCGCAAGCTGCAAGCTTAATACGGAGAGGTGACTTAATGAAAAAACTGCTCATTGCCCTGATGACGACGACAGCTGCCATGTCCATGGCGGTCAGCGCGCAGGCTCAGGAAAAACTCAAGGCCTGCTGGGTCTATGTCGGCCCGATCGGCGATTTCGGCTATTCCTATCAGCACGACCAGGGGCGTCTCGAGGTTGAAAAGGAACTGGGCGACAAGGTCGAGACCGCCTATCTGGAAAACGTCGCGGAAGGCCCGGATGCCGAACGCGCTTTTGAACGTCTGGCTCGCGAGGGCTGCAAGATCATCTTCGGCACTTCCTTCGGTTTCATGGATTCGGAAGTGAAGGTTGCCAAGAAGTTCCCCGACATCAAGTTCGAACACGCCACCGGCTACAAGACCGCCGACAATCTCGGCATCTACAATGCGCGTTTCTATGAAGGCCGCTACGTGATGGGCCAGATCGCGGCCAAGGAATCGAAAACCGGCGTCGCCGGCTACATCGTGTCCTTCCCGATCCCCGAGGTGGTGATGGGCATCAATGCCTTCATGCTCGGCGCGCATTCCATCAATCCGGACTTCAAGGCGAAGATCGTGTGGGTGAACTCCTGGTTCGATCCGGGCAAGGAAGCCGATGCCGCGAAGGCGCTGTTCGACCAGGGCGCCGACATCATCACCCAGCACACCGATTCGACCGCTGCCCTTCAGGTTGCGGAGGAACGCGGCCTGCATGGCTTCGGCCAGTCGTCCGACATGATCAAATTCGCGCCGCACGCGCAGCTTACCGCCAACACGGACAATTGGGGGCCGTACTACGTTTCCCGCGTCAAGGCCGTCCTGGACGGCACCTGGAAGACGGACAATGTCTGGCTCGGCATCAAGGACGATGCCGTCCATCTTTCCCCCTTCACCAACATGTCCGACGAAACAAAGGCGATGGCGGAAGCGACCGAGAAGAAGATCGCGGATGGATGGAACCCCTTCACCGGCCCGATCGCCAAGCAGGACGGCACGCCATGGCTGAAGGATGGCGAGGTCGCCGACGACGCGACGCTGCTCGGCATGAATTTCTATGTCCAGGGCGTAGACGACAAGCTGCCGCAATAAGCCATTGGCATTCCGCTAGAGCGGTTCTGGTTTTCACGAAATCGGCAGAACCGCTCTATCTTTTTGTTTTAGCCGCATTTCCGGACGCAAAACCGCTTCACACTTTTGCTGGAAATGCTCAAAGAAAAGGGCGCCGCACGGCGCCCTTTTTGTTGTGCGACAACAGGAAAAGGACCCGTCAGCCGACGACTCCATTGACGTGCGGCCATACTTCCAGCGCGCCGCGATAGATCATGTCGAGCGCGACATAGAGGATGATCAGGAGGCCGATATAGGCGATCCAGCGGTGGCGGTGCAGCAGCTTGGCGATGAAACTGGCGGCAAGGCCCATCAGCCCGATCGACAGGATCAGGCCGATGATGAGCACCGAGAAATGATCGCGCGCAGCCCCTGCGACCGCCAGCACATTGTCGAGCGACATCGACACATCGGCGATGACGATCTGTGTGGCGGCCTGCATGAGCGTCTTGCGCGGCTTGCCGGCGGCGATCGTGCCGTCCTTGTTCAGATCCGAATTGGCAAGCGCTTCCGTCGCTTCGTGCTCGTCGGCATGTGAGGTGCGCAATTCGCGCCACATTTTCCAGCAGACCCACAGCAACAGGATGCCGCCGGCGAGCAGCAGGCCGACGATAGCGAGCAGCTTGACGGTGACCGCCGCGAACCCGATCCGCAGGACCGTCGCAGCCAGGACGCCGATCAGAATGGCTTTCTTGCGTTGCTCGGCGGGCAACCCCGCCGCCGCCAGGCCGATAACGATGGCGTTGTCGCCTGCCAGGACCAGATCGATGGCAATGACCTGCAGCAATGCGGCAAAGCCTGCCGCTGTGAAAACCTCCATCGTCGTCCCGCCTTCCTTTCAATGCATAAAACTACCGGGCAGGCAGCCGGTCCGGAAATCAATTCGGGATGCCACCAAAGGGCACCGTCGTCGCATGAGCCTGCAACCCCCGCATAGGTGCTTTTGGCATATGGAGCGCGGTGATGACCAGAAATTTCCGAGGACAGGACGGCTAAAGCCGAGGCCAGCCGATCTGCCCGCAGACCTTCAAACCGGGTGATCCCGCTTCAAGGGTAGAGGTTGTATTTGGACCAGTCGCTTTCAGGAATTTGATCGCCAATCCGATAGCGGAATTTCAGGACTTCCATATGGTCTGGGGCGGTCTTGCATTTGAATTTCAGCCGATACCACTTCCCCTTGCTGCGAAACGCCGCGCCGGGACTCCGGATCGCGTCATTGCTCATTTCCGGGGTAGCGAAGGCATAGGCCACAACGCGATCCGCGTCATAGTGGCGATCGTCATGCGTGATCCGGTCGAGCACTTCCGCGTCGCAGCGCTGCTCCAGCCGCGTCTGGGGATCGAGTTTCAGCAGACCGGCCCGCAGCCGGGCGTCCATCGAATGGGCCGGCATGCTCATGGCCATCAAGATGACAGGCACAAGGCAGGAAATCCTCATGGCGCGAAACGACCATAGCGTGTCATAAAAATCAAGCCCATGAGAGGCGCTGCCAGCCGCTTTTCAAGCGTCAGACGCCGAGTGCCTTTGCGATCTTCGGCATGGCGTCCTGCCAGTCCTGCACGACGATGATATCGTCTGGCTGCGGCGGCAGAAATTCGCGTAGTGAATTGTCCGCCATCAGGTGGAAGAGGTGAGCGTCAGCGACGGATTCCCGCGCCGAAATCAGGTTGAGCGGCTGGTCGTCGACGAAAGCGACCGGCCTGCCTTTGATGCCGCGCAGCTTGGCCACCGCCGGACCCTTGGCCATCTCCGTGGTCAACAGCGGGTAGGTCAACCCGAGGGCATCGAGGTGCGCGCGGCGTGCGGCGCGATGGCGGTGGAACATAGCCGTCAAAAGCACGATCTCGGCATGTTCGCCCAGCCTCGCCAGCGCTTCGGCGGCACCATCGGTGACACTTTGCCATTCGGCCTGCTTGTCGAAAAACTCATCGAGCAGCGTCGTCACTTCCGTCTTCTCGACCAGCCGGCCGGTCACTTTCTCCGCGACGTTGCCGGTCAGGCGAAACGAGTTCAACGTCAGGCCAAACCCGCGTTCCTCAAGGAAGCGCGGGAAGGGGCGAATGAATTCCAGCACCACGTCGTCGACGTCGAGCACCAGCAGCGGTCGGTCGTCAGCCGCCAGTTCCTCGATCTGGCGTGCGGTTTCAGGATCGTCGCTCATATCGAGTACTCATGGTTGTCGTCGCCTGTGGGAAGCGCCCGCAATGCCTTGCCGACCGATGCCGGCGGCGTGCCGGTTTCTTCGGCGAAGCGCAGCAGCGTCGGCTCATGCGCCAGGACGAACTGAAGCACGCCGGCCAGGAACCCCGGTTCGCGCGCCGCCTCGCGTATCGCGTTCGCCTCTATGCCGGTAATCGAAAGGAAACGCGGCAGAAGGTCGGGATCGGCGGCAACGAAGCCGAGCGCATTGATGGCGACTGCCTCTGCCTCCTCGCGCATTGACGTTGCGATTGCCATTACTACCTTCTGATTTGAAACCATCGATACCAGTCCCGAAGTAATGCCTGAGATGGCGGGCGGCAAGCCGGTGCGGCAGGAAGTAGCGTCAAATGCGGGATGTCCGTGGCTTTTCCGGCCTCCGGTTTCCGTTTCGTCAATGATCTTGGCGTAAGGTAAGGGTCGGGTTTGGTGCGCTCAGGAGAGCATGCATGGCGGCGGCAGCCCAAGCGGATGCCGGCCGGGACGGGAATGAAATGCCGAAAAAGGTCATGATCGTCGAAGACAACGAGCTTAACATGAAGCTCTTTCGCGACCTCATCGAGGCCAGCGGCTACGAGACCGTGCGCACGCGCGACGGGCTTGAGGCGTTGGACCTGGCGCGCCTTCACAAACCCGACCTCATTCTCATGGATATCCAGTTACCTGAAGTTTCGGGCCTGGAAGTGACGAAATGGCTGAAGGAGGACGACGAGTTGCACGTCATTCCCGTCATCGCCGTTACCGCCTTTGCGATGAAGGGCGATGAGGAACGTATTCGGCAGGGCGGCTGCGAGGCCTATATTTCGAAGCCGATCTCGGTGCCGCGATTCATCGAAACCATCAAGTCCTATCTGGGGGATGCCTGATGCCCGCCACATCCTGCCATCCCGGAGTTTTCTGACATGACAGCACGCATTCTTGTCGTCGATGACATTCCGGCCAATGTGAAACTGCTCGAAGTCCGGCTTCTGGCCGAATATTTCGAGGTGCTGACGGCTACCAGCGGTCCCGACGCCATCGAAACCTGCGAAAACGGCAAAGTCGACGTCGTGCTGCTCGACGTCATGATGCCAGGTATGGACGGGTTCGAGGTGTGCAAGCGGATCAAGAGCGACCCGGCCACTTCGCACATTCCGGTCGTGATGATCACCGCGCTCGACCAGGTTTCGGACCGGGTGCGCGGTCTTGAAGCCGGTGCCGACGATTTTCTCACCAAACCGGTCAACGATCTCCAGTTGATGACGCGCGTGAAAAGCCTCGTCCGGCTGAAGATGCTGACCGACGAGTTGCGCCTGCGCGCTTCGACGACGCGCAACATCGGTATCGAGGAGCTTTTGAGCCGTACTTTCACTTCCGCGGACACAAAGCCGAAGGTGCTTTTGGTGGACGAGCGCAAATCGTCCTTCGAGCGGATACAGAAGATGCTTCGCGACAGCGCCGATCTGGATCTGTCGACGGACCCGCATGCCGGCTTCTTCCAGGCGGCGGAAATACCTTATGACTGCATCATCGTGTCGACGGCGTTTGCGGATTTCGATCCGCTGCGGCTGTGCTCGCAACTGCGCTCGCTCGACCGTACCCGGTTCCTGCCCATTATCCTGCTTGCCGAGGCGGGAGAGGACCAGCGCATCATCCGTGGCCTCGAACTCGGCATCAACGACTATCTTATCCGTCCGGTCGATCCGCATGAGCTGACTGCGCGCCTGCGCACCCAGGTTCGCCGCAAGCGCTACAACGATCAGCTTCGCGCCAGCGTGACCCAGACCATCGAAATGGCTGTGACCGACGGGCTGACCGGCCTGCATAACCGCCGCTATCTGGACAGCCATCTGCAGACACTGTTCGACCGCGCCGTGGCGCGACGGCGGCCGTTGTCGATGATGATCACCGATCTCGACCGATTCAAATCGATCAACGACACATATGGCCATGACGGTGGCGACGACGTTCTGCGCGAATTCGCACGGCGGCTGCGCAAGAATGTACGCGGCATCGACCTGGCCTGCCGTTTCGGCGGCGAGGAGTTCGTTGTCGTGATGCCGGACACCGACGGGTTCGTGGCCGAGAAAGTGGCGGAGCGTATCCGCGCGGAGATTGCGCAGCAGCCCTTTGCGATCGGCCATGACGGCAAGACGATCGAGGTTACGGTGAGCGTCGGCGTCTCGTCGGTGCTGAAGGGGCCGGATACGGTCGAAGCGCTGATGAAACGCGCCGATCTCGCGCTCTACGAGGCCAAGAGCGGCGGTCGCAACCGGGTAGTTGCCAAGGCAGCCTAAAGCACGCCGCGATCTTTCAGATTCGCTTGGCGTGCTTCAGGTCTTTGTTTTTTCGTATGTCTTTACCCGAAACCGGTTCCCCCTTGCGGGAGACATGCTCTGGGCTCGTCCGGCAGGGGAGCCGGGTCATCCTGTCAAGCGAACACGGTTACGAATTTACCTTAACCCTAGTGATTTCCTCGCTGTGGTTAAGAAACTATTGATTTATATAAGCCTTTGCGCAAATGTCTTTCACAGACAGAACCCGGCGCGGCGAGATTGCCGGGGATACTTCCAGCATACCCCATGATGCTCAGGTCCGCCGCATCTCCTGGGTCCGTGGGGTCGGTCGGCCGACGCTGGCACATAGTGGCCTCCTCGTACCGCTGCCAAACGTCGGCCGACCCCCTTTGCGTCATTTCAGGTTGTGACGAGCCGATGCTACGGGGCGGCGAAGCGCCGTGTTCGCGCAAACAAAAACGCCGCCCGGAAGGCGGCGTTTTTGTTTTTCGAGATAAACCAGATTACTTGATCGTGGTTTCCTTGAACTCGACGTTCTTTTTAGCAACCGGGTCGTATTTGCGGAAGGACAGCTTTTCCGTCTTGGTGCGGCTGTTCTTGCTGGTCACGTAGAAGAAGCCGGTGTCGGCGCTCGACAGAAGCTTGATCTTGATATTTGCGGCTTTGGCCATGATGTTCGTCCGTCAGTTGTCGTGAGGTTCGCGCCGCTTGAGCACGGGAAAACACCCGGACGCGGGAAACTTGGCGCGACACATAAAGGACACGCCCGGAAAGTCAAGTCCGTGTCCTAATCAGGACGCCCGCTGCTTACCTCGATCTCCTCAGGATCGGTCCGCGACAAGGCGCCTGCAGCACGACGCGGGTAATGGGATTCATGCGCCGTGCTGTAGCTTTTGTTTTTCGCATGTCGTTGTCCCAAAATCGCTGGGCACTTTTGGGCGACATGCTTAAGGTCAGCTCGTATGGGCGACCAACTTATTGACCGTTTCCGGGAAGAAGTCGGGAGCCGCCCAGTGCTTGCCGAACATCATGTCGTATTGCAGGAAGCGGAAATCGCGGATCGCCGGGTCGATCTGCTTCTGGCGCGCCCAGTCGGGCGTTGGCTCGCCCGAGTCCGATAGCAACAGGTTGCGGTCGACTACCCGGTAGCGCTCGTTCAGGGCGCCCAGGAAGCCCGTGTAATAAGGGTGGGTGATGCCCGCCGTGGTCAGGATGTGATAGGGCAGGAAGGCCGGGCTTACCGCGCCCATGTCCTTGACCGGGCCGGTCTTGTTCGACCAGACGACAAGCGGCGTCTGGTGGTGCTTGAGCATCTGGTCGGGAGATTCCCTGCGCGGCGCGACATTGTCTTTCAGGAATCCCGTTTCAACGTAAACAGGCCCCAGCGGCGGCAGGTGGTCGCCGAAAAAGGCGATGACCGTCGGGCGCTTACGCTGCTTCGCCCAATCAAGCAGGCGTTGCAGGCCTTTATCGGCGTCAGCGGCGCCTTCCGCGTAGCTCTGCAGCGAATCCCGCGCCCATTGGCTGATCGGCGCCTGCACCGAATGCGTCGAATCGGGGTAGCGGTGCGGTTCGTAGGGACCATGGTTCTGCAGGCTGACGGCGAAGAAGAAGAACGGATCTTCGGTTCCGTCGGCTTCGTGGATGATTTCGTCGGTCATCGCAGCGTCGGAAGCCAGCGGGCCGCGCTTTTGCATCGGCGGCATGTTTTCTTCCGACTTGAAGCTGTCGAAGCCGAAATCGGCATAGACCGGCGTGCGGTTCCAGAACCAGCTCGTTCCGGGGTGGATGGCCCGCGTTTCGTATCCCTCGCTTTTCAGGAAGGTCGCCATCGACGGGATCGGCGCACGCACATATTGCTGGTAGGGGATGCTGCCGGCCGGCAGGAAGGCGTTGGAAAACCCGGTGAGCGCCTCGAACTCGATATTGGCCGTCATGCCGCCGAATTCCGGCGAAAACATCGAGCCGGACCGCAGTTCACGCACGGTGGGTATCGGATCGGGCGTGATGGTGACGCCGGGAAGGCTGGTCGGGTCCCAGAAGGATTCGCTCATCACGACGATGATATCGGGTTTTTCGGCCGGCACGGAGGCGACGACGTCGGGCTTGGCGATCGCGGCCACCGCCTTTTGGGAGAAGCCCGAGGGTGCGCCGACATGAGCCATGGGGACATTGAGCGCGAAGGCCAGGGCGAAGCCGTTCGAATTGTAGTTTTCCTTCTGGTCCCACATCATCGGGATGATCTGCAGGCGGTCGCGCGTCCACGAGAAGGTGGCGTAGTCCATGATGGAGACGAAGAAAGCGAGCAGCGGCAGGGTGAGCGCTAGACGGGCGATCCGCCCCTTGTAGCTCAGCCCCGGCATGCGGCGGCGCCAGAAGCGCCAGGCAAAAACCAGAAGCGCGAGAAAAACGACGATTCCCACCGCCATGGCCAATCCGGTCAGCGGGCGCTCGCGCACCAGAAGGGGCATCAGCTCGACGATCTGGCGGGCATAGAGGAAATCGGTTGGGTAAAGCGGATCGCCGAGATACAGCGATTTCTGGTGGCCGATGAAAGCGAGAACCAGCGTCAGCGGGGCGACGATCATCAGGCTCTGGTGCTTGCGGCCGAGCAGCGCGTCTAGCCCGATCATGATCAACGTGAACAGGATGATCGTGGTCCAGCCGGGCTTGAAGGGTTGCAGGAAGAAGCCGATGGTGGTCGACAGATTCCCACGGAAGATGAGCTCTATGGCGAATACCAGGACGGCGGAGGCCAGCAGCGAAACGAAGCTGTAGCACACGGCGGGCCAAAGGGCGGCGACGCGCCTTGAGCGCGTGCTTCCTCCGGAATGGTCTGGCGCCTTTCTGGCGATGTCTGCGATACTCTTTGCCAACTCTAATTCCCCGGCCCGCGACGGTGTCATTAAACTGTCATTCTAGCGTCACGAAGACCTATAGTCTGTGGCGGAATTGGGAAGAGCCGGCAAACAAATCGTGTGCGGTTTTAATCATGAGTGATCGGCAAAAAGCGTCTGAAACCGGGAGCTTGGCTCCGGCCGGCGAGCTTAAACGGCTTGACTTGAACTCGCCGCTTGCGCAACAGCAGGCAAGGATAGACACGGGGGACCAGAGCAGATGGCCGTCGCATTCACGTTTCCGGGGCAGGGCAGCCAGGCTGTCGGCATGGGCAAGGATCTGGCGGAAGCCTTTCCCGAAGCCAGAAAAGTGTTCGAGGAAGTCGACGACGCCCTCGGCGAGAAATTGTCGAAGCTGATCTGGGAAGGCCCGGAAGAAACGCTGACGCTGACGGCGAACGCGCAGCCGGCGCTGATGGCGGTGTCGCTCGCCGCGATCCGGGCACTGGAAGCCCAGGGCTTTTCGCTGAAAGACAAGGTGGCCTATGTCGCCGGCCATTCGCTCGGCGAATATTCGGCGCTTGCCGCTGCCGGTTTCGTCTCGGTCGCGGATGCCGCGCGGCTGCTCCGTATCCGCGGCAACGCCATGCAGGCGGCGGTGCCGGCCGGCGAGGGCGCCATGGCCGCGATCATCGGGCTGGAACAGGCCGATGTGGAAGCCGCCTGTGCGGAAGCCGCGAAGGGATCGGTCTGCCAGATCGCCAACGACAATGGTGGCGGACAGCTGGTGATTTCAGGCGCGAAGGACGCGGTCGAACTGGCGGCCAGGCTTTGCACCGAGAAAGGTGCCAAGCGTGCCTTGATGCTGCAGGTGTCGGCGCCTTTCCATTCGGCGCTCATGGGGCCGGCGGCGGAGGCGATGCGCGAGGCGCTGGCCGGCGTGAGCAAGCATGCGCCCGTTATCCCGGTGGTATCCAATGTTTCGGTGGCGCCGTCGAGCGACCCCGACGAGATTGCCCGGCGGCTGGTGGAGCAGGTGACCGGCCGCGTGCGCTGGCGCGAAACCGTGGAGTGGTTAGGCGCCCATGGGATCGACACGCTCTACGAAGTTGGCGCGGGCAAGGTGCTGTCCGGCTTGGCGCGGCGTATCAACCGCGACATCGCCGGTGCCAATATCGGCGCCCCGGCCGATGTCGAGGCTGCGCTGGCGGCATTGTCATAAGAAAGCTAAACAGGTCGTTCCCTGCCATGGGAGTGCTCCAAGGAGAAAGAAGATGTTCGATCTGACCGGCCGCAAGGCACTCGTCACCGGCGCATCGGGAGGCATAGGCGAGGCGATCGCGCGGATATTGCATGCGCAGGGCGCTACCGTCGGCCTGCATGGCACGCGCGTGGAAAAGCTGGAAGCGCTGGCCGCCGATCTTGGCGAGCGCGTAAAGCTGTTTCCTGCGAATCTTTCGGACCGCGACGAGGTCAAGGCGCTCGGCCAGAAGGCGGAAACCGAACTGGAAGGTGTCGATATCCTGGTCAACAATGCCGGCATCACCAAGGACGGCTTGTTCGTGCGCATGTCGGATGACGACTGGGATTCGGTCATCGAGGTCAATCTGACCGCCGTTTTCCGGATCACCCGAGAGCTTACGCACCCGATGATGCGCCGCCGGCATGGCCGCATCATCAACATCACGTCGGTCGTCGGCGTGACAGGTAATCCGGGGCAGACCAATTATTGCGCTTCCAAAGCCGGCATGATCGGCTTTTCCAAGTCGCTGGCGCAGGAAATCGCCACCCGCAACATTACCGTCAACTGCGTTGCGCCCGGCTTCATCGAATCGGCGATGACCGACAAGCTCAACGACAAGCAGAAAGAGGCAATCATGGCCGCTATCCCGACGCGGCGCATGGGCACCAGCGCCGAAGTCGCTTCGGCCGTCGCTTATCTGGCATCGGACGAGGCGGGCTACGTCACCGGACAGACGCTGCATGTCAACGGCGGCATGGCGATGATCTGAAGACAAGGAATTTGAAGACGAGGGATTTGAAGACGGGATTTGACGAATGGGGAAAAGACCCCATTTCGCATTGGACCTTGCTCGATAATCGTGTATTCGGCCCGTACCCCGGCGGTTCGGGCGACAACCGGCCTGCCTTTGGTCGCGTTTTCGGCAGGACCATCTTTCAGCTTGATTAGCGGCATTCCGCCCGCTAACGAAGATAGACAAACAAAAGACGAGGATGCCCAAATGAGTGACACCGCAGAGCGCGTCAAGAAGATCGTTATCGAACACCTCGGCGTCGATGCCGAGAAGGTAACGGACCAGGCGAGCTTCATCGACGATCTGGGCGCCGACAGCCTCGACACGGTCGAACTCGTCATGGCCTTCGAAGAAGAATTCGGCGTCGAGATTCCCGATGATGCAGCCGAGACGATCCTGACCGTCGGCGACGCCGTGAAGTTCATCGACAAGGCCTCGGCCTAAAGCTTTACGCTGCTTATCGGGAGACCTGCGATGAGGCGCGTCGTCGTCACAGGCCTCGGTCTGGTTTCACCTTTCGGCATGGGCTTCGAGCACGGCTGGAAAGAATTGCTGACCGGCCGCAGTGCCGCCAAACGCGTTACCGAATTCGAGGTTGACGATCTGCCCTGCAAGATCGCCCATGTCATTCCTCGCGGTGACGGCAGCAATGGCACGTTCAATCCGGAGGCCTTCCTCGAGCCCAAGGAACTGCGCAAGATCGGCGACTTCATCCTTTACGGGATCGCGGCCGCCGACGAAGCGCTGAGGGATTCGGGCTGGGAGCCGCAAACCGAAGACGAACGCTGCGCCACCGGCGTCATGATCGGCTCGGGTATCGGCGGACTGGAAGGGATCGCCGAGAACGCGATCATCCTGAAGGAGCGCGGACCGCGCCGCATCAGCCCGTTCTTCATTCCGGGCAACATCATCAACCTCGTTTCCGGCCAGGTTTCGATCAGGCATGGGCTGAAAGGCCCCAATCATGCCGTCGTCACCGCCTGCTCGACCGGTGCGCACGCCATCGGCGACGCGGCTCGGCTGATTATCTTCGGCGACGCGGATGTCATGCTGGCCGGCGGCGCGGAATCGCCGGTGACGCGGCTTTCGCTGGCGGGCTTCGCCGCCTGCCGGGCGCTTTCCACCGAACGCAACGACACGCCTGAAAAAGCTTCGCGCCCCTATGACCGCGACCGTGACGGATTCGTCATGGGCGAGGGCGCCGGTGTCGTGGTGCTTGAGGAACTGGAGCACGCCAAGGCGCGCGGGGCCAAAATCTATGCCGAGGTGACGGGCTATGGCCTGACCGGCGATGCCTATCACATCACCGCTCCGGCCGAGGACGGCGACGGCGCTTTCCGCTGCATGACGGCCGCGCTCAAACGGGCGAAGCTGACAGCTGCCGATGTCGACTACATCAACGCGCATGGCACCTCGACCATGGCCGATACGATCGAGCTTGGCGCCGTTGAGCGGCTGGTTGGCGATGCGGCTTCGAAAGTCTCCATGTCGTCGACCAAATCGTCCATCGGCCATCTGCTGGGCGCCGCGGGTGCGGCGGAGGCGATCTTTTCCATCCTGGCCATTCGCGACAACATTGCGCCTGCCACCATCAACCTTGATAATCCGGAACGCGAGACGGCAATCGATCTCGTGCCCAATACTCCGCGCTCCCGCCAGATCGACGTGGCGCTGTCCAATTCCTTCGGTTTCGGCGGCACCAACGCATCGCTCGTCTTCCAACGCTACGGTGGCTGATCGGCGGGTCGGCCATCGATGCCGATGGCTGGTTGCCCCGCCAATTTTGCCATATTCGCCTCTACTGTTCCGCAGGGGATTCGTCGCAAGGTCAAACGATAGGCTGTCATGAACACTACGCCGGACAACAATGGAGAATTCGGGCAGCGGCCCGTACCGCCCGGCCCGATCATCCCCAAGACGGCAAGCGAAGCGCTGCGGCCGGAGACCGGCACGCCGCCGCCGAAGCGCTCCCGCGCCTCGCGCAGCCAGATCGTCGTGTTCATGAACTTCGTCGTTTCGGTAGTGATGTTGGCGGTAATCGCCGTCGGTGTCGGCGTTTATTTCGGCAGGCAGGCCTTCATTGAGCCGGGACCGTCGGCCAATGGCGATACTTTCCTTGTAAAACCGAAGATGGCGGTGGCCGATATCGCCGACCAGCTTGAGCGGCGCAACCTTATCAGCGACGCGCGTATCTTCCGGCTGGGTGTACGCGCCTACGGCAACGATTCGGCGCTGAAAGCCGGCGAATACGAGATCAAGCCCGGCGCCTCGATGCGCGATATCATGGAACTGTTGAAGAGCGGCAAGTCGGTGCTTTATTCGCTGACTATACCGGAAGGGCTGACGGTCGAGCAGGCGTGGCAGCGGATCGCCGAACAGGACGCGCTGACCGGCGATATGCCCGCCACCATGCCGCCCGAGGGCAGCCTTGCTACGGACACGCTTAGGTTTACGCGAGGCGCCACGCGCCAGCAGATGATCGACAAGCTGCTGGCGGATCAAAAGAAGCTGGTCGAGGACGTGTGGGCGCGACGCTCGCCAGACCTTCCGCTGGCCAATATCGACGAATTCGTGACGCTGGCTTCGATCGTCGAGAAGGAAACCGGCAAAGGAGACGAGCGCTCACGGGTGGCGGCGGTTTTCCTGAACAGGCTCGCCAAGGGCATGCGCCTGCAGTCTGACCCGACCATCCTTTACGGGCTTTTCGGCGGCAAGGGAAAGCCTGCCGACCGGCCGATCTACCAGTCGGACATCGATAAGCAGACGCCCTACAACACCTATCTCATCAATGGGCTGCCGCCGACGCCGATCGCCAATCCGGGGCGCGCCGCCCTTGAGGCGGTGGCCAATCCTTCCAAGACCAAGGATCTTTATTTCGTTGCCGACGGCACCGGCGGCCACGTCTTCGCCTCGACGCTGGAAGAGCATAACGAAAACGTCGCCCGCTACCGGGTGCTGCAGAAGAAGCAGGCCGAAGAAGCGGCGAAAGCCGCCGAAAAGACCGATGGGTCGGCTGACGGGACAGGCACGACGGCGCAATAGTCGGGTGGGGGCGGGCGAGATGAACGTGCAGAGCATGACGGGGTTTGCCCGCGCCGCGGCGGAACATGAAGGCACTGCGCTTGCGTGGGAAGTGAAATCTGTCAACGGCAAGAGCGTCGAGGTCCGGCTGCGCGTGCCGCAGGGTTTCGAACGGCTTGAGCCAACGGTGCGGCAGACCGTGCAGAAGCGGTTTTCGCGCGGCAATTTCCAGGCGACACTGACGGTAGGCCGCGCTACGGGCGCGCAGGCGCAGCCAGTTGTCAACGAGGCGTTCCTGAAGGATATCGCGGGCCTCGCCAAGCGGCTTCAGGAACAGTTCGGCGTGGAACCTGCCACCGCCGATGGCCTTCTGGCGCTACGCGGCGTGCTCGATATCCCTGAAACGGTCGAAACCGATGAGGCGCGCGCGGCGCTGGACGCTGCGGTCGCCACGGCACTCGATAAGGCGCTCTCGGGGCTGGAAACGGCACGCCGGGCGGAAGGCGAGGCATTGCGGACTCTCCTATCCGGTCACATCGACGCCATCGAGGAACTGACGTTGCGCGCCGAGGCCGATCCGTCGCGGGAGCCTGCCGCGATCCGCGAAAAGATTGCCGAGCAGGTGCGGCTGCTTATGGATGCTTCGACCAACCTGGATGAGGGCCGGCTGCATATGGAGGCGGCTTTTCTCGCCACGAAGGCTGATATCCGCGAGGAAATCGACCGGCTGAAGACGCATGTGGCGTCGGGCCGCGCGCTTTTGGCAGGAGGCGGCGCCATCGGCCGGAAGCTCGATTTTCTGGCGCAGGAATTCAATCGCGAATCGAATACGTTGTGTTCGAAGTCGAATGCCGCGGCAGTGACGTCCATCGGGCTGGAACTGAAGGCGGTCGTCGACCAGTTTCGCGAACAAGTCCAGAATCTGGAGTGACGGATGGTTGCCAAAGACGCCGGTTCCCGCATTCGTCGCCGGGGCCTGATGCTGGTTTTATCGTCCCCGTCCGGTGCCGGTAAGTCGACCATTGCCCGCAATCTGATCGAGAGCGACCAGGGTTTCGAACTGTCGGTCAGCGTGACGACGAGACCGCGCCGCGGCAGCGAGATCGAGGGAGTCCATTATTATTTCCGGACGCAGCGCGAGTTCGACATGCTGCGCGATAACGACGAATTGCTGGAGTGGGCCGAGGTGCATGGCAATTGCTACGCCACGCCGCGCGACGCGGCCGAGAAAGCCATGGCCGAAGGCCGTGACATGCTTTTCGACATCGACTGGCAGGGCGCCAAGCAGCTGAAGGAAAAGATGCGCGGCGACATCGTCTCGATCTTCATCTTGCCGCCGTCGATGAAAGAGTTGAAGGCGCGGCTCAAGCGGCGCGCGGAGGATCAGGAAGCGGCCATCGAGACGCGGCTGAAGAACGCGCGAAACGAGATCGAACACTGGACCGAATATGATTTCGTCGTCGTCAATGACGATCTTGACCGTGCTTTCGCGGAGATACGCTCTATCGTGATCGCCGAGCGACTACGCCGCGACCGGCGACCTGGCCTGTTCGATTTCGTTTCCAGGCTGCTGGATGAGAAGACCGAATAGCTCTTTCCGTTGAGACTGTTGCCGTGCCGCTCAAACGCCGATCATCAGGCGTAGCGGGTTTTCCGGGTCGGCCAGCAGCTTTATAGCCAGCGCCACGCAGACGATCACCAGCAACGGCTTGATTAGCCTGGCGCCGTTGCGGATGGCCAGATGCGCGCCGGCACGTGCTCCGAGAAACTGCGCGACACCCATCATCAGGCCGACTTTCCAGCCGATGACGCCGACGGAGGCGAAGACGATGAACCCGCCGATGTTGGAGGAAAAATTCAGCAGTTTGGTGTGCGCCGTCGCCTTGAGCACGCCGTAGCCGGCGAGCGAGACGAACGCCAGCATGTAGAAGGAACCGGCACCTGGCCCGAAAACGCCGTCGTAAAAGCCGATGGCGGGAACGACCAGAAAGCCGAACAGCAGCGGGGAAAGGCGCCGGGCTCGATCAATATCGCCCATGTTGGGTTTGATGGCGAAGTAGAAAGCGATGGCAACCAGCACAAGCGGCAGGGCAGCGCTGAGGACCGCGCCCGGTACGATCGTTGCCGCCAGCGCGCCCAGTGCGCCGCCGGCGAGCGCCATCAGGGCTGACGGGAGTTGACCAACGAGATCGACATGGCCCTTCGACGCGTAGGCAAGCGTTGCCGAACCCGAGCCGAACAGCCCCTGCAATTTGTTAGTGCCAAGCGCCGCGACCGGCGAAAAGCCGGCAAGCAACAGCGCCGGCACCGTGATCAACCCGCCACCGCCGGCGATGGAATCGACGAAGCCGGCGACAAAACCCGCAAGCGCAAGCATGACCATGGTTTCTATGGCGAGATCGAACATGAACGGATAGCCGGCTTTCGGAGGGCGCACAGCGTTCGATCACAGGCATGCTCTTTGCGCAAGGTCGATTGCGCAAAGGCCATGGTGGCGACGAAGTGCGAATGGGCCAGCCTTCTTCGATGCCTGCTTCTTATCCTTGTTCCCGTATCTTCGCCGCGATTGCCCGGCGCAGGTCGGGCGCGGCAGCGACCAGTGCCTGCGCGGCTTCGGACTGCGGCTTGTCGAGCACTTCGCTGGTTTTCCCGCGCTCTACGATCCTGCCTTCGTGCATCACCATTACTTCGTCGGTGATGGCGCGGGCGACCGTCAGATCGTGCGTGATGAACAGATAGGCGATGCCCAGCCTGCCGTTGAGGTCGGCAAACAGGTCGAGGATCTGCGCGCGGATCGAAACGTCGAGCGCAGAGACCGGCTCGTCGGCCACCACCAGCTTTGGCCGCGTGATGATGGAACGGGCAATCGATAGGCGCTGGCGCTGGCCGCCGGAGAATTCGTGCGCATATTTGTCCATGTCGGAAGGCGACAGCCCGACCTCGTGCAGCGCCTGCGCAACCTTTTCCCGGCGCTCGGCGGGCGACAGTTTCTTTTCCAGCACATGCAGCGGTTCGGCCACCAGTTTTTGTGCTTTCTGGCGGGGGTCGAACGAGCCATAGGGATCCTGGAACACCACCTGCATGTCACGGCGAGCCGGCTTGAGTTCCGCTTCGCTTCTCCCGGTTATGATTTCGCCGCGAAACCGGATTTCGCCGGCGGTCGGCTTATCCAAAGCCAGAATCATGCGGGCCAGCGTGGATTTCCCGCAGCCGGAACGCCCGACCAGCGCTACCGACTGGCCGGCCTGCATGGAAAAGGAAACGTCGTCGACGGCGCGGGTAGGCTTGTCGCGTTTGAGAAGCGACAGCCGCCGACCGGGGTAATGACGCGAAAGGTTGTTTACGGAAAGCAGAGTTCCGCCGCCGTTATTTTCATCTCCATGAGCAGCGCCGGCGCGCGTCGGCACATGCATGGATGCCTGCGCCAGTTGGCGCGTATAGGGGTGGGTCTGTTCCGACAACACCCGCGCCGTTTCGCCAGCCTCCATCACCTCGCCATGACGCAGGATGGCGATGTGCTCGGCCATTTCGGTCACCACGGCGAGATCGTGCGAGATTAGCAGCAGGCCCATGCGATTTTCCGAAACCAGATCGCGCAGCAGGTCGAGGATTTGCGCCTGCAACACCACGTCGAGCGCCGTCGTCGGCTCGTCGGCGATCAAGAGCTTGGGCTTCAGCGCACAGGCGATGGCGATGACGACGCGCTGGCGCTGGCCGCCGGAAAGTTCGTGCGGGTAGCGCGAGAGTGGAAATCTGTGAGGCGACAGGCCGACCCGATCGAGGATATTTCTGGCCCGTTCCTCGGCCTCGGCGCGCGAAACCCTGGTGTGCCAGCGGATACCTTCGGCGACCTGTTCGCCGATGGTCTTGACCGGGTTCAGCGCCGTCATAGGCTCCTGGAACACCATGCCGATATCGTCGCCGCGCAGCGCACACATGCGGTCTTCAGTAGCCTTCAGAATATCGACGCCGTCGAATGTCACTCGGCCTGCGGCTTTGGCGGCGTCGGGCAGAAGTTGTATCACAGTCAGGGCCGTCATCGACTTGCCGGAGCCGGATTCGCCGACAAGTCCCACCACTTCACCGGGCGCGGCGGACAAATCCACGCCGTTCAAGATCGGCGTTTCTCCGATTTTCAGCGAGAGGTTCTCGATTTCGAGCAGGCTCATCCACGCCGCCTCGATTTCGGGTCGAGAATGTCGGCAAGGCCGTCGCCGAGCAGGTTCAGCCCCAGGACGGTGATCACGATGGCCATGCCGGGAAACAGCGCCATCCACGGCGCCACCACCATGCGGGTCTGCGCGTCGAACAGCATCCGGCCCCAGCTTGGCATGGGCGGCTGCGCGCCAAGGCCGAGATAGGAGAGGCCGGCTTCCGCCAATATGCCCAGTGCAAACTGGATGGTGCCCTGCACGAGAAGCAGCGTGGCGATGTTGGGCAGGATGTGTTCCAGCGTGATCTGGGTGTTGCCCTTGCCGGCGGCCCGCGCGGCGAGGATGAATTCGCGCGGCCAGATGGCAAGGCCGCCAGCGCGCGCGACGCGAGCGAAAACCGGAATGTTGAAGATACCGATGGCGATGATGGCGTTGATCGCGCCCGGTCCGAAGATGGCGGTGATCATGATTGCCGAAAGCAGCGCGGGGAAGGCGAAGACAAGATCGTTCAACCGCATCAGCGCTTCGTCGAGTAGGCCGCCCCGCGCGGCGGCCCACAGGCCCAGCGGGACGCCGACGCCCATGCCTATACCCACCGCCACCAACGCCACGGCGATGGAATTGCGGGCGCCCACCATGATCATGGACAGGATATCGCGGCCGAAATGGTCGGTGCCGAACCAGTGCGCCAGCGAAGGCGCTTGCGTTTTGTCGGCAATGACCAGTTTCGTCACATCGTATGGCGTCCACAGATAGGAGGCGAGCGCCATGGTCGCCACCAGCGCCGTGACAAGGAAGCCAGCGAGAAACGAACGATTGGAAAAGGCTTTTGTCAAAAGCCTCGTCAAATTGTCTTCGATAGGGTGGGAGACATCCGTCATTGACGGCTTCTCAGGCGCGGATCGACGATAGCATAGGACAGGTCGACCAGGAGGTTGACGACGATGACGGTGGCGACCAGCAGCATGACGACGCTTTCGACCACGATCAGGTCGCGCTGGGTAATCGCCTGAAACACCAGCCGGCCAAGGCCCGGCAGGTAAAAGACATTCTCGATGATGATGGTGCCAGCAAGCAGGAAAGCGAATTGCAGGCCCATGATGGTAACGACCGGGATCATGGCGTTGCGCAATGCATGCCGCCACAGCACTGCACGGCGCGGCATGCCCTTGGCACGGGCGGTGCGGATGTAATCCTCGTTCAGTACCTCGATCAGGGCCGAACGGGCGACGCGGGCGAGGATTGCCGCCTGCGGCAGGGCAAGAGCGATGGCGGGCAGGATCAGCGCCTTCAGCGCCGGCCAGACGCCGGCACTCCAGCCCGGAAAGCCGCCGGCCGGCACCAGTTTCAGCCAGACCGCGAACAGATAGATCAGCATCAGCGCGAACCAGAAATTGGGGATGGCGACGCCTAATTGGGCCGCGCCCATGGAAACGGTATCGCCGGCGTGGCCGCGCCGGCTGGCCGAATAAAGCCCGACCGGGAGTGCGATGGCGGTGGCAAGAAAGAGTGCGATCAGCGCCAGCGGCAGCGAAACCGCGGCGCGCTCGCGCACGAGGTCGATGACCGGGACCGAGTAGGTGTAGGAACGGCCGAAGTCGAGGTTAAGCAGCCCGCCTGCCCAATGCAGGTAACGGGTGGCGATGGGAGCGTTGAGGCCCATCTGGTCGCGCAACAGCTCGACCTGATCGGCGCTGGCGTTCATGCCGAGCATCAGCCTGGCCGGATCGCCCGGCACGATTTCCAGAACGGCGAAAACGACCATGGAGGCGAGGATCAGGGTCGCTGCGGCGATGGCGAGACGTTTGGCGAGATAGGCGGTCATGGAGTCGCCGACTTATCTTTCCCGGAACAGGAGGGAAAAGCCGCTCAATCCGACCACTTCACCTTGGTCAGGTCGTTGGCCTGGATCGGCGCGTTGGTCCACATGCCTTGCAGTTTGGCATCCCACACGCCGACCTTGGGTAGTTCGAACAGGAAGCCGACCACTGCGTCGTCGGCCAGAATCTTCTGCGCCTGCTTCAGCAGTTCGTCGCGCTTGGCTTCGTCGGAAGTCAGGTTCAACTCCGCTATCACTTTGTCGAAGGTGGGGTTGTCGTAGTTGAAGTAATAATCCTTGCGCGAATAGATATCGATGTCGTTCGGCTCGGTATGCGAAACGATGGTCAGGTCGTAGTCCTTCTTGGTGAAGACCTGATCGAGCCATTGCGCCCATTCGACCGGGATAATCTCCAGGTCGATGCCGACATCTCGCAACTCGGAGGCTACGATCTCGCCGCCAAGGCGCGCATAATCCGGCGGCGGCAGCTTCAGCGTAGCCTTGATGCCGCCTTCGAACCCGGCTTCTTTCAGCAACTCCTTTGCCTTGGCTGGATCGTACGGATACTCGCCGGTGAGGTCGATATACGCCTTGTTGGACGGCGACATATGCGAGCCGATCGGAACGCCGAGGCCGCCGGTTGCCCCGTCGATGATAGCCTTGCGGTCGAGCGCGTAGGATATGGCCTGCCGGACCTTGAGATTGTCGAAGGGCGGCTTCTTGTTGTTCATCGCAAGGATCGTTTCACCCTCCGTCGAACCGACCACCACTTTCAGGCTGGGATTGTCCTTTACCTGCGCCACCGCATCCGGCGGAAAGAACGGAAACGCCTGTACGTCGCCGGAAAGCAGCGCCGGCACGGCAGCGGCGGCATCGGGAATGATACGGAACTCGGCCTTGTCGAGAAACACTGGGTCACCCCAGTAATGGTCCGATTTCACCAGCGTGATCGCGGAGCCCTTTGCCCAGCTCTGGAATTTGAACGGTCCGGTGCCGATCGGCTTTTCCTTGTTGGTGTCTGCCGATTCGGGCGCCACCATCACCGCGTCGCCCCAGCCCATATTGTAGAGAAAGGAGCCCTGCGGGTGCTTCAGCGTAACCTTCACCGTCGCCGGGTCGACCACTTCGACCGTGTCGATGGCCGCGAACAGCCCTTTTTGCGCATTGACCGAGTTTTCGGCGCGGGCGCGGTCCAGCGAGAATTTCACGTCGCTGGCGTCGAAATCGGTACCGTCGTGAAACTTCACACCGGTGTGAAGCTTGAATGTGTAGACCTTGCCGTCGTCGGAAACGGTCCAGCTTTCGGCAAGGTCGGGCAGTACCTCACCGCTCGGGCCGATACGCGTCAGGCCCTCGAAGATGTTGGCGTAAACCACCTCGTCGATGGCCGCCGCGGCCCCTGCCGTCGGGTCGAGATGGGGCGGTTCGAGGACAACACCGAGGACAAGGTCGGTGCGAGCGGCCATTGCCGCCGTGGACGATATCAGGGCGAGAGCCGAGGCTGCGAGAATGGCTTTCCACATCGTCATCGTTCAACTCCCGGTGGTCTGGCTGTTTCAGGGATAGAAGCGTGAAAACGGGGCAGAGTAAATCGGCTTCGTCGCGATTGTCCCGCAATGCAGCAATAACTGCTGCGTTTGCTCACTCCCGCCCCTCCCTCAACAACACATTCAATCCGATGGCCATCACCTTGGCCGATTCGATCATGTCGGCGATGCCGACCCATTCGTCGGGCCGATGGGCGAGATCGAGGATACCGGGGCCGTAGGCGATGCAGTCATAGAGATGGCCGAGGCGCGCGACGTGCTTCTGGTCGTAGGTGCCGGGAGAAATGACGTATTCCGGCTCCCGGTCGAAGACCTCCATGATGCCGCGCGCCACCGCTTGCACCACGGGCGCGTCGCGCTCGGTCATGGTGGGTTGCACCTCCATGAGATCGCGCAGTTCGTATCGGAATTTGGGCCGCTCTTGCGCCAGACGGTCGAGGATCGAAGTAACTTCGTGCTTCACGTCCTCGATTTTCTCTTCCAGCAAGAAGCGACGGTCGATGGTCAGCCGGCAGGAATCGGGAACGGTGGGCGAGGGCAGGCCGGGCCGAAAATCGTCTGTCTGGCCGCCGTGGACAGAATTGATGTTCATGGTCGAGCGCCGTGCTCCTTCCGGCACGACCGGCATTTTCGTCTGCTTGGTGTCGAGGGCGGGGAACAATTCATCCTCGAAGGCTTGCAGCACGGCGCTCATGTGGCGCACGGCATTATCACCCAGAAACGGCATCGAACCGTGGGCGATTTCTCCCTTCGTCTCGATTTCCGCCCACCAGACGCCGCGATGGCCAAGGCAGATGCGGTCCTTGTTGAGCGGCTCTGGAATGATGACGTGGTCAACTTTCGGTTTCGAGAAATAGCCGAGCCTGGCCAGATGGGCGACGCCGCCGAATCCGCCGGATTCCTCGTCGGCCGTTCCTGAAATCTCGATGGCGCCTGGAAAATCGGGGTAGGTGTCGAGGAAGGCCTCGACCGCGATAATCGAGGCGGCGAGCCCTCCCTTCATGTCGCAGGCGCCCCGCCCGTAGACCCGCCCATCCTTCACCACGCCGGCGAACGGATCGACCGTCCAGCCGTCGCCTGCCTCGACCACATCGATATGTGAGTTGAAATGAACGCAGGGACCGGGCGTGCGACCGTCGAAGCGGGCGATGACGTTGACGCGCGGATAACGGTCGCTGTCGCCCGGCGAGCCTTCGGCGCGGATGAACTCGGCTTCGAACCCCCGCTGCTTCAGCCGCGCGGCTATATATTCGGCGCAGGGGCGATAGGCCTCTCCGGGCGGATTGACGGTCGGAAAACGGATCAGGTCCGTGGTCAGTCCGACCAGTTCGTCAGTGCGCCTGTCGATCAGTTCCAGCAGTGCTTGCGTCATTGCCCGATTTGAGCAGGGAACGTAACGGCTTTGCAAGCCTGTTGCGTCGTCTTCGCGAACCAGAGCATCAGGCGGCGACGCTGCAATCGTTCAAATTTTACGTTCTCGGTTGGGCAGAATCTCAAGGGTTGTGTGTATTCTTGGTGCATGTTCCAAAACAACGAAGAATGATATGAATTGGGGCGATAAAGGGCGACAAAAGGGGTTTGATCTTATGAAGAAGACCGTTCTCATTGCGGCTATGTCCGCGCTCTTTTGCTTCGGCGCTTCGAAACAAGTCTCGGCGGCAAGTCTTGTCGCGCGCGTTGATGTAGGCGGGCAGACAATGACCGTGATCAAGCAGGGGCATGTACTTTACAGATGGCGTGTCTCCACTGCCCGCAAGGGTTACGTGACTCCGCGCGGCGTCTACCGACCCCAGCGCCTGCACAGAATGTGGTATTCTCGCAAATACGAGATGTCGCCCATGCCGTGGTCGGTTTTCTATCATGGCGGCTATGCCATTCACGGCACCAATGCGGTCAGGCGGCTGGGTACGCCGGCTTCGCACGGCTGCGTGCGACTTCACACGGCCAATGCGGCGAAGTTCTATGCCCTGGTCAAGGAAGCCGGGCCGGCGAACACGAAGATTATCGTCACCGACTGATTTCTCGTGCCGCCCCTGGCTGGCCGGCGCGATGTTAGGCATCCATGCTCCGTATCGGGTATTTGTCTATACGAAATTTGCGGCCATTTGCTTCGTAAGGGCATTTCTTTTCCACCGATGCCCCGATAGGACTCGAAGGCGGAGGAGTTAAGCCGATGAGTCCCAGAGAGCGGGTCGCGCTTTCGGAGCCGATTGCCGACGAGGTGCGCAAGACCACGTGCTATATGTGCGCCTGCCGGTGCGGCATCAACGTCCACATCAAGGACGGCAAGATCCGCTACATCGAGGGCAACCGCGACCATCCGGTGAACAAAGGGGTGCTGTGCGCCAAGGGCTCGGCCGGCATCATGCAGCACTATGCGCCGGCTCGGCTCAACGCGCCGCTGTTGCGCACCGGGCCGCGCGGTTCGGGTGAGTTCAAGGAGATTTCGTGGGATGAGGCGCTCGGCATCGCCACCGAGTGGCTGGACGCCGTGCGGCGCGACGACCCGAAGAAGCTTGCCTTCTTCACGGGCCGCGACCAGTCGCAATCGCTGACCGGTTTCTGGGCGCAGCAATATGGCACGCCCAATTATGCCGCGCATGGCGGCTTCTGCTCGGTCAACATGGCGGCGGCCGGTATCATGACCATCGGCGGCGCGTTCTGGGAGTTCGGCGCTCCAGACTGGGACCGCACCAAGCTGTTCGTGATGTTCGGCGTGGCGGAAGACCACGATTCCAATCCCATCAAGATGGGTATCGCCAAGCTGAAGCAGCGCGGCGCGCGCTTCGTGTCGGTAAATCCGGTGCGCACCGGCTATTCGGCGGTCGCCGACAACTGGATAGGGATTCGACCCGGCACCGATGGCTTATTGATCCTGTCGGTCGTGCATGAGCTTTTGAAGGCGCGAAAGATCGACGTGGACTATCTCGTGCGCTACTCCAATGCCACCTGGCTGGTCGTCGATGCGCCCGGAACCGCCGAGCACGGCCTGTTTGCGCGCGACGGCAAGGGCAGGGCACTGGTGCACGAGACGGTGACGGAGCGCGTCGTGCCGGTCGGCACAAGAGGCGCACGGGCGGCCCTTTCGGGGCGCGTGCAGCTTGAGGACGGTCGTTTCGCCGTGCCGTCGTTCCAGTTGCTGGCGGAAAAATACCTCGACGAGAAATATGCGCCGGAAGCCGTGGCGACTGAGACCGGCGTAGCTGCCGAGACGATCCGTGGTCTGGCGTCCGAAATAGCGCGCGTGGCCTTCGACGAGGCGATCAGCATCGACCAGCCATGGACCGACGTCAACGGCCAACGGCATCAGGCCTATATCGGCCGGCCGGTGTCGTTCCATGCCATGCGCGGCCTCTCCGCCCATTCCAACGGTTTCCAGACTACGCGGGCGCTGCATATGCTGCAGGTGCTGATCGGTTCGGTCGATTGTCCCGGCGGCTTTCGTTTCGAACCGCCTTACCCGAAACCGGTTGCCGCCCACCCGACGCCGCACGGCAAGGCCGAGCATTTCGGTTCCAACAAGCCGCTGTCGGGGCCGCATCTCGGTTTTCCGCGAGGGCCGGAAGATCTGCTGATCGATGCCGACGGCAAGCCGGCACGGCTCGACAAAGCGTTTTCATGGGATGCGCCGATTGCCGCGCACGGCATGATGCACATGGTCATCGCCAATGCGCATGCGGGGGACCCGTACCCGGTCGACCTGATGTTCCTCTATATGGCCAACATGGCCTGGAATTCGTCGATGAACACGGCCGGCGTCATCAGGATGCTGGAGGACAAGGACCAGGCGACCGGCGAATACCGTATCCCCAAAATCATTTATTCCGACGCCTATGCCTCTGAGATGGTCGCCTATGCCGATCTTATATTGCCCGACACCACCTATCTCGAGCGGCACGACTGCATATCGATGCTCGACCGGCCGATTTCAGAGCCGGATGCGGTGCAGGATGCCATCCGCTGGCCGGTGGTGGAGCCCGACCGCGACGTGCGCGGTTTCCAGACGGTATTGCTCGACCTCGGCGTTCGACTGAAGCTGCCGGGCTTTGCCGACAATCACGGCAAGGCGCTCTACAAGGACTATGCAGACTACATCGTGCGCCACGAACGACGGCCCGGCATCGGCCCGCTGGCCGGCTTTCGTGGCCCAAAGGGCGACCGCGCCGGACGTGGAGCGGCCAATCCCGACCAGTTGAAGCGCTATATCGAGAACGGCTCGTTCTTTTCCGCCCATATCCCGATGGAGGCGCAGTTCTTCAAGCATGCCAACCAAGCCTATCAGGACTTTGCGGTGCGCATGGGCTTCTTCGATACGCCGCAGCCGGTGACGTTCCAGCTTTATCAGGAGACGCTGCAGAAATTCCGGCTTTCGGCGCAAGGGTTGCGCGAGCCGTTTGCCCCGGAGACGCATCGCCAGCACATTCACGATGCCTTCGATCCGCTGCCGGACTGGTATCAGCCGCTCGGCGAGGCGCTGGTCGACCACCAGCAATATCCCTACCACGCCATCACGCAGCGGCCTGCCGCGATGTACCATTCCTGGGGTTCGATGAACGCGTGGCTGAGGCAAATCCACACGAAGAACCCGCTCTATGTGCCGGGACCGATCTGCGACGAACTGGGTCTCGCCGATGGCGACTGGGCGTGGGTGATCTCACACCATGGCCGCATCAGGGTTCAGGTGGCGCGCATGGAAGCCGTCAATTCGAACACGCTGTGGACGTGGAACGCGATCGGCAAGCGCAAGGGTGCCTGGGGGCTCGACGAGGATGCGCCGGAGGCGAAAAAAGGCTTCCTGATGAACCACTTGATCCATGAACTTCTACCGCCGAAAGGTGACGGATTGCGCTGGCTGAATTCGGACCCGGTTACCGGGCAGGCGGCATGGTACGATCTGAGGGTGCGCATCGAGAAGGCGGATGCGGGCGAGGCGAGCGAGCCGCAGTTTGCGACAATCGAGCAACCGGGAAGGCCGGAGCCGCATCCGGACGAATTGCGCTATGGGCAGGAGTGGGCGAAATGACGTCGCTTCCTTCACTGCCAACGCCGAAAAAACTCGGCCTCGTCATTGACCTCGATGTCTGCGTCGGCTGCCATGCCTGCGTGGTCAACTGCAAGGAGTGGAACACCGGCGGCTATGGCGCTGCGTTGTCGGATCAGGACCCGTACGGTGTGGACGTTTCCGGCGCGTGGCTGAACCGGGTGCATACGTTCGAGGTGGTGCCGGACGGCGGCGAGATCGTCGGCGAAGCCGGTGACGCCCGTATCGTGCATTTCCCGAAATCCTGCCTGCATTGCGAGGACGCGCCGTGCGTTACCGTATGCCCGACGGGGGCCTCCTATAAGCGCGTCGAAGACGGCATCGTGCTGGTGGACGAGGATATGTGCATCGGCTGCGGGCTGTGCGCCTGGGCCTGCCCCTATGGCGCGCGCGAGATGGATCTGGCCGCCGGTGTCATGAAGAAGTGCACGTTGTGCATCGACCGCATCTACAATGAAACGTTCGACGAGGTGGACCGGCAGCCGGCCTGCGTACGGACCTGCCCTGCCAATGCGCGCCATTTCGGTGATTTTTCAGATCCGCAATCAGCCGTGTCGATCATGGTCCTGGAGCGTGGCGGCATGGACCTGATGCCGGAGCAGGGCACAAGGCCGGTGAACAAGTATCTGCCGCCGCGCGCGCGAAAACCTCTCTCGGAAAGTGCACCGGGTCTGCCGCTTGCCGAAAACACCGAGGGCGCCAAGGGGTTCTTCGGTTGGCTCGACGGCATGCTGGACAGGATCTGAGCATGCAGGATTATTTCGTGCTTCACGTTGCGGCAAAGCGCAGCCTCGCTACGGCCGACGCGCGCATGTTCACGCCGGGGCAGGCTGCCTGATGCACCCGGCCCCCTCCATCATCCTGTTCACTACGCTCTCCGGCCTTGGCTATGGTCTGGCCGCCGTGCTCGGCCTTGGCCTTATCGATCCGGGGGCGCTGGCCACCAAGATCGCCCATATTCTTGCGCTGGCGCTGATTTCTGGCGGCCTTCTGTCGTCGACGCTACACCTCGGCAATCCCCAGCGCGCCTGGCGGGCGTTGTCGCAGTGGCGCTCAAGCTGGCTGTCGCGCGAAGGGGTGATGGCGATCCTCACCTTCGTGCCGCTGCTCGTCTCGGCATGGGCGTCGGTGGTCGACGGGCGCTACCTGCCGACGGTCGGCATCGTTGGTGCGGTCCTGTGCATGGTTACCGTATATTGCACGGCCATGATCTATGCTTCGCTGCAATCCGTGCAGGCTTGGCATACGAAGCTGACGCCGCTCTGCTACCGGCTGTTCGCCATTGCGGGAGGTTTTCTTGCCGCCGCATTCTTTGCCTTCTGTGGCGGTGGCAACAGCTTTGGCCTTTGCGTACTAGCTATCCTGTTTCTCGCTGGAGCATGGGTGGCCAAGATTTTCTGGCGCAGGAACATGCTTGAAGCCGCCCCCCTGTCGACGCCGGAAAGCGCCACGGGGCTCGGGACGATCGGGCGGGTACGGCTCCTGGAAAGGCCGCATGTCAACGAGAATTACCTGACCAGCGAGATGGGTTTCAAAGTTGCCCGCAAGCACGCGGACAAACTGTGGAAGCTGGCAGTGTCCTTTGGAGGCGTGTTGCCGGTTCTGCTCCTGCTGGTGGCACTGATTGCAGGGCAGGGCGTGCTGGCCGCGGTTCTCGCGGGATTGGCCCTGTTGTCCCACATGCTGGGCATGCTGACCGAGCGCTGGCTATTTTTCGCCGAAGCGCGCCACGCCGTGATGAACTATTACGGAGGCCGAGCTTAACTCTTAACAGGGCTGCGGTGACGAGGGAGCGGCGTCTTCTCGTTCTCCCGCAACTGGCCGATGCGCTTGGCCAATTTACGCAGGGCGGCAAACTTCTCGCCCTTTGCCGGAACCGCCTGTTCGCCCCATGGCGTCCACAGACTGGGCGGTCTCGTGGTACCCGCCGCATCGTACCCGATATGCTTTCCCATATTTGCCTCCTCACCGCCTCCACTGCGAGTGTGACAGAATATGCTCCGATTTTGCATCACTATTTTTGATGCGGAAAATCACGTTAGAGAGAGTTTGCGCGTCAGCGTAGTTTGCGCGGGCGACCGTTGATCTGCCATCGCTTGTGAAACCACATCCACTGGCCGGGGTCTTCGCGTACCCAGCGCTCGACGATATCCGCCAGAAGCTGGACCGTCGCCTTGACATCGACGCTGCCCGAGGCATCGCGCGGCAGTTCCAGCCGATCCTCGACCTCCAGGCGGAAGCGGTTCCCCGGCAGCCGCACGCAGCGCGCGGGATAGACGTCGCAGTCATAGTGGCGGGCCAGCATGCCAAGCACCGGATTGCTCTGGCACGGGCGGCCGAAAAACGTCGTTTCCACGCCGCGGGAAAATTTCTGGTCGACCAGCACACCGATATTGCCGCCATTTTCCAGAATGGTGGCGAGCGCAAAGGAAGCGCCGGTTGAGGAAGGCTGCAGATTGCCCATCGTCGAACTGCGGGTCGATTGAATGTAGTCGGCGAGGTAGGGGTTGTTGGGCGGGCGAAACAGCGCGGTGATCTTCATGCCGAAGGTGGCGGCGGCCACCGGCAGCAATTCAAAATTGCCGAGATGACCGGTGAACAGGATATGCGGCTTTTCCTCGCCGGCAATGCGCAGGAAGTTTTCGGCGCCCTTCACCTCGATACGGCCCGACGTCACCGCGTTCGGGTCGTAATCGAACAGCTGGTCGAGGAAGATATACTCTGCGGCAAGCCTCGCCATATTGCCCCACATATCGGACGCAATGGCTTGGATCTCGACTTCGCTCTTTTCCGGATAAGCCTTTTTCAGATTGTCGAGCGCCACGCGATGGCGTCCGACCAGCGGGCCGATGCGGCGGGCCATGCGGTCGGCGAAATTAAGGGCGGTGTCCGGCGGTAGGCGGCGCAACAGCGCCATCGCGGCCATGGCGACGCGGGCGACCAGCCAATAGTTCAGCTTGCGAAGCTTAAGGGCGAGGCCGAAGCGGAAACCTCGTGTCGAGCGCTGCGCCAATGCGGGTTGCCTCAGCCGACCCGCAGGACGATCTTGCCGAACACGTCGCGGCTCTCCATGCGTTTCAGCGCGGCATCGATGCCGTCGAAATCGATTTCGGTATCGATCACCGGTGCTACCAGCCCCGCCGCCATCTTCTGCATGGCGTCGGCCATGTTTTCCATGCGGCAACCGAACGAACCGAGCAGCTTCAACTGCTGCTGGAAGAGCTGCATGAGGTTGACCTGCGTCGAGACGCCTGAGGTCGAACCGCAGGTAACGAGGCGGCCGCCCCGTTTCAGGCACAGCATCGAACCGGCGAAGGTGTCGGCACCGACATGTTCGAAAACGACATCGACGCCCTTCTTCCTGGTCAGCTTGCGGGTCACGCCTTCGAAGCGGTCCTCGCGGTAATTGATGACGTGATCGGCGCCGAGCGCTTTGGCCCTGTCGAATTTTTCGTTCGAGCCGACCGTGGTGATAACGGTGCAGCCCATCTTCTTGGCCAATTGGATGGCCGCCGAACCGATGCCGGAACCGCCCGCGTGAACGAGGATCGTCTCGCCGGGCTGCAGCTTCGCGTTGTCGAACAGCATGTGTTCGACGGTGCCGAAGGTGACGGGGGCTACGGCTGCGCCGACCGCATCGACGCCGGGCGGGGCCGGAACCAGCAGCCGCGCCGGCAGGTTGATCTTCTCCTGGGCAAAGCCGTCGAGGTGAAAGCCGTGGACGCCGGAGACGTGCTCGCACAGATTATCGCGGCCTTCGCGACAGGCGCGGCAAAGCCCGCAGGTACGGGCGCCGTAGATCGATACGAGTTGACCGGGCAAAAGGCCGGAAACGCCGGGGCCAACCGATTCCACTTCGCCCGAAGCTTCCGCGCCGACGACGAGCGGCAGCTTGCGCTTGGCGAACGCCATGCCGCGCCAGCCCCAGACGTCGATGTGATTGAGCGCCACGGCCTTGATGCGCAACGTCACCTCGCCAAGAGCAGGCTGCGGCGGTGGCGGCAGGTCCACGGTTTCGAGCCGGCGATCCTCGATGAGTTGCAGTGCGCGCATGGGCTTGTCGGTTCCGTTAAACGCATGCCCCCGGAAGTGCCCCGGCTTCGGGGCAAGACAGGCGTAAAATAAAAAAACTAAAGCGTATGGAGCAAATCTGAAGGATCGCGATGCGCTTTAGCGGGATAAGCGTCGCTTAAACGGGTTCCCGCGCCATGACAAGGCAGGTGTTCTGGCCGCCGAAGCCGAACGAGTTCGACAACACCGTGCCGACCCGGGCGGCGCGGCTGACATTGGGGACGACGTCGAGCGCAATCGCCGGATCGGGATTGTCGTAATTGATGGTCGGAGGAAGGACCCCTTCGCTCATGGTCATCAGCGAGAACGCGGCCTCGATCGCACCGGCGGCCGACAGAGTGTGACCGATCATCGACTTGTTGGATGACACCGGAATGGAGCGGATGCGCTCGCCGAACACTGTCGATAGCGCCAGATGCTCCATCTTGTCGTTTTCCGGCGTCGAGGTGCCGTGAGCGTTGATGTATTCGATCGCGCCTTCGCTCATGCCGGCATCGGCCAGCGCCGCCTTTACCGCCGCTATCGCCGGCGACGCATCGGGCTTGGAGCGGGTGCGGTGGAAATCGTCGGCCTTTTCGCCACAGCCGAGCAGGATACCAAGCACGGTCGCACCCCGCGCCAGTGCGCTTTCCAGCGATTCCAGCACAAGCGCTGCCGAGCCCTCGGCAAGGACGAAGCCGTCGCGATCCTTCGAGAACGGTTTTGACGCCTTTTCAGGCGCGTCGTTGCTGGTCGACAGCGCCGACAGCAGCGAGAACCGGATCAGCGCTTCCGCCGTCGCGGACCCATCGGCGCCGATCGACAGCGCGCGCTTGGCTTCGCCGCGCCGGATGGCCTCGACGCCAAGCTGGATGGCGGTGGCGCCCGAGGCACAAGCGGTGGAAAGCGTGATCGGCAGACCCTGCGTGCCGAACCGGTCGGCAAGGCGGTCGGCAATAGAGCCGAACTGGGAAGTCTCGAACATGTCGAGCGAATTCAGTCCGCGCGCAACCTCAAGCAGGCGATCCGGCGCGCTTTCGTTCTTGCCGCTGTTGTAGAGCGAGAAGCGTTCGTGCCAGTCGAGTTCCATCGGCGGCGAGGCGAGAAACAGCGGGCCGCCGAAATCGCTTGTATCGAAGCCCGCTTCGGCAACGGCTTCGAGCGCTGCCTTTTCCGCCAGTTCATAAGTGAGGGCGCTGGCGCCCCTCGTGCTTGATGGCAGGAAATCGACCATGCCGGAAATGCGGGTGTTTAGATGATCCACGGGAAAGCGCGTGATCGGATGGATGCCGGACTTGCCGGCCGTCAGGGCGGCCCAGTTCTCGGCTTTTCCGGTGCCGAGCGAGGTCACCATGCCGATACCGGTGACGGCAACCACCGGCCTGCCCATATGGTCCTTCAAATTGGCCATGTCTTCACGCTCTCAATCGGCGGCGCAGACCAGCGCCATGCCCTCGAATTGGTGATAACCGATCGCTGTTGCCAGAACTTTTTTCGGTGAAGCGGAGTATGGTCGTTCGCCCGGATCGAAAACCGGGTAGCCGGCCTTGTGGTGGACGGCAAGCGCTGCCAGCGCCACGGCGAACGGAAACTGGGCTTCTTTCAGATGGCCGGTGAGCGTCGAAAGTCCGCGCGCGGCAATTTGCGGGCGTGCCGCAATCGCCGCCTGTTCCGCCGCGGTCGCCGCATGAGCGCCCGAGGCTCCGGAGATGGCCAGCAACTCCTCCTCCGGCAGGTTCAACCTGTCGAGTAGCTCGGAGATCGCGGCATCGAGCTTGTCCTTGGCGCGCCGGGTGCGTCCGGAGGCGACCGGACCCAGTTCGGCGTAGATCCTGGCGCCACGCCGTTCGGCGTGCTCGCGCTGTTCGAGCACAAGAAAGGCCCCGCCGGAGCCGGTCACGACACCACCGCCCTGGCCGCCTTGCCGGTCCCACACGGGTTGCCAGGGGCTGCGGTGCAGATAGCCGGCCAGTTCGTAGCCGAGCAGCATGTCGGGATGCTCGGTCTGGAAAGCGCCGCCGACCAGCATATGCGTCGATTGCCCCGAGCCGATGCGCGCGGCCGCGGTTTCGATGGCCGAGACGCCGGCGCCTTCCTCACCCATGAAAGTGCGCGAAGAGCCGGTGACCTTGTGGACGATCGAGATGTTGCCGGCGAGAAGATTCGAGAGCTGGGCGAGAAACAGTGTCGGCCGCAACTCGGTCGTCAGCTTTTCATTGAGCAACACGTCGCGGTCGTTGCGGGTCACGGAGGCGGCCAGAATGTCCGAATCGACCGCCATGTCGCGCTCGCCACCGCCTGCTGCGACCACCATGTCCATGGTGCTGCACAGGGCCTCGTCGCCTTTGATGCCGGCGTCGTCCAGCGCCAGGCCCGCCGCATAGGTGCCGAGCCGCTGCCACGTTTCCATCTGACGCTGGTCGCCGCGCTTGGCGATCTGCTGATTCCAGTCGATCTCCGGCAGCGGGTGAAGGGTGTAGGGCGGGAAACGCTCCGTATCGAGCACCGGCTCCAGACCGGGCGTGGTCAGCTTTTGCCAATGGGCATCAGGGCCTTCTCCCAATGAAGAGACAAGGCCTATGCCTGTGATGACGACGTCGCGGGGGCTCATGAAGGCTTTTTGGGTCAGGGAACGCCGCCCGTCAAGGGCAGCCGGGCGCTGCGCCGGTCAGGCGTTCTTGGCGGCGATCAGCGTGTCGATCTTGGCGCAGAGATTCTTCATGACGAAATACTCGTCGGTCGACGCCTTGCCGTCGTTGACTTCCTGCGTCCACTTCTCGAGCGGAACCTTGATGCCGAATTCCTTGTCGATGGCAAAGACGATGTCGAGGAAATCGAGGCTGTCGATGCCGAGGTCGTCGATGGTGTGGCTTTCCGGCGTGATCGTGTCGATATCGATCTCGCTGGTATCGGCAATGATCTTGGCGACTTTTTCGAATGTGGTGGACAAGGGCTTTTCCTTCGATTGCGGGCGGATGCTGTCCGCAGGTGTTTGGGGCTGTCTAATCGGTTTTTGCAGGCAGGAAAAGACCGAATGTTTCGTCCAGCCCGGTACGCTGCGGCAATAAGCCGACCTTCCGGCGGGCGAGCGTTTAAAAGGTGACGCGGCCAAGCGCGCGCAGCCCGTCACCCTCGATCCCGACGATCACCGCTTCGCCCTCGCGCGGCGAAATGCCGGTCAGGGCCTTGATGTTTTCCGAATGGGTGACGAGGACCAGATTACCCGAGCCGGAATAGTCGCGGACTTCGGTTATGATCGCCGCAAGCTGTTTGGCTCGCGTCGGTTCGTCGGTGCTGAGCAGATCGAGTGGCTCGAACGGCTCGGGCTCGGCTTCGAAGGCGATGCGGGCGGTATCGAGGCAACGGCAATAGCGACTGGAGAGGACCTTCTCGATCGGTGCCGAGCGCGCGCCGAACAAAGCCCCGATCTTGCCTGCCTGCTGCTTGCCGCGTTCCGACAGGTTGCGCTGCGTAGAGCATTTGGTGATGTCGAAATTGGCCGGATCGGCGGAGCCATTCGTCCGGGCGTGATTAAGCAGGACGACGCGGCCGCCATCGCGCAACAGCGCCCAGCCAGCGTCGGTCGCGTGGGCAAGGGAGGGAGCGGCCAGTAGAAACAACGCCAGGGCAAGTCGAAACATCGAATATCCTTATCGAATTCCCGGGCATTCCGGTAATCCGCATATAGGGACCGCAAAGCCGCCCGAAAGACAAGCAAAAGGCGATCCCCGTCATTTCCGGTTTTCGGAAGCCCGCGTTCGTGTGGATTTGTGCTGGCTCAGCGCTTACACTTGCTGCGACGATTGCCCGGTGCGCTTACCGTGCGCTATGAGCGGTGGTTGCGGTGCCGACCATGGCATCCCCGGCAAATTTCATACGGCGCCAGCAGGCGCCCAGAAGAGGCGAAAGAACATGCTCCAGAAAACCAGCCATTTCATGCGGCAGTCCAACCTCATCAACGGCGAATGGGTGCAGGCGGATTCCGGCCAGACCATCGACGTGATCAACCCGGCGACGGGCCTGAAGATCGGAACCGTGCCGAGGTCCGGCAAGGCAGAAACCCGCCGTGCGATCGAGGCTGCCGAAGCGGCTTTCAAGACGTTTCGCAAGACATCGGCGCTCGATCGCTCCAAGCTGTTGCGCAAGCTGCATGACGCCATCATGGACAATCAGGAGGCGTTGGCCGAACTGCTGACGATCGAGCAGGGCAAGTCGCTTACCGAATCGCGCGGCGAAATCGGCTCGTCGGCGGCTTATGTTCTGTGGTTCGCGGAAGAGGCGCGCCGCGCCTATGGCGACGTAGTGCCGTCGCCCTGGGCCGATCGCCGCGTCCTGGTGACGCGCGAGCCGGTCGGCGTCATCGCCGCCATCACGCCGTGGAATTTCCCGTCCTCGATGCTGTCGCGCAAGATCGGACCGGCGATTGCCGCCGGCTGTACGACCGTGGTCAAGCCTGCATCGCAGACGCCGTATTCGGGCCTTGCCTGGGGCGCGCTGTGCGAGGAAGTCGGTATCCCGAAGGGTGTCGTCAATATCGTCACGGGTGCCGCCGGTGAAATCGGCGACGAGATCTGTGCCAACCCCATCGTCAAGAAGATCACCTTCACCGGCTCGACCGAGGTCGGCAAGATGCTGATCGAAAAGTCGGCTTCGACCGTCAAGAAGATATCGATGGAACTCGGCGGCAACGCGCCGTTCCTGGTGTTCGACGACGCCGATCTCGACCGCGCGGTCGCCGGCGCCATTGCCGCCAAGTACCGAAATTCCGGCCAGACCTGCGTTTGCACCAACCGCTTTTTCGTGCAGGCGGGCATTCATGACAAATTCGTCGAGAAGCTCGCCAGGGCCAGCGATGCGTTGAAGATCGGCTCGGGTCTGGACGACGGTGTGCAGCAGGGGCCGCTCATCGATGTCAAGGCCGTCGAAAAGGTCGAGGAATTCATCGCGGACGCCACGGCGAAGGGCGGCAAGGTGGTGACCGGCGGCAAGCGCCACAAGCTTGGCGGCTCGTTCTTCGAGCCGACCGTCATTTCGGGCGCCACCGCCGACATGATGTTCATGAAGGACGAAATCTTCGGGCCGTTGGCGCCGGTCTTCAAGTTCGAGACCGAAGAAGAGGCGATAGCTCTTGCCAACGACACCGAATTCGGGCTCGCCTCCTATTTCTATACCGGTGACCTCGGCCGCGCCTTCCGGGTCATGGAGGGTCTGAAATACGGCATGGTCGGCGTCAATGAGGGCATCATCACCACGCCGGAGGCACCGTTCGGCGGGGTCAAGGAATCTGGTCTTGGCCGTGAAGGCGGGCATCAGGGCATCGACGACTATCTCGATACCAAATATGTCTGCATCGGCGGTCTCGGTCTCTGAGCGAGGCTCGCGATCGCGACATGAAGGACGGTGAGGCTTTCGGCACGACCCAGGCGGGCGATATCGTCCGCCGGTTCACGATACGCGGCGGCGGCCTCACTGCCAACATCATCGGATGGGGCGCCGTTATCCAGGATTTGCGGCTTGTCGAACACGACGCGCCGCTGGTGCTTGGTTACGACCGGCTGGAGAGCTACGAGAAGGACACCGCGTATTTCGGCGCGGTGGTCGGCCGCTACGCCAACCGGATTCGCGACGGCCACTTCACGCTGGCCGGCCAGCGGCACCAGAGCGACCACAATTTCCTCGGCAAGCACACGCTGCATGGCGGCTCGAACGGGTTCGCGCGCAGGCCCTGGTCGGTTTCGTTGCACGGCCGCGATTTCGTGACCCTTACCCTGCACGATCCCGATGGCTCGATGGGCTTTCCCGGCGCCCTGGAAGTGACCTGCACCTATCGGCTGAAAATTCCCGGTACGCTGACGGTGGAATTCAGCGCTACCGCGGACGAACCGACGCTGTGCAATCTTAGCCAGCACTCCTATTTCAACCTCGACGATGGTGGTGCAGGCGACGTTCTCGACCATCGGCTCATGCTCAACGCCGGAGCCTACCTGCCGGTGGATAATGAGATGGTGCCGACCGGCGAAGTCATGCCCGTGGAGGATACGTCGTTCGATTTCCGTCAGGCTCGCCCTCTGCGTATGGAGCTTGAAGGCGAGCAATTGCCTTACGACCAGAATTTCTGCCTCAGTTCCGGCAGGGGCGCGCTCAGGCAGGCAGCCTGGGTACAAGGCAGCGCTTCCGGCGTCGAGATGGAAGTGTGGACGACTGAACCGGGCTTGCAACTCTATACCGGGCAGCACGTCGTTCCGGCCGGGCCGGGGCTGGGCGGCATCGGTTATCGGCCGTTTGCGGGGTTGTGCCTCGAATCGCAAATATGGCCGGATGCGCCTAATCGTCCCTATTTCCCTCAGGCGATGCTTTTGCCGGGTGAACGATATCACCATGTCACCGAATACAGGTTCCGGTTGCCCTGAGCCGCATTGACGTTGTGGCTGTCGCCTGTTCTTCGAAAGCAGGCGGCAGCGCCTCGATTGTGTCATCCGGCTATCTTATCGACGTATTATCCTGAGATGCTGCCGATGTTGTGAGTACGGCAGGTATTCGCCTGAGCGGGGAAGCGGAGTTGACCTTACTGTGGCGCTATAGTCTGGCGGTTTTAGGCCTGTTGGCGGTGCTCGGTACGATCCTTGCCGGCGTGTATCTGACCGGGTGGGGCGCACATAACGGCCAGCCGGATTTGTTGCGCACCAAGAAATCGGAGCAGGGCCTGTTCCTGGTGAGCCTCGCGCCGGAGGGCGGCCGTATACGGCCGGGTGAAGTGCATTCCTGGCTGGTGACGCTGAAGACGGCCGCAGGCGCTCCGGTCGAATATGCGGCCATCGATATTTCGGGCGGGATGCCGCAGCACAGCCAGGGTCTGCCCACCAGCCCGCAGGCGACGGATTATCTAGGCAAGGGCCGCTACCGTATCGAGGGCCTGAAATTCACCACCGGAGGCTGGTGGCAGTTGAGACTGGCCATTTCGGCTGCGGCCGGTTCCGATACCGTCGTCTTCAACGTCGTGTTGTAGCTTTTTGTTTTCTCATCGCTTTTGCCGAAAACCGGCGCCCACTTTTCGGTGCGGTGCTTTATCTATCCTTTACCGTTTCCATCGCCACGAAGGTCGAGGTCTGCGCCACATGGGGGAGTGCCGAGATGTGCTCGCCCAGCACCTTTCGGTAAGCGGCGATGTCTTTGGTGCGGACTTTCAGCAGGTAATCGAAGCTCGATGCGATCATGTGGCATTGTTCGATCTCGGTTACGGAGCGTACCGCGCGGTTGAAGGCTTCCAGCGCCGCAGAGCGCGTGTCGGACAACTTCACCTGAACGAAGGCGACATGGCCTTCGCCCATGCGTTCGCGGTCGATGACGGCCTGGTAGCCGCGAATGTAGCCGTCCTTCTCCAGTCGCCTTACCCGTGCCTGAACCGGTGTTTTCGATAACCCGACTTTCGTCGCCAGTTCGGGCATGGAAAGTCGTCCGTCACGGGCCAGCGCCGACAGGATGTTCCTGTCGATGCGGTCCAATTGGTCTTCTGTCATTTATGTTGTGGCCTGAATGGTCCGTATTATCGCTGTATCTTAGTCCAGACGGACTGCGCTGTCGATCTCTTTGGGCGAACCGGATGCATGCTCTGTGCTAGCTTGCGTCATTTGCTCCGGCAGGTCGGAGCGAACCAGCGAAGCTATAGGGACGCCATGCCTTCACTCGATGTCATTCGTCGGCAGATCCGTGCCAACATCCTTCCCGATGAAGATGAGGCAGTGAAGCGGCTGGCGGAGGCGGCGGGTCTGTCACGCGACGACCGCAAGGCGATTTCGGCGCGCGCGGTTGATCTTGTGAATGCCGTGCGCGGCTCGACCGATCCGCGGCTGATGGAGGTTTTTCTCTCCGCCTACGGTCTTTCTACCAAGGAAGGCGTTGCGTTGATGTGCCTGGCCGAAGCGCTGTTGCGTGTACCTGACGCGGAAACCATGGATGACCTCATCGCCGACAAGATCGCGCCGCACGACTGGTCGGCGCATTCGGGCGGGTCGAGTTCCATCTTCGTCAATGCCTCGACCTGGGCGCTGATGTTGACCGGCCGCGTGCTGGAGGAGGGCGAGGGCGGTATCGAGGGGACGCTGCGTTCCATGGTGCGTCGTCTTGGCGAGCCGGTCATACGCAAGGCGGTGGCGGCGGCAATGCGTGAGATGGGCGAGCAATTCGTGCTTGGCCGCTCCATCGCGGAAGCCATGAAGCGCGGCCGCCCCTACACGCAGAAGGGCTATCTCTACTCGTTCGATATGTTGGGCGAAGCCGCGCGCACGGAAACCGATGCGTTGCGTTATCTTAAAGCCTACGCCGATGCGATTTCCGCCCTTGATTCAGGCGCGAACGGACCGGATATCCGTCAGAATCACGGCATTTCGGTAAAACTTTCCGCGCTGCACCCTCGCTATGAGGTAGCGCAGAAAGAGACAATGCTGCCGGTGATGGCCGAGCGGCTATTGTCGCTGGCGCTGGCGGCACACAACGCCCGTATGGGCCTCAACATCGATGCTGAGGAAGCCGACCGCCTCGATCTGTCGCTGGACGTCATCGAGCGTGTGCTGTCCGACCCGAGACTGTCGGAATGGGACGGCTTCGGCGTCGTGGTGCAGGCCTACGGACCGCGCGCGGCCTTCGTCATCGACTGGCTGCATGCCTTGGCGAAAAAGCTCGACCGCACGATCATGGTACGGCTGGTCAAGGGCGCCTACTGGGATACGGAGATCAAGCGGGCGCAGGTGCTTGGGCTCGACGGCTATCCGGTATTCACGCGCAAGACCAACACGGACGTTTCCTATATTTCCTGCGCCAGAAAACTGCTCGGCATGACCGACTGCATCTATCCGCAGTTTGCCACGCATAACGCGCACACGGTTGCCGCCATCCTGTCCATGGCGAAGGATCGCACCTCGTTCGAATTCCAGCGCCTGCACGGCATGGGCGAGGCATTGCATGAGACGGTGCGCAAGGCCGAGGGCACGCGCTGCCGTATCTACGCACCCGTCGGTGCCCACTCCGACCTGCTTGCCTACCTGGTTCGCCGTCTGCTGGAAAACGGTGCCAATTCCTCCTTCGTGCACCAGCTCACCGACGAGGAAGTCGAGCCGAAGGAGATCGCCCGCGATCCATTCGATGTCGTGGAAAAGCAGGGGCCGGCAAGAAATCCCAATATTCCGGCGCCCCTGGACATTTTCGGCGGCGGAAGGCGCAATTCGAAGGGCTGGGACCTGACCGATCCGGTGACGCTTGCCACCCTCGACAACGCAAGGGCTGCCTTCGCAGGGCCGGATCGCTGGCACGCTAAACCGCTGAGCCGCGCGCCGGGGGCGAATAAGGAAGAAAAAATTGTCAATCCGGCCAGGCCCGGTGAAGTCGTCGGATCGGTCATCGAAGCGACCGCTAAGCAGGTAGCCGCCGCTATTGGCTTCGCGGTGAAGGCGCAACCGGGTTGGGCGAAGCGGCCGGTCAGCGAGCGCGCCGCCATTCTGGAGCGCGTGGCCGATCTCTATGAGGAAAATGCCGTCGAATTCTTCGCGTTGGCTACCCGCGAAGCTGGAAAAAGCCTGGCCGACGGCGTTGCCGAAGTGCGCGAGGCCGTCGATTTCCTGCGCTATTACGCTGTGCAGGCGGCCGATGCCGAACAGGGCACGGCGGCGCGCGGGGTGATCGCCTGCATTTCACCGTGGAATTTCCCGCTCGCCATTTTCACCGGCCAGATCGCGGCCGCGCTTGTCACGGGCAACGCCGTTGTCGCCAAGCCGGCCGAGCAGACGCCGCTGATCGCCTATCGTGCGGTTCAGTTGGTGCGCGAAGCTGGCGTTCCCGAGGACGTCATCCAGCTTCTGCCCGGCGACGGCCCCTCTGTCGGCGGGCCGCTGACGGCCGATCCGCGCATCGCCGGTGTGTGCTTCACCGGGTCGACCGAAGTAGCAAAGCTGATCGAGAAGCAACTGGCCGAAACCGCGGCACCCGACGCCATGCTGATCGCCGAAACGGGCGGCCTCAATGCGATGATCGTCGATTCCACCGCCTTGCCGGAGCAGGCGGTGCGCGACATTCTGGCTTCCGCCTTCCAGAGTGCCGGCCAGCGCTGCTCGGCGCTACGCGTTCTCTATGTCCAGAAAGACGTGGAGAAAAAGATGCTGGAAATGCTGAAGGGGGCTATGGGGGCGCTGAAGATCGGCGATCCATGGCAGCTTTCCACTGATGTCGGGCCGGTCATCGACGACGAAGCGCAATCGGCGATCGAGGATTACTGCAACAGAATGTTCATGGACGGACGCCAGATCGCCGGCCTGAAGTCGCCGGACGAGGGCCGGTTCGTTGCGCCGCAGATCTTTCGGGTCAAAGGGATCGAGGAGATGGAGCGCGAGATATTCGGTCCCGTCCTGCATGTGGCTACCTTCGACGCCGACAAGATCGATGTGGTGATCTCGGCGATCAACCGTAAGGGTTACGGCCTGACGTTTGGACTGCACACGCGTATCGAGGGTCGTGCCCAGCATTTCGTAGACGGCATCCATGCCGGCAACATCTATGTGAACCGCAACCAGATCGGCGCCGTCGTCGGTTCACAGCCTTTCGGCGGCGAGGGGCTTTCGGGAACGGGACCCAAGGCCGGCGGGCCGCATTATCTGCGTCGCTTCCGCAAGGGTGCGCAGGCCGGCACGCATCTTAGCGAAGGCCGCAAGGTGACGGCGACCGAACTTGCCGACAACATGCCGGACCCGGCGCTGGGCGGCTGGTCGACGCGGCCTGATCGTGTTGCCGTTCTGCGTAAGCATCTGCGAGGAAAGGGAGCGGCAGCCATTGCCGCCGCCGCGAGCGTCGATTTCGGCCAGGTGGACCTGCCGGGCCCGACGGGAGAGGCCAACACGCTGTCGCTCGTGCCGCGTGGACGCGTACTCTGCCTTGGTCCGGATGCCGATACGCTGCTTGCGCAGGTGATACAGGCGCTGGCGGCCGGCAACGCGGTGCTGGCGGTCGCTCCCGGTGCGCCGGCGGCTCTTTCAGCGCTTACCGGAAAAGGGCTTCCGCTTGGCGCTATCGACGGCCGCACCAACCCAATCGAGGCTCGCTCGCTACGCGTTGATGTCGTTGCCTTTTCCGGTACGGCGGAGGCAACCCGGGTCGTGCGTAAAGTTATCGCCGAGCGTAGCGGCCCGATCGTGCCGCTGGTCACGGAAGTGCTCTACCCGGCTGCCTACGCGCATGAGCGCGGTGTCTGTGTCGACACGACCGCAGCCGGCGGCAACGCCAGCCTGTTGGCCGCGGCCTAGCGATCCAGGGAGGGTGCCGATCCTCCTCGTCTATTGGTTCTGGACCCGCTTCATCAGCGCCATCGCGCCGAAAGGCGCGCGGACTTTTCCTTCGGTGATGAAATAGACGAATACGTCGCGCGGCTTGACCGGTGCCTCGATGGCCGGATCGGCGCGCGGGAGGTCGGCGGGCGTCTTGCCATCGGCCCATGTCTTCGCACGCTCGGTCCATTCGTCCAGCCGCTTAGGCTCGTAACAATCCGGGTTTTCGTCCTTGCCGGTCTGCAATCGCGCATAGACGAAATCGCCGGTCACATCGGCTATCGCCGGATATTTTGCGTGGTCGGCATAGACGATCGCGACCTTGTACTTGCGGGCGAGCGCTGGAAACTCCGGCACGACAAAGCTGTCGTTGCGCACTTCGACCGCATGGCGCAGCTTCACGCCGTCCTGCTTTTCGGGCAATAGTTTAAGGAACGCCTCGAAATCGTCCGGATCGAACTTTTTCGTCGGCATGAATTGCCAGAGGATCGGGCCGAGCTTGTCGCCAAGTGCGGCGACACCCGATTCCAGGAACCGCATCATCGATTCGCCGGCCTCGCCCAGGACACGACGGTTGGTGACGAATCGATTGCCTTTCAATGAGAAAACAAAATCTTCTGGCGATTCGTTCGCCCATTTGACGAAGGTCGGTTCCTTGAAACTCGAATAATAGGTGCCGTTGACTTCGATGGTCGGCACCTGCCGCGAGGCATACTGAAGCTGTTTCGCCTTGGCGAGCTTTTCGGGATAGAACGATGTATCCCACGGCTCGAAGGTCCAACCCCCCATGCCGGCGCGGATTTTTCCCCTGTCGCTCATCCTCATCCTCCCGGATCGACGTGGTTCAGACGGTTTTTGCCATGTCTACGAGGACCCAGCCTGGACGATGCGGATTGGTCCGGCGACCCGTTTCATGAAAACCATAGGCCAGATAAAGCGCGATGTTCCGCTCCATCCTGGCGTTCGTATAGAGCCGCACTTCCGGCAAACGCCACAAGCGTGTCTGTTCATCTGCCCATTTGAGCAAGGCGAGACCCAGGCCCGAGCCCTGGAAGGCAGGGGCGACGGCGATGCTGAAGATCATCGCATGGTCTTCATTCCGTTCGAGAACGAGCAATCCGGCTGCTTGCTCGTCCTTTTCCAGCAGCCAGACCTCGCCGCGCTCGATACGAGGCACATAGTCCTCCGTCACCGGAATCGGCGGCGCATCGAACACGGCGGTATAGGGCGCATAGGCTGCGTCGGTCAGAGCGACTATGGCGGCGAGGTCGTCAGGTCGGGCGGGTCTGGGTTTCATGCCATGCTCGTCCATTCAGGCCAACTGCGTGCCGCTCGCGGCTGCCACCACCTTCTTCATGCCAGTTGCAATGGCGATGACGGCTTCGTGGCTGGCGGCGCCCAGATCGTGCCGGTCGGCGATCCACTCCGCGCTGTTATAGGTCAGCCAGACCTTTCCTTGTTCGTCCTGCCAGGCAAGGGCCTTGATCGGGAGATCGATGCCGGCGGTCTGGCGATCCTGCATTAACGGTGTGCCGCCCTTCGGATTGCCGAAGATGAGAAGCTCGGTCGGGCGCAGCGAAGCGCCGATATCGTGCGCCCCGGCAGCATGGTCGATGCGGGCGAAAACGGTCAAGCCAGCTTGCCGCACGGTTTCGGCCAGGCGGTCGATGGTTTCGCGCACACCAAAGCGGCTTTCTACCGTCACCAGGCCTTTATCTGCCACTACTCCGCCGCCTCTCGCTTGCCGCCGGGTCGGCGCTCCAGAAGTTCCTTCAGGAACTGGCCGGTGTAGCTGCGTTTTTCGCGGACGATGGCTTCCGGCGTACCTGACGCCACCAGTTCACCGCCGCCGTCGCCACCTTCGGGGCCGAGATCGAGCACCCAGTCGGCGGTTTTTATAACCTCGAGATTGTGCTCGATGACGACCACCGTATTGCCCTGATCGACCAGTTCGTGCAGCACTTCCAGAAGCTTGGCGACGTCGTGGAAATGCAGACCGGTGGTCGGCTCGTCGAGGATGTAGAGCGTTTTTCCCGTCGCCTTGCGCGACAGTTCCTTGGCCAGCTTGATGCGCTGCGCCTCGCCGCCCGACAGCGTTGTCGCCTGCTGGCCGACCTTGATGTAGCCGAGGCCGACCTGTTTCAGCGTGTCCAGCTTGTCGCGCACGGCAGGCACTGCGGCGAAGAACTCGACGCCTTCCTCGACCGTCATGTCGAGCACGTCGGCAATCGATTTGCCTTTGAACAGCACATCCAACGTCTCGCGATTGTAGCGCTTGCCGTGGCAGACATCGCAGGTGACATACACGTCCGGCAGGAAGTGCATCTCGATCTTGATGACGCCGTCGCCCTGGCAGGCCTCGCAACGCCCGCCCTTGACGTTGAAGGAAAAGCGTCCGGGCTGGTAGCCGCGCGCCTTGGCTTCCGGCAGGCCGGCGAACCAGTCGCGGATCGGCGTGAACGCGCCTGTATAGGTGGCGGGGTTCGAGCGGGGAGTGCGGCCGATGGGGGACTGGTCGATGTCGATGACCTTGTCGAGGAATTCGAGGCCCTCGATGCGGTCGTGCTCTGCCGGATGCTCTCTCGAACCCATGATGCGGCGCGAGGCGGCCTTGAACAGCGTCTCGATGAGGAAGGTGGACTTGCCGCCGCCGGAAACCCCGGTGACGCAGGTAAAGGTGCCGATCGGGATTTCGGCCGTGACATTCTTGAGGTTATTGCCGCGCGCGCCGACGACCTTGATACGCCGGTTCTTCTTCGCTTCGCGCCGGATTGCAGGCGTTGCCACCTCGAGTTCACCCGAAAGATACTTTCCGGTGATCGAGTTCGGGCTGGCCATGATCTGCTGCGGCGTGCCCTCGGCAATGACGCGGCCGCCATGGACGCCGGCCGCCGGGCCGATATCGACGACGTAGTCGGCGTGCAAAATGGCGTCCTCGTCGTGCTCGACGACGATGACGGTGTTGCCGATGTCGCGCAGGTGCTTCAGCGTGTCGAGCAGGCGGGCATTATCGCGCTGGTGTAGGCCGATGGATGGTTCGTCCAGCACATAGAGCACGCCGGTAAGACCGGAGCCGATTTGCGAAGCCAGTCGAATGCGCTGGCTCTCGCCGCCCGACAGCGTGCCGGAATTGCGCGCCAACGTCAGATAATCGAGGCCTACGTCGTTGAGGAAACGCAGCCGCTCGCGGATTTCCTTGAGCACGCGCACGGCGATTTCGTTCTGCTTGTCGTTAAGCGCGGCAGGCAACTCGGCGAACCACTGGTTGGCCTTGCGGATCGACATTTCGGTGACCTGCCCGATATGCAATCCGCCGATCTTCACAGCCAGCGCTTCGGGCTTCAGCCGGTAGCCACCGCAGGCAGGGCAGGGGGTGGCCGACATGAAGCGCTCGATCTCCTCACGCATCCAGGCGGAGTCCGTCTCCTTCCAGCGCCGTTCCAAATTGGGGATCACGCCCTCGAAAGTCTTGTTCGTCTTGTAGGAGCGCAGGCCGTCATCGTACTGGAACGGAATTTCACGTTCGCCGGTGCCGTGCAGGATGGCCTGCCTGGCTTCGTCGTCGAGATCCTTGAATTTGTCCGCGAGCTTGAAACCGTAGACCTTGCCCAGGGCCTCCAGCGTCTGCGCGTAATAGGGCGAGGTCGACTTCGCCCAGGGCGCGATCGCGCCGGCACGCAGCGAAACGTTGTCGTCGGGCACGACCATTGTGGCGTCGATGGCGCGCTGGCTGCCGAGCCCGTCGCAGGTCGGACAGGCGCCGAACGGGTTGTTGAACGAAAACAGCCGAGGCTCGATTTCCGGAATGGTGAAGCCGGATACCGGGCAGGCGAATTTTTCCGAAAACAGAATGCGTTCGTGCGTCTCGTTCTTCGATTTGTTGACCGAATCCTCGCCCGTCTGGCTGGCGTCGAGCGGCTTGTCGGCGAATTCGGCGACGCACAGCCCTTCGGCCAGTTTCAGCGACGTTTCAATGGAATCGGCCAGACGCGTGGCAAGGTCGCCGCGCACCACGATGCGGTCGACCACCACATCGATGTCATGCTTGTATTTCTTGTCCAGTGCCGGCACGTCGGCGATTTCATAGAAGACGCCGTCGACCTTGACGCGCTGGAAGCCCTTTTTCTGAAGCTCCAGCAGTTCCTTGCGGTATTCGCCTTTGCGGCCGCGCACGATCGGCGCGAGGATGAACAGGCGGGTGCCTTCGTCTAGAGCCAGCACGCGGTCGACCATCTGCGAAACGGTCTGGCTCTCGATCGGCAAGCCGGTGGCCGGCGAATAGGGAATGCCGACGCGCGCGAACAGAAGGCGCATATAGTCGTAAATCTCGGTGACGGTGCCGACTGTCGAGCGCGGATTCTTCGAGGTGGTCTTCTGCTCGATGGAGATGGCCGGCGACAGGCCGTCGATCTGATCGACATCCGGCTTCTGCATCATTTCCAGAAATTGCCGCGCATAGGCCGACAGGCTCTCGACATAACGGCGCTGGCCTTCGGCGTAGATGGTGTCAAAGGCGAGGGACGATTTTCCCGAACCCGACAGGCCGGTCATGACGATGAGCGAGTCACGCGGCAGGTCGAGATCGACGTTTTTCAGATTGTGTTCGCGAGCCCCGCGAATGGACAGATATTTATGCTCGGCCATCGCCGGTCGCCGCCTCAGGTCTGGAATTCATGGATCGGCGGGCCGCCGCCATTCCTCATGTAGGTAATTTCGACGCCGCGTCGAGAGGCGTGCAATTCTTGCCCCAGCGTTTAAGCGCCTTTCGCGCGGGTGGGCAAGCATAAAGAACAAAGGCCGAACGGGCTCCTGACAAAAGCTGCATGCGGAAATTGCGCCGGCGCCGGCGTTCGCGATCACATTTCGTATCCCGGGCCATTCCATGGTTGACGTCCGGATTGGAGGGGAGCACCATCAAAGTCGTCAAGGGAGTTCTGCCGCTGCTGCATAGCCTTCGAATAGAAAGGCTGCCTGCGAGGCGCCGCAGACCAGCGGATGCTGCTTCCAGCGACTGTGTCGAACGGACAGAAGGAGCGAGGTATGACTCCACCGGATAGTCCCAGAAGGCTCCACGGATGATGGAGCCGCGGCAGGCATAACTGACAGGGTTGGCATTGCCCGACCTTCAGGACGCCCTGCCGATTCCTACAATCAGAGACCATTAGTCGGATCTGCGGCTGATACCCGCGAAGCATCCGAAATCCAACGCCGGTAAACCGTTCCCGGCAAGGGTGATTAGAAATCACAAAGGCCCCAGCCGGTTTGCTTAGGCAACGGCGGGGCCATTTTGTATGGTTTGGGTCGTGGCCATCGTCTCTACCTGCCGAGGCGGATTTATGGCAGTGTGCGCTTCGCGCTGACATGTCTCGCCGTTTCCTGCGAGATATCGCGTATTCCGGACCAACCCTCGAATATCGGCCGATGGCAGATATCCAGCACCCGGCCGATGACAGGTATTTGTAGCCGATGCGTATTCAGCGCAGCATCAGGACCCGGCAGGCATCGCCTTTGCCGCCGGGGGGAGCGAAGGGCGCACGCACGATCAGGCCCTCGGCATCGGCCATCCGGCGCAGCATCGAGGAATCCTGGGTGCCGAACGGCGTTGCGACCAGCGCTCCGTCCTCCTCGATTACGGTCGCGCGGATGTAATCCTGCCGCTGGTCGTTGGCTGCCATCGCCGCGCCGAGCCGCGCCTCTCGCATATCGGCGCGATGTGGCCGACCGCCAAGGCGGGCAAGCAGCGGCTTCAGGAAAAGCTGCGAGCAGACCAGCCCCGCCACGGGATTGCCCGGTAGCCCGATGCAGCGGATGCCGTTGAGCCGGCCTGACATCAGGGGCTTGCCCGGCCGCATCGCGACCTTCCAGAAGTCGAGCGTCATGCCTTCGCCGGTCAGCGCGTCGTGCACGAGGTCGAGGTCGCCGACGGAAGCGCCGCCCAGCGTGACGAGAACGTCCGCCCCGGCATCGACGGCCTGCCTTATGCGCTGGGCGATGGCTTCCCTGCGGTCGGCGGCGATGCCGAGATCAAGCGCGCGTGCGCCGATCGAATGTGCGACCGCGGCGACGCCATAAGCATTGGAGGAAATGATCTGGCCGGGGCCGGGCTCGCTGCCTGGCGTCAGCAACTCGTCGCCGGTGGCGATGATGGCAACCAGCGGCCGCCTGACGACGCTGACGCTTGGGTGGTTGGCGGCGGCCACCAGCGACAGGGCCGCCGGATCGAGCAGGCGGCCTTTTTCCAGAAGCAGGTCGCCCTTGACGAAGTCGAGGCCGGTGCGGCGTATGTTGGCGCCTTGCACCGTCGGTTCCAGCACCTCGACAATGCCGTTGCCGAGATCGCGGACGTTTTCCTGGATGACGACGGTGTCTGCCGCCGAGGGCAGGGGTGCGCCGGTGAAGATGCGTACTGCCTCGCCCGAACCGACCGAGCCGATAAAGCCACGCCCCGCCGGCGCCGTCCCGATCACCGTCAGCCGCGCCGGCAACGCGGCGATGTCGGCGCTGCGAACCGCATAGCCGTCCATGGCGGAAGCGTCGAAAGGCGGCTGGGTACGCAACGCCAGGATCGGCTCGGCCAGCACGCGGTCCATGGCTTCGGCCAGCGGCACGCTTTCGCCGGGCAGCGGCACGACGCCGTCCAGCAGACGTTGCAATGCTTCTGCGACCGGGATCAGCGCCATATCAGGCTCCAGCCTTGTAGGTGCCGGATTTGCCGCCGGTCTTTTCCATCAGCCGGATGTTCGAGATCACCATGGCGCGGTCGACCGCCTTGGCCATGTCGTAGATGGTCAGGCAGGCGACGGAGGCGGCGGTGAGCGCTTCCATCTCGACCCCGGTCTTGCCGGTGACGCGGGCAAGGGCGGTGACCTTCAGGCCGGGCAAAGCGTGGTCTGGCTCGATATCGATCGACACTTTCGTTAACAGCAGCGGATGGCAGAGCGGGATAAGTTCGTGCGCGCGTTTGGCCGCCATGATGCCGGCGATGCGCGCGGTGCCGAGCACGTCGCCTTTCTTGGCATTGCCTTCGACGATCATGGCCAGCGTTTCGGGCAGCATGGAAACAAAACCCTCGGCGATCGCCGTGCGGGTGGTGTCGGCCTTGTCGCCGACATCGACCATGTGCGCCTCGCCCTCGGCGCCAAGATGGGTAAGGACGGTGCCTGCGCGCGGGCTAGACATTTTCAGCGGCCGATGCCGCCCCGGTCAGCAGAAGCCGGGTGGCCAGCGTGACGTCTTCCTGCCGCATCAGGCTTTCGCCGATTAGGAAGGTACCGATGCCGCTTTTTTCCAGCCGCCTGCAGTCGGCATGGGTGAAGATGCCGCTCTCGCTGACCAACAACCGGTCGGCCGGAACCATGGAGGTCAGTCGTTCGGACACGTCGAGGCTGGTCTCGAAGGTGCGCAGATTGCGGTTGTTGATACCGACCAGCCGCGATTTCAGTTTTAGCGCGCGCTCCAGTTCCGGCTGGTCGTGCACTTCCACCAGCGCGTCCATGCCGAGTGCGGCGGCGGTTTCTTCCAGTTCCTTCGCCATGGCGTCATCGACGCTGGCCATGATGATGAGGATGGCGTCGGCGCCCCAGGCGCGCGCCTCATAGACCTGATAGGGGTCGAACAGAAAATCCTTGCGCAGGGCAGGCAAGGCGACAGCGCGGCGCGCTTCGGTGAGGAACTCCGGCGCGCCCTGGAACGACGGCGCATCCGTCAGCACGGAAAGGCAGGCCGCGCCGCCCCGCTCATAGGCTTTGGCCAGCGCCGGCGGGTCGAAATCGGCGCGGATCAGGCCCTTGGACGGGCTCGCCTTCTTGATCTCGGCGATGAGGCCGAATTTACCGGCCTCGCGCTTCGCCTGGAGTGCTGCTGCAAAGCCACGCGGCGTGTCGCTGTCGGC
>JBARYG010000054.1:0-7032 GCA_049647745.1 Mesorhizobium sp.
GACCCGCGACGATCGCGGGCATGGCCGTCAACGCATGACCGTTGCGCCGGTTCCAACGTCGCCCACGGACCTTCAGTCCGCCGCCATCGCCTTGCGGAACGCTTCCAGCGTCTCGGCGCTGACATGGTGCTCGATACCCTCGGCATCGACCCGCGCTGTCTCCGCACTGACGCCCAGCGAACGCAGGAACGCTTCGACGGTCTGGTGGCGGATGCGGCTTTCACCGGCCATCTTGCGACCGGCATCGGTCAAAAACACGCCGCGATAGGGCTTTCTGGAAACCAGCCCCTCGGCGCAAAGCCGCGTCAGCATTTTGGCCACCGTCGGCTGTGAAACGCCGAGCCGCGCTGCGATGTCCACCTGGCGCGCTTCGTTGCCATCCTCGATCAGGTCGGCGATCAGTTCGACATAGTCCTCGACCAACGCGCTGCGCTGCGCCTCGCGCGTCTGCCGAAAACCCTCGGAATGGATTTCGGCATCGGGCAATGGCTCGTCGCGCGGAATGGATCGGATTTTCTGCGCCAAGACGCCTCTCCCAGGTGACCGGATCGGATAACGCCGGATCGGTTATCGAACGTGTATTCGAACACGCTTTAACATTCATAGCACAGGCTTCCATTTTTCTGGACGCCTATCTGCACCATGTCCCTCCCCGATTATGACGACGACGCCGTTTTGCACAAAGCCGGCACAATGAAATATAGCCTATTGCATAATGTTGAGCCTTGGCATAGATGAACACGGGTAGCCACGCATCGACAAGACAGGATATCCATGTCTGAATCCGAAACCACCGCGCAGCAGCCGCCATCCGCCTGGCGTTTCTTCCGCACGGAACGCGGTGAAAGACCCAGCCTGCCGGAAGTCCACGCCACCGTCCCTGTGCCCGGCGGCGGCAGCTGGATGCGCCGCCTGTTCGCCTTCATGGGCCCCGGCTACATGATCTCGGTCGGCTACATGGACCCCGGCAACTGGGCGACCGACCTCGCCGGCGGCGCGCAGTTCGGCTACACGCTTTTGTTCGTCGTCATGCTGTCCAACCTGATGGCGATCCTGTTGCAGGCGCTGGCCGCCCGGCTCGGCATCGCCACCGGCCGCGACCTCGCGCAGGCCTGCCGCGCCTATTATCCCAAGCCCGTCGCCTATGCGCTATGGGTCGCCTGCGAACTGGCGATCATCGCCTGTGACCTCGCCGAAGTCATCGGCACCGCGATCGCCCTGCAACTCCTGTTCGGCATCCCGCTGATTGGCGGCGCAATCCTCACCGCGCTCGACGCCTTCCTCGTACTGCTGCTCATGAACAAGGGCTTTCGCTACCTGGAAGCCTTCGTCGTAGCGCTGCTCATCATCATCTTCGGCTGCTTCGCCGTCCAGATCTTCGTCGCTGCCCCGCCGGTCGGCTCCATCCTGCATTCGATGTTCGTGCCGTCGCCGGAAATCGCCACCAATCCGGCCATGCTCTACATCGCCATCGGCATCATCGGCGCCACCGTCATGCCGCATAATCTCTACCTGCACTCCTCCATCGTGCAGACCCGCGCCTATGAGCGCACTGACCACGGCAAACGCGACGCGATCAAATGGGCGACGCTTGACTCGACCATCGCCCTGATGCTGGCGCTGTTCGTCAACGCCTCGATCCTGATCGTGTCGGCGGTGGCCTTCCACGGCACCGGTCATGAGGACGTGGCCGAAATCGGCCAGGCGTTCCAGTTGCTGTCGCCGCTGCTCGGCCTCGGCATCGCCTCGATCCTGTTTGCCATCGCGCTCCTCGCCTCCGGCCTCAACTCCACGGTGACGGCGACGCTTGCGGGCCAGATCGTCATGGAAGGGTTTTTGCATCTGCGGATTCCGCAATGGGCGCGCCGCCTGTTGACGCGCGGCCTCGCCATCGTTCCTGTGGTGGTGGTGACGGCGCTTTACGGCGAGCATGGAACTGCCGAACTTTTGGTCTTCAGTCAGGTCATCCTGTCCATGCAGCTTCCCTTCGCCGTCATCCCGCTGGTGATGTTCGTTTCCGACCGCGGCAAGATGGGCAGCTTCGCCATTCCGCGCGGTGTCGCCTGGCTGGCCTGGGTCGTCGCCGCCATCATCCTCGCGCTCAATTTCAAGCTGCTCTACGACACCGTCGTCGGCTTCGGCTGATCGTCGCCCGCACGATTTCGCGTCATGGAAATGTCGGCTGCATGGTGTCCTGTCCGTCCTTGGGGAGAACCCAACACGGAGGACGTGCCATGCGAAAGATAAAAGCATCCACTTTCATCAGCCTCGACGGCGTCATGCAGGCGCCCGGCGGGCCGGAAGAAGACCCGACCGGCGGCTTCAGCTTCGGCGGATGGACGGTTCCCTTCTGGAACGAGGACGGCATGGACGAGGTCATGGGCGAGATATTCTCGACGCCCTACGAGTTGCTGCTCGGCCGCAAGACCTACGACATCTTTGCCGCCTACTGGCCGCATCACGCCGACAACCCCATCGGCGAACAGTTCAACGCCGTCACCAAATATGTGGCAACCTCGTCTCCCGAGACGCTGGCCTGGCAGAACTCAAAGCCGCTGGGCACGGACATCCTGGCTTCGCTTCGCGAACTGAAGAAGCAGGAAGGCCCCGACCTTCTGATCCAGGGTTCCGGCCAGCTTGCCCGCACGCTTTTCGCCAGCGACCTGATCGACAAGTTTACCGTTCTGGTCTTCCCGGTGCTGCTCGGCAAAGGCAAGCGCCTGTTCGGCGACAGCGCGATGCCGGTTTCGCTCAGGCAGACGCGGGCGAAGACATCCGGCAACGGCGTCTCCAGCGCTACTTACGAGCGCGACGGTGAGGTCAAGACCGGCTCCTTCGCCTGAGCCGACGGAGGCGGAAGTCGGGCGTCACTCTATGCTGCCTATGCCACGTCATCCTAGGCACAAGGCCGAGGATGACGTGCGTGGGTTCGCGGACGGTTCGTATGGTGTCCCCACACAGACCTCAAAACAGGCCCTCGACTGACCTGCGGCGGCGGGCATGTCTGTCCGCCGCCATTCCGGCCGCCCTATTCGGCCGGTACCGCCGCAATTCTGGCGGAACGAGCGCTCGCCAGCACGACGCCGAGCCCCGCCAGCGGAAACAGTGCCGCCACCACGCCGAGATCGAGCGGCGATCCGAATCGCAGCACGAGCCCACCGATTGCCGCGCCCAGCGCGACACCGAAGTAAAGCGCCGAGCCGTTCAGCGACAGCACGATCGGGGCGGCGTCGGGGGCGAGCCTGACGATGCGGCTGGCCTGCGCCGGCGGAAACGCCCAGCCGACGATGCCCCACGGCACCATCAGGGCGATCAGCGCCGGTCCGGCCAGATCACGCGGCAGGAACGCCGGGATCATGGATGCCGAAAGCAGGAACACCGCACTGAGGCCCAGCGACCAGAGCACCGTGCGCGTGGCGCCGAACCGGTCCGCCGCCTGGCCGCCGGCAATGTTGCCGATGACGGCGCCGACACCGAAAGCCAGCAGCATTCCCGGCAATGCCATTTCACTCAGCCCGCCCGCCTCGATCGCCAGCGGCGCGATATAGGAGAAGACGGCGAACGCGCCGGTCAGCGTCAGCAGCGTCGTCAACAGCATCGGCCGCACGCCGGGAACCAGCGCCGCAGCCAGCCTTTCTCTCAACGGCAGCCTTGTGCCGGCGATGCCGCGCGGCAGGCGCAGCCACAGGACCACGCCGGCCAGCGCCCCCATGCCGGCAATGGCGAAGAAAGTGCCGCGCCAGCCGGCAAAGGCCGCGACCAGCGCACCGAGCGGCGCGCCGACCGCAACCGCAACCGTGGTGCCGCCCACAACGACGGCAATCGCTCTTGCGCGGTGATGCGGATCGACCAGCGCAACGGCGGTTGCCTGCGCGGTCGCCGCAAACAGGCCCGACGACAGCGCCATGATGATGCGCGACGCCAAAAGCAGTTCGAACGAGGAACTCAACGCAGCGCCCAGATTGCCGAGAACAAACAGCGCCATCGTCGAAAGGATGACGCGCCGCCGGTCCCATTCTCCGGTGAGCGTGGCCAGGATCGGCGTGCCGATGGCATAGGCCAGCGCGAAAGCGGTGATGAGGATGCCCGCCAGCGGAACCGAAATATGCGCGTCGGCTGCGATGTCGGGAAGCAGGCTGGAGATGACGAAACCTTCGGTCGAGATCGTGAACGATCCGACCGCCAGCCAGATAAGTCGCTTGTCCATGGGGATATCCTTAGTTCAAAGAAGATTGAACAATTGGATATAGGCGACTGCCATTTCAATGAGGCCAGGAAAAAATAACAGACATATGCTGACAGCACTGTGTCAGCACCGGCTGCGCGGCATCGGACAAGCGGCATGGCCGGGCGAAAATGTGCCGGCGTTGAAATAGCCGCTCATTGTGCTTAATTCGGAGGCATGCACCAGTTGCCTTATCCCAGTGTCGACCAGATCGCGTTGCCCAATGTGCTTGTGGCGCTTGGCGATCCGACGCGGCTTGCGATCGTGCGCGAACTGGCGCGGCGCGAAACGCCGATGAACTGCTCGATGTTCCTCAGCCTCACCTCGAAGACCAATCTCAGCTACCATCTGGCCAAGCTGCGCGAGGCCGGCATCACGAGGACGAAGGCGGTCGGCACCAGCAAATTCACCACGCTGCGCCGCGACGACCTTGAAAGCCGCTTTCCCGGCCTGCTCGACAGCGTGATCGCCGCGGCGATCGTCGACACGGCCCTGCCCCCGCTTGATGATGTCAAAGCCGAAGTCTGAGCGCTTCACCGCGCACGCGGCCGGTTCCCGACAGCAATGCAGCGGGATAGGTGTTTTCAACGTGTTTTCGGGCGTTTTTGGGGGTTACGCAACCGGACAACCTCCCCTATAAGGCCCACTTAGCCTGACACAAGAATTTCCTTGCGCACCGGCCGGACCTTCACGTCGCGTCAGCCGCGAAAAGAAGTGCCGTCCCGGTCTTTCGCGCGCAACAATAGTGGACCCGCCATGCCGAAACGCACCGATATCAAATCCATCCTGATCATCGGGGCCGGCCCCATCGTCATCGGCCAGGCCTGCGAATTCGACTATTCCGGCACGCAGGCCTGCAAGGCGCTGCGCGAGGAAGGGTTCCGCGTTATCCTGGTCAACTCCAACCCGGCCACCATCATGACCGACCCGGAACTGGCCGACGCCACCTATATCGAGCCGATCACGCCGGAAGTCGTGGCCAAGATCATCGCCCGCGAGCGCCCCGACGCGCTTTTGCCCACCATGGGCGGCCAGACCGCGCTCAACACCGCGCTGTCGCTCAGGCGCATGGGCGTGCTCGACCGCTACGGCGTCGAGATGATCGGTGCAGACGCCCATGCCATCGACAAGGCCGAGGATCGTTCGCTGTTTCGCGAGGCGATGAAGAAGATCGGACTGGAAACGCCGAAGTCGATGCTGGCCAACGCCTCCGCCGTCAAGGACGAGGACCGGCGCAAGCACGAAGCCGAGCGCGCCGCGCTGAAGGCCGCGAGCCCCGCCAATCTCGATGCCGCGCTGGACGCGCTTGAAACCGCCTGGAACCTCGGCGAAGGCGACCGCAAGCAGCGTTACGTCACCCACGCCATGGCGCTCGCGGCCCAGGCGCTGGACGAGATCGGCCTGCCGGCCATAATCCGCCCCTCCTTCACGCTGGGCGGCACCGGCGGCGGCATCGCCTACAACCGCGCCGAATTCTACGAGATCGTGCAGTCGGGCCTCGACGCCTCGCCGACGACGGAAGTGCTGATCGAGGAGAGCGTGCTCGGCTGGAAAGAGTACGAGATGGAGGTCGTGCGCGACAGGGCCGACAACTGCATCATCATCTGCTCGATCGAAAACATCGACCCGATGGGCGTCCACACCGGCGATTCGATCACGGTGGCCCCCGCGCTCACCTTGACCGACAAGGAATACCAGATGATGCGCAACGCCTCGATCGCGGTGCTGCGCGAGATCGGCGTCGAGACCGGCGGTTCCAACGTGCAGTTCGCCGTCAACCCCGCCGACGGCCGCCTCGTCGTCATCGAGATGAACCCGCGCGTGTCGCGCTCCTCCGCGCTCGCCTCCAAGGCCACCGGCTTCCCCATCGCCAAGGTCGCCGCCAAGCTGGCGATAGGCTACACGCTGGACGAGCTGGAAAACGACATCACCGGCGGCGCGACGCCGGCCTCCTTCGAGCCGTCCATCGATTATGTCGTCACGAAAATTCCGCGCTTCGCCTTCGAAAAGTTCCCCGGCTCCGAGCATACGCTGACCACCGCGATGAAGTCGGTCGGCGAGGTCATGGCCATCGGCCGCACCTTCCAGGAAAGCCTGCAAAAGGCGCTGCGCGGGCTGGAAACCGGCCTCACCGGCCTCGACGAGATCGAGATCCCCGGCATCGGCCAGGGCGACGACAGGAACGCCATCCGCGCCGCGCTTGGCACGCCTACGCCAGACCGGCTGAGGATGGTGGCGCAGGCGATCCGCATGGGCACCTCGCTCGAGGACGTGCACGAAATGTGCCGGATCGACCCGTGGTTCCTCGAACAGATCGCCGGCATTCTCGCCATGGAGGGCCGCGTCCGCGAGCACGGCATCCCCGCCGATGCCGCCAACCTGCGCATGGTGAAGGCCATGGGCTTCTCCGACGCACGCCTCGCCTCGCTGACCGGCAAGACCGCCAAGGAAGTCGCGCAGCTGCGCAATGCGCTGGGCGTGCGCCCGGTCTACAAGCGCATTGATACCTGCGCCGCCGAATTCGCCTCGCCCACCGCCTATATGTACTCCACCTACGAGGTGCCGTTCGCCGGCCAGCCCGCCAACGAAGCCGGCGTGTCGGACAGGAAAAAGGTGGTTATCCTCGGCGGCGGCCCGAACCGCATCGGCCAGGGCATCGAGTTCGACTATTGCTGCTGCCACGCCTGCTTCGCGCTTGCCGAGGCCGGCTACGAATCGATCATGATCAACTGCAACCCGGAGACGGTCTCGACCGACTACGACACCTCCGACCGGCTCTATTTCGAGCCGCTGACGGCCGAGGACGT
>JBARYG010000055.1:0-6595 GCA_049647745.1 Mesorhizobium sp.
CGGCATGTCGGCGACGCCCTTCAGCGCCAGCCGCACCGCCTGGCACGCGCGCGCCTCGTTGCGGAAGAACGACACCGAATCCAGCCGTGCCGCGATTTTCTCCGGGTCGGTCAGCGGTGCCATCAGCCGGTCGGCGAGCAGCCTCGCGCCGCCGCCGGTGACGGTGCGGTCGATGGCCTTGAACAGCGAGCCTTCGCGGCTGCCCGAAAGCGTACGCAGCAGTTCCAGATTGGCGCGCGTCGCCGGATCGATGAACAGGCTCGATCCCTGCTCTTCGCGCTCGGGCCGCGACAGAGGCGGCCGCTCGGCCTTCTGCGTCTTCTCGACATAGGCGATGATGCCCGAAACCGCCGAAAGCTCGGCACGCGAAAAAGTACCGAAACTGTCCGGCGTCGCCACCTCGAAGAAACGGGCGATGCGCGCCGGGGCGGAGGCGGAATCGAACAGGTTGGGCGGCTGCGGGCTGGCGACGCGGCCAAGCAGGTCGAACACCGGCTTCAGGTTCGGGTCGTAAAATACGGATTCGGCAACGATCAGTTCACGCGGATCGACGCGAAAAATGTCGGCGAGCAACCGCTCGGACGTCGTTTCGGCAACGCGGAACGCGCCGGTGGAAATGTCGATCCATGCCAGTGCGTAGGAGGAGGAATCGGCAGCCCCCTTCACCCGCCCCAGCGCCATCAGGAAGCTGGATTCGGACGGCGCCAGCAGCTTGTCCTCGGTGATGGTGCCGGGCGTCACCAGCCGGATCACGTCGCGCCGCACCACCGACTTCGACCCGCGCTTCTTCGCTTCCGCCGGGTCCTCGATCTGTTCGCAGACGGCGACGCGGAAACCCAGCGCGATGAGCTTCTGCAGATAATCGTCGGCGGCATGAACCGGCACGCCGCACATCGGGATATCCGCGCCCTGATGCTTGCCGCGCTTGGTGAGCACGATGCCGAGCGCGGCGCTCGCCTTTTCCGCGTCGTCGAAGAACAGCTCGTAGAAATCGCCCATGCGATAGAACAAAAGCGAATCCGGGTTGGCCGCCTTGATCTCGATATACTGCTCCATCATGGGGGTAACGCCACCCGTCGCGGTTGAAGGGGGCGTGACTGAGCCCGCTGCGGCAACCGGCGTTGCCGCAGCATCGGGGCGGATCGGCGTTTCGTCGTTCAAGAAACTGTTTCCAAAATTTCCATGTGCATTGGCTTGGCGATTTACATTCGCAAAGTGTAGCCTTACCGGCGAACAGTCCACAAAGAATCGTGGACGACACCATACCGCTCGGGAGGGAAGGGCAACATGGCACGGAAAGACAGGCACGCCGAGCAAGGCCCTTCGGTCAGCCCCGAGGAAGCGCTCGAATTCCATGCCATGGGCCGGCCGGGCAAGCTGGAGATCGTGCCGACCAAGGCGATGGCGACCCAGCGCGACCTGTCGCTCGCCTATTCGCCGGGTGTCGCAGTGCCGGTGCAGGCGATCGCCGACGATCCCAGCAGAGCCTTCGACTATACGACGCGCGGCAACATGGTCGCCGTCATCTCCAACGGCACCGCCATCCTCGGCATGGGCAATCTCGGCGCGCTCGCGTCAAAGCCGGTGATGGAGGGCAAGGCGGTGCTGTTCAAGCGCTTCGCCGACGTCGACGCCATCGACCTCGAGGTCGACACCGAGGACGCCGACGAATTCATCAACTGCGTGCGCTATCTCGGCCCCTCCTTCGGCGGCATCAACCTTGAAGACATCAAGGCGCCCGAATGCTTCATCATCGAGCAGCGCCTGCGCGAGCTGATGGATATTCCCGTCTTTCACGACGACCAGCACGGCACCGCAATCATCTCCGCCGCCGGCCTGATCAACGCGCTGGAAATCACCGGCCGCGACATGAAGACGACGAAGATGGTGTGCAACGGCGCCGGCTCGGCCGGCATCGCCTGCATCGAACTGATGAAGGCGATGGGCTTTTCGCCGGAAAACATCACGCTATGCGACACCAAGGGCGTTGTCTGGCAGGGCCGCACCGAGGGCATGAACCAGTGGAAATCGGCGCATGCGGTGAAGACCGAGGCGCGCACGCTGGCCGAAGCCATGGAAGGCGCCGACGTGTTCCTCGGCCTGTCGGCCAAGGGCGCGCTGACGCCCGACATGCTGCGCTCCATGGCCAAAAACCCGATCATCTTCGCCATGGCCAACCCGGACCCGGAAATTACGCCGGAAGAAGCGGCCAAGATCCGCACCGACGCGATCATGGCGACCGGCCGCTCGGACTACCCGAACCAGGTCAACAACGTGCTCGGCTTTCCCTACATTTTTCGCGGCGCGCTCGACGTGCGCGCGACCACCATCAACGACGCCATGAAGATCGCCGCAGCCCAGGCGCTGGCCGAACTCGCCCGCCAGGACGTGCCCGACGACGTCGCCGCCGCCTATCAGGGCAACCGGCCGAAATTCGGCCCCAGCTACATCATCCCGGTGCCGTTCGACCCGCGCCTGATCTCGGCTATTCCCGTCGCGGTGGCCAAAGCGGCGATGGAAACCGGCGTGGCGCGCCGGCCGATCCTCGACCTCGACAAATACGCGCAGGAGCTTTCCGCCCGCCGCGACCCGATCGCCTCGACGCTGCAGCGCATCTACGACCGCGTACGCCGCCAGCCCAAGCGCATCGTCTTCGCCGAAGGCGAGGAGGAACAGGTGATGCGCGCCGCCGTGTCCTATGTGAACCAGCGGCTCGGCACCGCCATCCTGCTCGGCCGCGACGACGTCATCAAGGAAAACGCCAAGAACGCCGGCGTCGACCTTAACAAACCTGGCCTCGAAATCATCAATGCGCGGCTGTCGCGCCGCAACGGCCCCTATACCGACTATCTGTACGAGCGCATGCAGCGCAAGGGCTTCCTGTTTCGCGACTGCCAGCGGCTGATCAACAACGACCGCAACCATTTCGCCGCCTGCATGGTGGCTCTGGGCGACGCCGACGGCATCGTCACCGGCGTCACCCGCAACTATTCGACGGCGCTCGACGACATCCGCCGCGTCATCGACGAGCGCCCCGGCCATACCGTCATCGGCGCCTCCATCGTTCTGGCGCGCGGCCGCACCGTGATCGTCGCCGACACCGCCGTGCACGACATGCCGGACGCGGTGCAGATCGCCGACATCGCCGAGGAAGCCGCCAATTTCGCCCGGCGCATGGGCTACGAACCGCGCGTCGCCATGCTCGCCTACTCGACCTTCGGCCACCCGCAAGGAGAACGCTCGGAGAGGATCCAGGAGGCGGTAAAAATCCTCGACAAGCGCCGCGTCGATTTCGAATATGACGGCGAGATGGCCGCCGACGTAGCGCTCAACCCGCGCGCCATGGCGCAATACCCGTTCATCCGCCTGACCGGCCCGGCCAACGTGCTGGTGATGCCCGCCTTCCACTCCGCCTCGATCTCGACCCGCATGCTCCAGGAACTCGGCGGCTCAACCGTTATCGGCCCGCTGCTGGTCGGCCTCAACAAGCCGGTGCAGATCGTGAACCTGAACGCGAAGGACAGCGACATCGTGAACATGGCCGCGATCGCGGCCTATGCGGGGACGTGAAAGGGCGACTGAAGCGAGCAGCCATCCACCAAATGATCATTAGACGCCCGTAACCGGGCAGCCTTTGGACTGGCCGCCTTTTGTTCCCGGAAAGGTCAGCGGAAGTAAGAGACGCCTAGCAAGATCAGCGCCGCTTCCAGTCAATTGGGCGCGGCCTCGCCCAGCCGATAACGGACGCTTCCATGCGGCGTTTAACGGCATCGAAAGCTTCTAGCCGTATCGGCAATTCATGGCTTGGGGTGGGTTTCGAAAAAGGGCTTTGGCAGCCTTGCTGCTTCTGTTGACGCTGACGCATCTCGGCGTTGGGTCGACCCACGCCGCCGAATCCAGCAACATTCGCAATTCCTGCTGGGCGTCCGGCAGCATCTCGGAAGACGTGGCTACCATTGCTCTGGCGGCCGGGCGGTGGTCCTGTGGCGACCGGAAATTTTCCATCGATGCCGAGCGGGTGCTGCTTCGCTTCGATCTCGGCCCGGACGATATCCTTCCTCGATACTTTCTCTCAAGGCGGAGCGCACTCAAGGCGGTGCATCTGCTTGCAATCGACCGGGACGGCGCGGTGCGGCAAGCCTCCATTTCCGCAGCGGCCTTGCCCAGTTCAATGGCTGGCGGGTATTTCAAGGCTTCCCTGCCGGACGTGACGCGCGCGACCCGGCAGATCGTCGTCGCGATTGATCTGCCAAGCCACCGGATGACGCTGGAACGAGCCTATCTGGCTCCGGTGGATGCAACCGGCGACGGCACCGACGACATGCGGCTCCTGATCATTGTGGCCGGACTTACGGGCATGCTCGCCATGCCCCTTATCTTCAATGCGGCGTTCTATCGAATCCTGCGTGAGCCTTTCGTTCTCTGGCACTCGGCGCTGACGCTGTCGCTGCTGATGACCATTCTGGCATCGTCAGGTTTGTCAGTCGTATTTTTCGACCCGCCGGCCATGACTTTGAGCTGGATGACCACCTTGCTCTTCGGGATGACGGTCGCGTTCGGAGCGATGTTCACTTACAGCTTCATCGAGCCCGGACTGATCCACCCGGTGCTGCGGCGTCTGCTACCCTATTGCGCGGCATGGGCATTGTTCCTGAGTGCGTTTCATGCGGCATTTCCGTTCGTTGCACGGCCCGTACAATCGAGCGCATACACGGCCGCGTTTGCACCAATCCTTATCGTTTTCATACTGTCGATGATCGACGCATTGCGTCGCGGAAGTCGCGCTGCAAAATTCCAGGCAGTCGGATACACGCCAATGGTGGCGGTCGGACTGATCCGTCTGGTAACGGGGGTGGTCCCCTGGTTCAACAGCATCGACGCCATGCTCATGTTCTATGCTGGCTGTCTGTTCGAAGTCCTCCTCACCACGCTTGGCGTAGCGGATCGCTTCGTGACGATGAAGCGCGAGCGGGATCGCGCCCGCACCGAAGCCGATCTGCTTGAACGGCTTTCCGAAACGGACCCATTGACGGGATTGCTCAACCGGCGGGCCATCGAGGGACAGTTTGCGCGGCTTCGAGCCGAAGGCTTCGCCACATTGGCTGTCATCGACCTCGATCATTTCAAGGCGATCAACGACGTAAACGGGCATGCGGTTGGAGATGCCGTGCTCAAAGCCGTAGCCAGCGCCATCCAGACCGGGCCGGACGTTCTGGCATACCGCCTTGGCGGTGAAGAATTCGTGCTTCTCTTGCGCGGCAAGGATGCCGATATCCTGGCGGAGCGCCGGCGACAGGCAATTCCGGTCATTGTCGCCAATACCGTTCCGGGCCTCGAGCGACCTGTAACCGCCAGCATGGGAGTGGCGGATGCCTTCGGCGATGACGATTTCGCGAAACTCTATGAACGGGCCGACAAGCTGCTTTACGAAGCCAAGAGCGCCGGACGAAATCGAACCCGGAGTGCCATCAGGCCAAAGGCGGCGCTGGAAGTCTTTTTGAGCGAAAAGGCGATGGCCGGTTAGAGCGACACGCTTTAGCTGAACAAACGGCAGCTTCCGAGCGATCCCTGAAGAGCCCTGAATGGCCGAAATTAGGTCGGAGGGAGAATGGTCGCTTACCGCCAGATTTCTTCACGACCAGACTGACCGGAAACGGTCCCCATTCTGCCTGAACGAATCCTTTCACTCCTGGCTGACAGTAGGACCCGTTTCGGGGTGGGAAGCGGAATGGCAGGTTTCGGGCGACTAAGCCGGAAAAGGTGACCTTCACCTAGTAAACGAGCTTCGGCTGCAACGCACCTCCATCCCCGTCGTTGAGTGATCTAACCGCTCGTCTTGTAAACCGCTATTCGTGGCTACAGCGTTACGACTTGTTGCCCAGGCTTACTGGCATCGGGCTCGAGCGTGGCGGTCCGCATCGTCTCAAGCAACTCGAGCATGGCATCGGCGCTCAGAATGCGCGGTTTCTCGCCATCCCAGAAGCGCGCTTCACGGCTCCAGACGAACTCCTCGAAAGGTCCGACGACGAAATGCGCGATCCGCCGACACCACCCAAGATCGTAGTTTGTTCCTTTGGGATTGGCTTCGATAAATGCGCGCAAGCTTTCGACCTGCTCGAGCTTTTCCAGCAAGCCCGCCTGGCGGACGGCTAGCACGCTGGGCTTGCCGATCTCGTAGTCGAGCGGGCGCTCCATCGCCCGGCATTCCATCAATACCAAGGTCGAACCGATGCGGACGCCGACGTCGACCTCGCGGACGCTGCCATCAGGCGCCGTGATCTCGCCGACCAGCGCGAGGTCGAAGCCATTTTCCTTGAGCGCGAGGCGCCACATGCTCTCGAAGGCCGGCCCGCGCTGGCCGGTGCGATCGGGTATGCGGACGAAAAGCGTGAGCAGGAAGCCGCCGATCGCTTCGAGGTCGATGATGAACCCATTGCGGATAGGCAGGAGGGGGAATCGGCGGCCTCGGCTCCAGAGTCCAATGAATGCACGTGATTCCGCCGTCAGCGTCATGTAGTCGAGACAGGTCTCAACCGACCCCTTGTCCAGGACGACGCCCTGCTCGGTCGCGACAGAGACCACCCAGTCCACCAAG
>JBARYG010000056.1:0-20889 GCA_049647745.1 Mesorhizobium sp.
TGCGGGCGCCCGCGTCAGGCGGATATGGACGGCGGCGCCGCCGCCCTTGGCGCCCTCGACCCAGATGCGGCCGCCATGCTGGGCGATGATGCGATGCGATATCGCCAGGCCGAGCCCCGCGCCCTGCGGCTTGTCGCTCATCGTGTCGCCAAGCTGGCGGAACCGCTCGAAAACGATCTCGCGGTCCGCGGCGCGGATGCCAGGCCCGTTGTCGCTTACCGTGATCTCGAATTCGCGGCCGACGCGGCGAAGCCACAGTGTCGCGCGGCCGCGTCCGCCCGGAGAGAATTTGGCGGCGTTGCCGAGCAGGTTGATGACAACCTGCACCAGCCGGTCGTGATCGCCGATCACCAGTGCCGGGTCGGCTTCGATACGCAGGGCCAGTTCGACCTGGCTGGCCGCGAACACCTGATGCATGGCGGCGGTGGATTCGCGGATGACGGTGGCCAGATCCACCACCGCGCTTTGCGCGGGAATGGCGCCGGTCGCCTCGATCTTGGACAGGTCGAGCAACTGGTTGATGAGCCGGGTCAGGCGTTCGGACTCGGTGACGACGATACGCAGGAATTCGTGCCGTTCCTCGTCGGGCAGGTCGGGATGGTCGCGCAGGATCTCGGAGAACGCCCGGATCGAGGCCAGCGGCGTGCGCAGTTCGTGGTTGACGGTGGCGACGAAGTCGTCCTTCAGCCGGTCGAGGACCTGCAACTGGGCGTTGGCTTCCGTCAGTTCGGCCGTCGCCATTTCGAGCGCGCGCGACTTGTCCTCGAGCTGGCGGTTGGCCTCGATGATGCGCGATGTTTCGTCGAGGATGCGCATCATCTCGTCGACGCCGAGCTGTTCCTCCTCGACGATGGCGCTGACCAGCACGCGCGCAGACGCGGCTCCGATGACGCCTGCCAGCAGCCGTTCGTAGAACAGCACGGTTTCGGCGTCTGCCTGGATCGCGGTCGCCGGGTCGAGGCCGCGCGTATGCGCCCAGCCGGCAAAGGCGGCGGCGGCTTTCTCACGGCCGAGGAAACGCGACACCAGCGACATCAGGTCGGGCACGCGCGCGGTGCGCCGCCAGATCTGCGCCACCTCGTCGAGATGCTCGGTATCGACGAACAGGGCGGCGCGTGCCTGTTCGACCGGGCTCTGGTGCCCGGTCAGCGATACGATCAGGAAAGCGCCGATATTCGCCAGCAACGACCAGAACGCGCTGTGGGTGACGGGGTCGAGCCCGGTGAGGCCGAACAGCGCGTAGGGTTTCAGGAGCGCCACGCCGAACGGCCCGTCGGCGACGAAGCCGATCTCGAACGCGCCGGAGCGGGCGAAGGACGGCAACAGCAACGTGTAAGCCCAGACCAGAACACCGGCGGAAATGCCGGCGAAAGCGCCGGCCTTGGTGGCGCCGCGCCAGAACAGGCCGCCGACGATGGCCGGGGCGAACTGGGCGACGGCGACGAACGACATCAGCCCGATCGACACCAGCGCGAACTGCGCGCTGTCGTGGCGCATGTAGAAATAGCCGAGTGCCATGACCGCGATCATGACGATGCGGCGCACCCACAAAAGCAGGCGCGTCAGGTCGGGTTTTCGGGCGAGTCCCAGCGCCTTGACCCGAAGCAGCGCCGGCATCACCACGTCGTTGCACACCATCAGGCTCAGCGCCGTCGTCTCGACCACCACCATCGAGGCCGAGGCCGATAGCCCGCCCAGAAACGCGATCAGCGCCAACCCCGGCTGGCCGGTCGCCAGCGGCAGGGCAAGCACGAGGTTGTCGGGATCAGTGTCGGCTGGCAAAAGCATGCGCCCGGCGATGGCGATCGGCAGGATGAACAGGTTGATAGCGAGCAGGTAGAGCGGGAACAGCCACAGCGCCCGGTCGAGATGCCGCTCATCGACATTCTCGACCACCATCACCTGGAACTGGCGCGGCAGGCAGAACACCGCCATCATCGCCAGCAGGGTCATGGCGATCCAGTTGTAGCCGTAGCGGTCGGGCGCGTATTCGAAGATGGCGTGGATTTCCGGCACGGCCATGGTGCGGGTGAAGAGATCGCCGAAGCCGTTGAAAAGCCCGTAGCCGACGAACAGGCCGATGGCGGTCAGGCAGACGAACTTGAGGATGGATTCCAGCGCGATGGCGACCATCATGCCGGGGTGGTGTTCGCCCGGATGGATGGAACGGCTGCCGAACAGCATGGCGAAGATGGTCAATACAATCGCCGCCCACAGCGCCCCGTCGGCCAGCAGCGGCTGCATCATTGGATGGGCGGCCTCGCCGCTCTGGCTGAGTGCCGCAAAGCCGCTCGAGATCGATTTGAGCTGCAGCGCGATATAAGGCACCAGTCCGATCACGGCGATGATGGTGACGAGGGCGGCAAGCCCGCCGCTGTTGAAGCGCGCGCCGACGAGGTCGGCGATCGAGGTGATGCGGTTGGCCTGGCTGACCCGCAATATCTTGCGGATCAGCACCGGCCCGAGCAGGAATGCCAGCGTCGGCCCGAGATAGATCGGCAGGAAATCGAGGCCCGATTGCGAGGCGCGCCCGACGCCGCCGTTGAATGTCCAGGAACTGCAATAGACCGCCAGCGACAGCGTATAGACGAGGCTCGATCCGGTGAGCTTGGAGATGCGTCCGGTGCTGTGCTCGACCAGGTAGGCGACGGCGAACAAAAGCACCAGATAGGCGACGGCGGCGGCGATGATGAGTTGTTGGCTCATGGCCGGTCATCGTCCCGGTCACGGCCGGCGGAACCCGCGCCGCCGCGCTCGACAATCAGGGCGGTTATGGCGATCAGCCCGCCCCACACGCCGAACAGATAGAGATAGAGCGCCGGCCAGCCGAACAGCGTGCCACCGACAAGGTTGAGGACGGGAGGGTTGAGAAGCACCACGGCGGCGATGAACAGCCCGACCAGCCGGTCCCGTTTTGCTGTCCGGCGAAGCATCCTGCCCGTCCTATAGGTCGGAAAGGCCGGCGGTGGCGGCCGGCCGACGGTCTTGCGCGAGCACGCTTGCCACGCAATCCACCACTTCGCCGATGGCGAACGGCTTGCTGATATAGGCGTCGGCGCCGAGCGCCAGCCCGGCGAGCTGGTCCGCCTCGCGCCCTTTCGCCGTCAGCATGATGATGCGCACCGCGTCGTAGCGGCGGCTGGCGCGGAGCGTTCGGCACACGTCGTAGCCGTTGGCCTTGGGCATCATCAGGTCGAGCAGGACCAGATCGGGCGCGGCCTGGGAAACGGCGTCCAGCGTTTCCTGCCCGTCCCTGGCGGTGCGCACGTCATGGCCTTCCCGCCGCATGAGATAGCTCAGCGCAAGCAGGATGTTGGGATCGTCGTCGGCGATCAGGATAGAGGCCGACATCGTTGTTCCCTCCCCGGAATGGCCTGCGAGGGATGTAACCCTCTTGTGTTTGGCCGGCAAGACTAGCACAAATGTCGGCCACTGCATCCGGGGCTCGAGCGGCATGATGAATATGGCCGGCAGGCTGTCCAACGGTACGACGTCCGGTGAAAGCGACGAATTGGCCGGCGTCTCGCAGGCGCGCATCCTCGTGGTCGACGACGATCGCGACCTGACCGGCCTGGTGCGGCGCGAACTGGTCGCGCTCGGCTTTACCGTGGATGCGGTCGAGTTCGCCGACGACGCACTGCTCGCCGCCCGAGACACCGCCTATGCGCTGATGATCGTCGATCTCGGCCTGCCCGACCGGGACGGGCTGGAGCTGGTGCGCGACCTGCGAAACCGTCTGATCGAGGTGCCGATCCTGGTGCTGACCGCCCGCAACCGGGTCGAGGACAGGGTCACTGGCCTGGCGCGCGGCGCCGACGATTATCTGGTCAAGCCATTCGCGGTGCCGGAACTGCGCGCGCGGGTTACCGCCCTGCTCAGGCGGCCGTCGCGGATGCGGGACAACCATCTGTCGGTCGCCAACATCGTGGTCGACCGCGACTCGCTGGAGGCGGTCGTCGACGGCGACAGCCTGCCGCTGCCGCTCAAGCAGTTCCAGTTGCTCGAACTTCTGGTGCGCCGCAAGAACCATGTCACGCCCAAGCGGATGATTGAGGAAGCGCTCTACGGCTACAATGACGAGGTTTCCACCAACTCGATCGAGGCTCAGGTCTCCAAGCTGCGCCAGGCGTTGCGGGTCGCAGGTGCTGCGGCGACCATCGAGACGCGCCGCGGCATCGGCTATCGGCTGGTGGAGCTGAAGCCCGGTACGGCCTGATGGCCGGCGAAAAGGGCCAGACGCGGATCGACCTTGCTTTGCTGGACCCGGACGGGACTTTTCCGGCCCGTCTCGCCGTCGACCGCGACGCGTTTGTCGGCTACACCGATGGCCTGTGGGCGCTGGACGCCGGAGCGCTGCGGGAACGATTGAGGGAGATCGCCACACTTGCACACCGGCTTGCCGGCGCGGCGGGAACGTTCGGCCACCAGGACGTCAGTGACGCGGCTCTCGCACTGGAGAGGCAGGTCCTTGACCGGCTGGAGGGCGGAGACCTTTCCATGCTGCAGGCTCCTGTCCGGCAGGCCATGGATGCGCTTGTCGGCGCACTGGAAGATGCCCTCGTCCGCGCAAAACGATGATGTCGTTTTGCGAAAAAAGTCAGGTTCAGGTCAGGTTCAATTCAGGAAGGTATCAGCTTTGTGGCTTTTACTCCCGCATCTGGACCGGTGGGAGGAGCTGATCCGGATGAGATGACGCAGGCTGCGCCAAGCGCGGCCCCCGCCGTTTTTCAAGCTCTCCTCCCATGACGAACAGCCGCGTGCCGCAGCGCATGCCGGAAACTGCAAGGGAGGAATCTGAATGTCCGATATCATTAAACGACCCGCCGTCTGGACTCGCCGCCAGACGCTGTTGACCGGCATGGGAATGGCCGGCGCGGCCATGCTGCCCATGGGCTTTACGCGCTCCGCTTTTGCCGACGACAAGCCGGCGATCGGCACCTGGCCGGCCGGCTCGCAGGGCGATTCGGTGTTTCTGGGCGCTTCGGTGCCGCGCACCGGCACCTATGCGGTGCAGGGCGAGGACGAACTGAAGGGCTACCAGCTCGCCGTCGACCACATCAATTCCGGCAACGACCTGATCAAGGCGATCTCGCCGAAGACCACCAAGGGCGTGCTCGGCAAGGAAGTGAAGCTCGGCGTCGCCGATTCGGGCGCCAAGCCGAACGAGGCGGTGCAGGCGCAGCAGCGCTTCATCAGCGAGAACAAGGCGGTGATGATCACCGGCGGCACTTCGAGCGCCGTCGCGGTCGCGCTCAACAAGCTGGCGCAGCGCGAAAAGGTGCTGTTCGTATGCGGCATCTCCGGGTCGAACGACACCACCGGCAAGGATTGCGTGCGCTACGGCTTCCGCCAGAACTTCTTCGGCCAGACGGCTGCCGCGGCCATCGCTCCGGTGCTGATCAAGGAGTTCGGCAAGAACATGAAGGTGGCGTATATGACGCCGGACTACACCTATGGCCACACCGTCACCAAGTCGATGCAGGACCACACCGCCGAAGCCGGCTGGACGACCGTGACCAACCAGGTGTCGCCGCTCGGCGCGCCGGACTTCTCGTCCTACCTGCTCAACGTGGCCAATTCCGGCGCCGACGTGCTCGTCAACGTCAACTGGGGCCACGACGCGGTGCTGTCGATCCAGCAGGCCAAGCAGTTCGGCGTCCTAGACAAGATGAAGCTGGTGGTGCCCTATCAGGTGCCGTTCCTTGCCCGCGAAACCGGTGGCCTCATGCAGGGCGTCTACGCCGCCACGGAATACTGGTGGACGATGGAGGACCAGTTCCCGCTCGCCAAGATGTTCAACGCGGAGTTCGAGAAGAAGTACGGCTACAAGCCCGAATGGGGCGCGGAAAACGCCTATATCAGCTTCGCCCATTGGGCTCGCATGGTCGAGGAAGCCGGCACCTTCTATCCGCCGGATGTCATCAAGACCTGGGAGAAGGGCGAGACCATTCCCTCGCTCACCGGTGACGTGCACTACCGTCCCGAAGACCATCAGTGCGTCCGCCCCGTCGTGATCGTCAAGGGCAAGATGGAAGCGGACATGAAGAACAAGGAGGATTACTACGACATCGTGGAAATCGTCCCCGGCGACGGCCTGATGCAGGCGCCGGACGCCTTCGGCTGCAAGCTCGGCGACTATACCTGAGACAGTCCGACTATCGCTGCGTAGACGGCCCATGCCGCCTGCGCAGCGTTTCTGCCGCCGGGAGATGGCGGCAGGGCTCGCAGGGGAAGGGGATCCGGTACCGTTATGGTCAATTGGGCTAATTTCGTTTCACAACTGTTCAACGGGCTGGCGCTCGGTGCGCTGCTGGCACTGATCTCGTCCGGCCTGACGATCATCTATGGCACGCTCGGCGTCCTCAACCTGGCGCATGGCGCAATGTTCATGCTGGGCGGCTATGCCGGCTATGTCGCTTTCACCTATACCGACTCCTTCGTCGTCGCGGTGATCGCCGGCTCGTTGTTCGTGATGATCGTCGGCATCCTGATGGAACGGATCGTCATCCGGCATTTCTACGACCGCCCCGACGAGGATCAGCTTCTGGTCACCTTCGGTCTCGGTATCGTCTTCGTCGAGGTCGTCCGCTTCTTCTTCACCAGCGACTCGAGACTGGTTCCGCCGCCGCCGCTTCTTCAGGGCATCACGCCGCTCGGCTTCATGTTCTATCCCACCTATCGCCTCGCGGTGGTCGGCATCGTCGCGGTGGCGCTGATCGCGCTGTTCTTCGTGCTGTATCGCAGCCGGCTCGGCATGATCGTGCGGGCCGGCATCGAAGATTCGGTCATGGTCTCGTCACTCGGCATCAATGTCCATCGCGTCTTCATGATCGTGTTCGGCATCGGCGCGATGGCTGCCGGCTTTGCCGGCATCATCAACGCGCCGGTGGTTTCGCTGACGCCGGGCATCGGCGACGACATTCTGGTCGAGACTTTCGTGGTGGTGGTGATCGGCGGCGTCGGTTCTTTCCCCGGTGCCGTGCTGGGCGGGCTGATCGCCGGCGAAATCATCAGCATCACCTCGATGTTCAATCCCGGTTACGCCTACGTCATGCTGTTTGCGGTCATGACCCTTGTCCTGATGCTGCGCCCGCACGGGTTGCTCGGCGCCAAGGGCAGAGAGTGAGAGGAGACCTGCTATGCTGAAAGCACGTCCCTTTCTGATCGAGGCGCTCACCGCCATCGGCCTGCTGGTCGCGCCCTTCATCCTGCCCCATCTCGGTTTCGCGCCGAACACCGTCAACCGCATCGTCGTCTGGGGCCTGTTCGGCATCGGCTTCGACATCCTGTTCGGGTTCACCGGCCTGCTCTCGTTCGGCCAGTCGGCCTTTTACGGCACCGGCGGTTTCGTCGCCGCCTATCTTCTGACGCGTGCAGGCTTTCCCTATGTGATCCCCGCTCTGGTCATCGGCATGATCGTCGCGGCGATCGTCGGTTACCTGGTCGGCCTGATCGCGCTGAAGCGCACCGGCATCTATTTCGCCATGATCACGGTAGCGATCGCGGAGGTGTTCTTCTTCGTCGAGTTCAATCCGCTGGCCGACTGGACCGGCGGCGAGAACGGTCTGCCGGGTGTGCCGACGCCGAGCCTCAATCTCGGCTTTACCACCCTGAATTTCGATACGGGCTGGTCGCTCTACCAGTTTCTCGCGGTGTGCTATTTCATCGGCATCGTTTTGGCGCTGCGCATCGTGCGTTCGCCGGTCGGCGCCATTTTCCGGGCGATCCGTGAGAACCCGCTGCGCGCCACCGCCGTCGGCCACAACATCCATGGCTACAAACTGACGGCGTTCGTCATCGCCGCCGCCTATGCCGGTTTCGCCGGCGGCTGCCTGGGCGTGCTGCAGGCCTTCATGCCGCCGGACGCTTTCATGTTCGAAACGTCCGGCCAGTTGATCATGCAGTCGGCGATCGGCGGCATCGGCACGCTGTTCGGGCCGCTGCTCGGCGCCGCCGTCTGGCTGTTCCTGCAGGATTTCCTGCAGGCTGCCCTCGGTCTCGGTGCCGCATGGAAGCTGGTGCTGGGCCTCGTCTTCGTACTTCTGGTCTGCTTCCTGCGCCGTGGCATCATCGGCGGCCTTGCCGATCTCTATGCGCTCATCGCCGGCAGGCATGAAGCCGCCGCGCCGGTGGAAGAGGCCGCCGAGCCGGTGAACGGCAACGGCAAGCCCGCTCCCGTGGCGGGCGTGCCTGCGGCGGCGAAAGCTTCACGGCACCGCCGGCCGGAAAATGCCGCCTCGGGACCCATCCTGGAGGCGACCGGCCTGACCCGCCGTTTCGGAGGGCTCGTCGCCAACAACGATATCGACTTCTCCGTCAACCACGGCGATCTGCGCGGCATCATCGGCCCCAACGGCGCCGGCAAGTCGACCTTCTTCAAGATGCTGACCTGCGAGCTTGCGCCGTCGTCCGGCAAGATCGCCTTCAAGGGACGCGATATCACCGGCATGTCGGTTACCGACGTGTGCCAGCTCGGCCTGACCAAGAGTTATCAGGTCAACCAGCTTTTCAACCGGCTGACGGTACGTGAGAACGTCACCGTTGCCGCGCTCGCCGCGCTGCGCGGCAGGTTCAAGCTCGACCTGTTCCGCAACATGAAGAACATGCCGGAACTGCACGATCTGGTCGAGGAGACGCTTGAGCTGATCAGGCTCACCAACCGCGTCGACACGCCCGTCTCCGACCTCGCGTATGGCGAAAAGCGGCGGCTGGAGATCGGTTTGGCGCTGGCGTCGTCGCCGAGCCTCCTGCTGCTCGACGAGCCGCTCGCCGGCATGAGCCCGCGCGAGCGGGTAGAGACGGTGGCGCTTTTGAAGTCGATCAGCGAAGGCCGCACCATGGTCGTGATCGACCACGACATGGACTCGCTGTTCGAACTCGTCTCGAAGGTCACCGTGCTGCAGGAAGGGCGTGTTCTGGTGGAAGGCACGCCGGACGAGATCAAGAGCAATGAAAAGGTGCAGGAAGCCTATCTGGGCGGCATGCACGGGGTGTTCGAATGAGTCTTCTAGAGGTCGCAGGGCTCAACAGCTATTACGGCGACAGCCATATCCTGTTCGACGTGTCGATGCATGTCGAACGCAACGAGGTGGTGGCGCTGCTCGGGCGCAACGGCGCCGGCAAGTCGACGACGCTGAAAAGTCTGATGGGCGTGGTGACGCCGAAAAGCGGGTCGGTCAAGTTCGACGGTGTCGAGATAGCCGGCAGGAAAAGCCACGTCATCGCGCTGGCCGGCATGCAGCTGGTGCATGAGGACCGCCGCATCTTCGGCAGCCTCAATGTCGAGGAAAACCTTGTGCTGGCCGGCCTAAGCGCCAAGGAGAAATGGCCGCTGGAGCGTATCTACGAAACGTTTCCACGGCTGAAGGAGCGCCGCACCAGCCGCGGCACCGACCTGTCCGGCGGCGAGCAGCAGATGCTGGCCATCGCCCGCGCCCTGATCCGCAGCCCGAAGGTCATCCTGCTGGACGAGCCGTTCGAGGGGCTGGCGCCGATCATCGTGCGGGATTTGCTGGCGGTGTGCAAAAAGCTGGCGGCGGAGGGGCAGACGATCGTCATCGTCGAGCAGAACATCGCCGCGGCGCTCTCCGTCGCCAACCGCGCCTATATCCTCAACAACGGTCATATCGTCTTCGACGGCACCCCGCAGGAACTCAAGGCCACCCCCGCCATCCTGAGCCGCTATCTCGGCGTGTAGGAGAACAGGGCGGGCTGCCGGAGGATTCGCCCCTGAGACTCCTCTGAAGCTGTCTCCGCAGTATGGGCGTCAGCTGAAACCTCTTTGGCAATTGGCCGGGCGGAAGCTCCGCATTTTTGGCAGCGGAGTAATTCTCGGGTCTTCCGTCAATTATCCTCGGCGAACAGGCCGGCGAACGCCTTATTCGGGATTTGCGGCCTCTGCCGCAGGCATGCCGCCGATGCCGTAGCGAGCGGTCCTGGCGTCTGCCGGCTTGTTCTCGGCCATCCTCAGGATTGCCATGACCTCGTCGCTGGAGCGTGCCTGCCTCAACCCGTCGCGCAGCCAGGGTGACCGGAGCAGCCGGCACACTTTCGAAAAGGCCGGGAGAAAAGCCCGCGTATCGGATTGCGGCCAGATCAGCGTGAACAGAAGGTCGACCGGTTCGCCGTCGGGGCTGCCGAAATCGATCGGGGCGGCCAACCTGGCGAGAGCGGCGACCGGCGACGTCACGCTGTCGAGCAAGGCGTGAGGAACGGCGACCCCATGTCCGACGCCGGTGGAGCCCAGGCGTTCGCGGCGCAGCAGGCCGGCAAGGACCGTGCGCTCGCTGCATCCGATCCCGCGTGCGATCTCCACCGCCACCTTGGACAGCGCCGAATGTTTTCCCTTGGTCGCGAGGTTGAGCAGAATACTGTTTTCGTCAAGGATCTCGGTGATCACTTCGCTGGCCTCCTTCCCGATTCCCGGCACGACCATCTGCGGCAGGCGTGATGTGAACATGGTCAGCGCCCTACGCGGAATCAAGGCTGGGCGGAATCAAGGCTGGCGCCGGTTATCGCCACGGCGCACACTACAGGGAACCAATCCCGCCCGTGCCCGGTTGCGTGACCGGAGAGCAGATTTCAAGGAGGTCGAAATGACGGAGAAGTTCGAGATAGGCGACCATGTGACCTGGAATTCGGAAGTCGGCCGGGTAAGCGGGACGATCACGGCGATTCACACCAGCGACTTCGACTACAAGGGCCACACGCGGCGCGCTTCTGAGGAAGATCCCCAATACGAGATCAAGAGCGACAAGACCGACCATATAGCGGCCCATAAAGGCGGAGCCCTGACGCGGTCCAGATGAGCCTGCCCTTCTACACGATCGGGCATTCGACCCGTACGCTGGAAGAATTCGTCGGCCTGCTGCGGGTGGCGAGTGTCGGGCTGATCGTTGACATCAGGACGGTGCCGAAATCGCGGACCAATCCGCAGTATAACGAAGACACGCTTCCCGGCAGTCTGGCCGCGTTCCAGGTCGCTTACGAGCGCATTGCCGAACTGGGCGGGCTGCGGGGCAAGGCCAAGTCTGTGCCGCCCGATACCAACGGCTTCTGGGAAAACCAGAGCTTTCACAATTATGCCGACTACGCGCTATCGGACAGCTTCCGCCTCGGCCTTGACTGGCTCATCGCTCTGGGGCGTGAGCGGCGGTGCGCGGTGATGTGTTCGGAGGCCGTCTGGTGGCGCTGCCACCGGCGCATCGTTACCGACCATCTCATCGCGCGCGGCGAGAGCGTCTTTCACCTGATGGGGCAGGACCGGATAGAGGCGGCGCACCTGACCGATGGCGCTCATATCCTGCCGGCGGGCAGGGTGGAATATCCACGGCCGGCCCCGCCGAAGCCTGTCCGGGACTAAAGACAGGCCGGGTGTCACGCGGGAACTGCCGCCGGCAGACTCCGGTGTTGACACAAGGGATGCGCCGTAGGCATCTCGTGACCGGCAGGGTCGCTTCTCGACCCGTGCACGCCCGGCGGGACGGATCGGCACCTCGCGGCACTGACAGGCAATGCGATCCGGCTTCTAACACACAGGAGACGTATCGTGGCATCTTCCAAACCCGCTCAACCGATCAGGCTTTACCGCGCCGAGCTTTCAGGGCATTCGCACCGGGTGCAGCTATTCCTTGGCCTGCTGGGCCTGCCCTGCACCCTGGTCGATGTCGACCTCGCTCATGGTGCCCACAAGCGCCCGGACTTCCTCGCGAAGAACCCGCTGGGCCAGGTCCCGGTGATCGAGGACGGCGACGTCTGCCTCTACGATTCCAATGCGATCCTGGTCTATCTGGCGAAAAAATACGATGACGGGCACTGGCTTCCCGCCGACCCGGTCCTGGCGGCCCGCGTGCAGCAATGGCTGTCCCTGGCCGCCGGCCAGATCGCCAGCGGCCCCGCCGCCGCACGCATGGTGACCGTTTTCGGCGCGCCTATCGACCACGAGAAAGCCAAGGACGTGGCGAACCGTCTGCTGGCGGTGCTCGACGCCCAGTTGGCGCATCGCGATTTTGCCATCGGCGACAGGCCGACGATCGCCGATGTAGCCGGCTACAGTTATATCGCCAGGGCGCCCGAAGGCGGCGTTTCGCTCGAGCCTTATCCATCCGTCAGGGCATGGCTCAAACGCGTCGAAAACCTGCCCGGCTTCGTCCCGTTCAAGGAAACGAAGGCCGGACTTTCAAGCTGATCCGCCTGGTGTCGGGGCGGGGCGCCGGCCCGGTTCGTGGGGCATTTCCAGCAAGCGTGTGAAACGGCTTTGCGCCCGGAAACGCGGCCAGAACAAAGAGATGGAACGGCTCTGTCGATTCGGTAAAAACCATCATCGCCCTAGCCCACTTTTTTCGGCCACAGCCGCCGGACGTAGCTGACGAGGGACGGGGGCTCGCGGACGAGGCGGATGCCGAGATTGTCCGGCGCGAGACCCGCCGCGCAGCCGCCGCTCTTGCCGTCACGGATGAAACTGGACATGTAGCCGCGATGCCGGCCGCCAACCACGCGCACGCCGCAATTTTCGGTGCTGCGCGTGACTTTTCCGTTCTCGTCGACGCTCGCACGTAAATAGCATGTCGTGGTCCAGTCCCAGACATTGCCGGCGATATCGGCCAGCCCCTTGCTGTTCAGCCCGAAATGCCCGAGCGGCTTGGGCTGTGCGTCACGCTCGCCGACACCGCTTTCGGCGCGGTAGCGCGCCAGCCAGCGGGCCGCCGGATTGGCCGCGTCCTGTTTCGGGTCGTCGAGACCGAGGGCGTCGTCGTTCATGCGTTCCGCCGCCGCGAAGGCCCATTCCTCGTCGGTCGGCAGGCGCCAGGTCTGCCCGGTTTTCGCCGTCAGCCAGCCTGCATAGGCCGTGGCGTCGCGGTAGCTGACGCCGGTTACCGGAACGTCGCCCGAAGCGTGTTTCCCGCCATCCGCCGCCTCGCAGGCTTGGTCGGCGACGCAGGCGCCATAGTCGGCCGCGCTGACCTGATACTTCATCATCTCGAAGCCGCGCCTGAACGTGATCGTGCGCTTCGGCGCATCCACTGGCCAGTCGGCCTTGAGATATTCGCCGGGCAGGCGGAAATCGAAGGAACCGGGGTTCAGCGAAACCATCGCCTCGGGTACCACCGTTTCGTGCTTTGCGGCGTTGGGAACCGTGCCGATGGCCAGCGCGGTCGCCGCCGTCGCCGCCGCCACCATTGCCGGGATCATCAAACGCATGGTCTTGTCCTCAAAAAAACGGCCCGCCAGAATCGACGGGCCGCCATTCGTTTTTCTGAACGTAGCCCGTCAGTAAGAGGCGATCGGAGATGGCGCGCTGACCTGCGCCATCAGGTCGTTGTCCCATTCGCCTTCTACCGTGATGTGCGCGGTGGCACCCAGTTCAGCCGCCTCGATGAGGTTGTGGTTGACATAGGCATAGATGCCCGGCTGCAGGAAGGTGTAGAGCGCAGCCCCCGCGGAGCCGCCGCGTATGAACCAGGTCTCCAGGTTCGTGGCGGGCGGGTTGGCGAACTTGCCCTGCTCCCACACATGGTCGCCATGGCCGCCGATGATGTGGGGGCGGGTGTCGCGGTTCGCCTGCGAGTGCACGAACAGCACCGTCTCGCCGACATTGGCCTTCATCGCGTTGTCGCCGGTCAGCGCCCCGACCTTGCCGTTGAAGACGACGTGGGTGGGGATCAGCCCGCGCATCACCTTCAGCGTCTCGTCGTAGCTGTCGCCGAGCGAGTCGAACTTCTTGAACTTACCGTTCTCGTCGCGCGGGATGTAGAACTCGTTCTCGCCGACATAGTAGATGCGGTCGTAGTGCAGTGGCTTGCCGTTCTCGTCCTTCAGCCCGTCGCGCGGCAACACCATGATGGTGCCGCTCATGCCCGACACCACGTGCCAGGGGATCATGCCGGCCGGCGCGCAGTGGTAGACGAAGGTGCCGGCCCGCGTCGCCTTGAAGCGCAGGGTCGCCTGCTCGCCGGGGTTGACCTCCGTCAGCGCGGCGCCGCCCAATGCGCCTGTGGCGGCGTGGCAGTCGATGTTGTGCGGCATCTCGTTTGTTTCGGGGTTGATGAGCGTCAGTTCGACATAGTCGCCTTCGTGCACCACCATCATCGGCGCCGGGATCGAGCCGTTGTAGGTCATGGCCTGCATGACCGTTCCTTCGTCGTCGATGACCATGGGCTGTTCCTTCACGGTCAGCCGGAATTCGACGATCTTGGGGCCGCCGGTGGCGACCTGCTGGTGCGCATGCACGAAGGGCGGGGCCACCAGCGTTACACGCTCGCGCGGCAGGGTGTTCACGTCTACCACCGGGGCGCTTGCGCTGGCCGGCGTTGCCGCCACCGCGGTCAGCAGGGCGGCCGTGGCCGCGCCGGTCATCGTTCCTAAAAGGGCTTCGCGTCTCGTCAACATTTCCGCACTCCTTCGTGGGCCTTTGTTGATATCAGACCTACGCCTGTGGGCTTCGGAAACTTTGTCGCCGCGCAAAATTTCGATTCTTCCCGAAGCTGCGACGCGCTGCCGCACCCGAAGCGGAATACCGGCTAGGATGCCTCCTCCTTGATCCGCTCCAGAACATCGGGGCGGTGGATGACGATGTATCGGTGCGTGCTCGAGACGACGCCATCCTTTTCCCAGGCGCTGAGCGTTCTGCTCACCGTATGCAGGGTCGTCCCCGCCAGTTCGGCGAAATCCTGCCGCGACAATGGAAAACAGATTTCGATCCCCTGCGCGGTGCGCCGCCCGGCCTGATTGGCGAGGCGCGTCAGCGTATGGGCGATGCGGCGTTCGACGGTTTCCGTGGAAAGCTCGCGCAACCTCGTCTGTGTTTCCTGATAGCGCGTTCCCAGCACGGCAACGGCGTTCATGGCGATCTGCGCATGCGCTCCCATCAGTTGCCGGATGGTATGCGTGGACCAGGAAAACAGATGTGTATCTTCGACGGCGCTCACCGTTCCCGGATAGGCGGGAATTGCGGAGAGCGCGGCATAGCCTGCTATTTCGCCGGGGCCGAGATAGCGCAGCGCGATCTGCGCGCCGTCCGGCGCCGTCTGGGTCGCGCGCAGCCGACCGACGATGACGACGTAGAAATTGTCCGCTGCGTCGCCCTGATGGTAAAGCACGGCTTTTCTGGCGATGCGTCTGCGCACGGCCAGCCGGCGGATCTCGTCAACGACCTCCCCCGGCAGCGAGCGGAAGATTTCGGTACCCGCCAGTATGTTCAGGTCCGCTTGCCCGTCCGTCATCGTCTGTACTTCCGATCTCCTGTCCATCCGACATGACGGTCGTGCGGCCGGTGCCCGGCGTGGTGCTTCGCACGGCGCAATCAGCATATCTTGTTTTGCCGCAAAACCAGATACGTTGCGACAGCCTAAGCCCTGATCCGGGGAATGCCTGCCACGGGCAGTCCACAAATCATAGCCCCGAGAAATCGGGACGGTCTTTGTCGGCGGTCGATCTGCTTATAAGGTGAAAAGCGATAAAGGATATTGATGCGAGCCATGCTGACCATCGACAAGACAGACCTGTCGCGCCATCACGTTCCCCGGACGCTATCCGACCGGGTCGCTTATCGTCTGGTCCGGATGGTCCAGTTCGTCGCCGGCACGTTGTTTGGCCGGCGCTACCGGCATCGCACCATCGTGCTTGAGACGATCGCGGCCGTTCCCGGCATGGTGGCGGCAACGCTGCTCCACCTCAAATGCCTGCGTCTCATGATCGACGACCGCGGCTGGATCCGCGCCTTGCTGAACGAGGCCGAAACCCAGCGAGCCCACCTGATGGTGTTCGTGTCGATCGACCGCCCGAATGCGTTCGAACGCTTCGTCGTTTTGTTGGCGCAGGGCCTTTTCTACAACGCCCATTTCCTCATCTATCTTCTTTCGCCGCGCACTGGCCATCGCATCGTCGGCTATTTCGCCGAGGATGCGGTTCGCGGCTATGGGCAGTATCTCGATGAGATCCGCGATGGCCGGCAGGACAATCCGCCGGCGCCGGAACTCGCCATCGCCTACTGGAACCTGCCGCTCGACGCGCGCCTGAGCGACGTCATCGCCGCGATCCAGGAAGACGAAGCCCTGCACCGGGACATCAACCACGGCTTCGCCGACGCGCTCGACAGCGGGCGCAACCTGCCCGGACCGCCGCAGATCGTTCCGTGATTTTCTGGCGCGTCAGCGCGCACACGAATATGAGATTGGGGTAGACGCAGGCGGCGGCTCGCGTCTGTCGAATCTGAATCGCGATCCGCCGATCTCTTGACCGGCAGTGCGATCATTCGGCCGCGATCAACATCGGCGCTGGTGCGCGCAGAGCCTCGGCCCGGTCGGCCGCAATCGCCATCCAGTCGCGGTAGAGGCCCCGGTCCTCCCGGGAAAACGGCATCCGCCGCTTCATATCGTCAAAGGTCTCGCCGACGCGGCACCGGTCGTACTCCTCACGGATGAGGGATTCCAGATAGGCGCACTCCGCGTCGTCCGCCGGTCGGACGAAATCATGGGAATTGCTCAGCATGACCCTTCCTTTCTTCTTCCGCTTCCGAGGTATCGACGTCGCGGCCTTCCGCCCGTTCGATTGCGACGATTATCCATGAGGGGCATTCGCCAAGGGTTTGGCCGGCGACCCTGAAGAGCGTTTCCAGATGCTCGGGATGCGAGGCTTCGAACCCTTGGCTCACCAGAGCGAAGATCGATCGCGGTATGTCGAGGGTCCGTCGCACCGCAGCCATGACCGAGGCAGGGGCGCTACGCATGAGAGACCTCCCTGATGCTCTTGTTGCCAAGCCGGACGCGCCACGCATCCGGCCCCTCTTCCAGATAGGACCACAGGCAGGCGGCCCCGTATTTCGTCTCAAGCTGGAAGTGCAGCGGCTTGGGGTCGTGGTCGGCGATAAGCTGCATCGTGCCGCCGGCAGGGAGGTTCCCGAACAGCTGGAGGATGATCATATGGCGGTGCCGGGGGTCGATCTGCCTGACATCGATCACACGCTCGTCGGTGGAAATATGCTCAGCCATCGCTTTTCTCCAAAAGATGCATTTAATATATATCTTTTATGGAGCAATCATGCAAGGTGAGAAATTTCGATCCATCAATGGTCTTCTGTTTGTCAGCGATTGCCGCCGTGGGCCGCGCTCACGCCATTGAAGCGCGGCGGGTTCGGCGTTGCCGGCAGAATCAGGCTGCCGGCCGGAGGCCGAAATCCTGCGGGCTGAGCATGAGGTCGGCCAGCGTATAGCGATCGACCGTGGCCGAGAATGCCGCCAGCGCCTCCGCCAGCACGCCGCGCAGGCGGCAGCGCGGCGTGATCAGGCAGTGGTCGTCGTTGCGGAAGCACTCGACCAGGGCGAAATCCGGCTCCGTCGCGCGCAGCACGTCGCCCAGCCCGATGCGTTCGGGCGGCATGGCAAGGGTGAGGCCGCCCGAGCGGCCGCGCACGGCTTTCAGGAAGCCGGCGCGCGTCAACTGGTTGGCCACCTTCATCAGATGGGCGCGCGAAATCCCGTAAAGTTTCGCCGTCTCCTCGATGGTAACCAGCCTGCCGCCCTGCGCGCCGGCATACATCAACAGGCGCAGCGCGTAGTCTGAAAAGTCGGTCAATCGCATCTCGGATTCCTCGGTGGCAGGCGCGGCGCGGCGGGCTTCAGACGATACTGGCGGCCGATGCTCCAATCAAACATGCGCTGATGATATATGTTTGCCCCGCGCCATGTCGATACCGGCGACAGTCTGCGGGAAGTGTGGCGCCTACCGCGCAAGACGCCGTGCCGCCATCGCGGCGAGCACGCAAAGCACCGCCAGTTTGACGATTTGCAGCACGATATAGAAAACATGCAGGTTGGATTCCGGTGGCTGCTGCCCGGCGATGATCAGCCCGACGCGCTGGTCGAGAACCGGCAGCAGCCAGAACGTTTCGATCACGACGAAGGCGGCCGCGAGAGCTGCGCCGGACATCGAAACCCATTTTTCCCGACCGGCCAGCACGAGGGCGAGCAGCAGGATGGCGAGCGCCCACTCGACCTTGCTGAAGACGCCGAACGTTTGACGCCCGACATCGAGCGCGACGGCAAGCGACAGGCTGGGCGCGAGGAACTTCGCCGGCGTCGCCAGAAAGGAGACGCCGAGCAGAAGGCCGATCCACAGCATGGCCATGACCAGTTCAAGTACCAGGCGACCCCGCCTGTCGATACGATCGGCCATTGCAATTTCCCTGTCGAATATAATATACATATGAAATACATCTTTTTACGGCAATGCGCAAGGACGGGACGATGAGCCGGATGCGCTCGCCGATATCGAAGTCACACAGGAGGATAAACGATGTCACCGAACGCTCGCCTGAAAACGGTGGAGGAAACCGGTAGCAGGCTGTTGCCGGTTCAGAGCCCGTTACATGCTTCTGCCGAGCCCATGGTCCGCCGCTCGGTGCTGGCCTGCATCGGCAATACGCCGCTGGTGACGTTGTCGCCGGGTGTCTATGCGAAGGCGGAATATTTCAACCCGTCAGGTTCGATCAAGGCGCGCATGGCCAACTACATGATCGAGCGCGCCGAAGCCGAGGGCCTGCTCAGGCCCGGAGGCACCATCGTCGAGGCAACCAGCGGCAACACCGGCAACGCCCTGTCGATGGTCGCGGCGGCCAAGGGCTACAGAATGATCGTGGTCATGCCCGACGGTTACAGCAACGAGCGCGCCTGTATTTCGCGCGGCTTCGGGGCCGAGATCCGCCTCGTCGGCAATTTTCAGGTCAATGAAGCGCGCGAGGAGGCAAGGCGGTTGGGCGCGCTGCCCGGTCACTTCTGCCCGGCGCAGTTCGACAATGAATGGAACGTCGACGAAAACCGCGACTGGCTGGGTCGCGAAACCATCGCGCAACTGCCGGCGGGGCTGACAATCGACGCCATCGTACAGGGCGTCGGCACCGGCGGAACGCTGATCGGCGTGGCGCAGGCGCTTCGCCGTTGGCACAATCCCGCCCTCAAGGTGTTTGCGATGGAGCCGAGCGAAAGCCGCACTATCGAATGCTGCATCGCCGCCGACCATCGGATCGAAGGCATTTCCGACGGCTTCATCCCGACGATCTACGAGCGCCACCGCAGCGAGATCGACGAGGTCATCTGCGTCGACAGCCAGGTCGCCATCGACGAAGCCAAAAGACTGGCGAGCGAGCAGGGCCACTTCGTCGGCCCGAGCAGCGGCGCCAATTTCTGGGCGGCTCGCGAGGTGCAGCGTCGGCACAAGGAACTGAAGAACGTTCTCACCTTCCTGTGCGATCGCGGCGAAAAGTACCTGTCCCTGATGTATGCCTCCAAGATGCCGGCGAAAAACTGAAGGCAGGCGCCAGGCTTCGGCGTGGGCCGGTCAGTCGGCCGGCCGATCTCCCGGGAAATGTGGGTTCGATCATGCAGGTAGTGTTCGCAAAAGAAGATATCGTGGTCGACGCGGTCCTTGTCGCAAGCCTGCTCAACGTTTTGCCGCAGGAGGTTCCGGAACTGATGCGGACCGGGGCGATCACCTCGATCCGCGAGCGCGGCATCGACGACCACGAGGGCGAGCATCGGCTGAGTTTCTTCTTTCAAAACCGCCGCGCGCGTCTCACTATCGATGACAATGGGAATGTCCTTCGCCGTTCCGTCATCGATTTCGGCGACGTGGCGCTTCCCCGGAAACTGCATAGCGTGGGCTCATGAACGGCGCGATGACACGCTTCGATTAGCCGGCTTACGGATTATGCCCGCCACAAAGAACAAGGACCAGCCATGCCCTTCAACGAACGCTCCAGGCACATCACCCAAGGCGTCGCCCGCTCGCCCAACCGGGCCATGTATTACGCGCTGGGCTACGAGAAGGCCGATTTCGACAAGCCGATGATCAGCGTCGCCAACGCCCATTCCACCATCACGCCCTGCAACGCCGGCCTGCAGCCGCTCGCCGACGCCGCTGTTGCCGCCATCAGGGAGGCCGGCGGCAATCCGCAAGTGTTCGGCACGCCGACCATTTCGGACGGCATGTCGATGGGCACGGAAGGCATGAAATATTCGCTGGTGTCGCGCGAGGTCATCGCCGATTGCGTCGAAACCTGCGTGCAGGGCCAGTGGATGGACGGCGTGCTGGTGCTGGGCGGTTGCGACAAGAACATGCCGGGCGGCATGATCGGCATCCTGCGTGCCAACGCGCCGGCGATTTATGTCTATGGCGGCACCATCAAGCCGGGAACGTGGAAGGGGCAGGACCTGTCGATCGTTTCCGCCTTCGAGGCTGTCGGCGCCTTCATGGCCGGCACCATGAGCGAGGAGGATTTCGAGGGTATCGAGCGCAATGCCTGCCCCTGCAACGGCTCCTGCGGCGGCATGTACACCGCCAATACCATGAGTTCGTCGTTCGAGGCGCTCGGCATGGCGCTCCTCTATTCCTCGACCATGGCGAGCCCCGACCGCGAAAAGCTCGAAAGTGCCGCTGAATCCGGCCGCGTGCTGGTCGAGGCGGTGAAGAAGAACATCAAGCCGCTCGACATCGTTACCCGCGACAGTATCGAGAACGCGGTGGCCTTGATCATGGCGATCGGCGGCTCCACCAATGCGGTGCTGCATTATCTCGCCATTGCGCACGCCGCCGGGGTCGAGTGGACGCTGGACGATTTCGAGCGCGTGCGCCGCAAGGTGCCGGTGCTGTGCGACCTGAAGCCGTCCGGCCATTACATGGCTGTCGATCTGCATCAAGCGGGCGGTATCCCGCAGGTTTTGAAGCTTCTGCTCAACGCCGGGCTGATCCATGGTGACTGCATGACCGTCACCGGCCGCACGCTGGCCGAGGAACTGGCCGGCGTGCCGGATGCGCCGCGCGCCGACCAAAAGGTCATCATGCCGGTCGAGAAGGCGCTTTACCGCGAGGGGCATCTCGCCATCCTGAAAGGCAACC
>JBARYG010000057.1:0-5749 GCA_049647745.1 Mesorhizobium sp.
GGTCATCGCAGACGAGCAGGCGCTGCTCGGCGGTTCGCTGCGCTTCGAGTCAGGCGCGAAGATCGACGGCAAGGACGGCTGGGCGTGGGCGCAGGCCGCCGTCAGCAAGCTCACCGCCATGGATAACGTCCAGGTTCTGTCACGCACGACGGCCTTCGGCTATTACGCACAGAATTTCGTCGGCCTGACCGAACGGGTCAGCGATCACCTGCAAAGCCCCGGTGCCGACCTGCCGCGCGAGCGGCTGTGGCAGGTGCGGGCCAAGCGCGTCGTGCTCGCCACCGGTTCGATCGAGCGCCACATGGTGTTTGCCGACAACGACCGGCCGGGCGTCATGCTGGCCTCGGCGGCGCGCACCTATCTTAACCATTACGGTGTTGCCGTCGGCAAGAACGTCGGCATCTATACCGCCAATGACAGCGCCTATGCGGCGGCGATCGATCTGAAGAGGGCCGGCGTCAACATCGCGGCGCTGGTCGACCTGCGCGACAATCCGACCGGCGACCTGATCGATGAGGCGCGCGGCCTCGGCATCGAGGTCCATGCCGGCCGTGCCGTCGTTCGCGCGGGCGGCAAGCTCAGGGTTTCCTCCATGGTGGTGCAGCCGAAGAACGGCGGCGGCGAGCGCCGCATCCCGGTCGACGCCATCCTGATGTCTGCGGGCTGGACGCCTTCGGTGCATCTGTTTTCGCAGTCGCGCGGCAAGGTCGCCTTCAACGACGAAGTCAAGCGCTTCCTGCCTGGCACCTATGCGCAGGATTGCGTCTCGGTTGGCGCCTGCAACGGCACAGACGGGCTCTCGGTCACCATTGACGAAGCCTACGCGGCGGGCACGAAGGCTGCCAAGGATGCCGGCGCGAAGGCGGCCAAGGGCACCAAGCCCAAGGTCGACGCCAGCGAGAACTGGTCGCGCGGCATGCTGGGTGCTGCCCCCGGCGCGGGTCCGGGTACGACGGTCAAGGCGTTCGTGGACTTCCAGAACGACGTGACCGCCAAGGATATTCGCCAGGCGGTGCATGAAGGCATGCGCTCGATCGAGCACGTCAAGCGCTTCACCACGAACGGCATGGCGACCGATCAGGGCAAGACCTCCAACATGCACGGCCTGGCGATCGCCGCCGACGAACTGGACAAGCCGATCCCGCAGGTCGGCCTAACCACCTTCCGCGCGCCTTATACGCCGGTGACGTTCGGTTCCATCGTCGGTCATGCGCGGGGAAAACTGTTCGACCCGACGCGGCGCACCGCCACCCACAAATGGGCGGAAAAGAACGGCGCGGTGTTCGAGGATGTCGGCAACTGGAAGCGCGCCTGGTATTTCCCGAAGCCGGGCGAGGACATGCACGCCGCCGTCAACCGCGAATGCGTGGCGGTGCGCAAGACGGCCGGCCTGTTCGACGCCTCGACGCTCGGCAAGATCGAGGTGGTCGGACCGGACGCTGCTGCCTTCATGGAACTGATGTACACCAATCCGTGGCAGAAGCTCGATACTGGCCGCTGCCGCTACGGCCTGATGCTGCGCGAGGACGGCTTCATCTACGACGACGGCGTCGTTGGCAGGCTGGCGGAAGACCGCTTCCATGTCACCACGACGACCGGCGGTGCCGCGCGCGTCATGAACATGATGGAGGATTATCTCCAGACCGAGTTCCCGCACCTCAACGTCTGGCTGACCTCGGTTTCGGAGCAATGGGCCGACATTGCCGTGCAGGGACCGAAGTCGCGAGAGATTATTGCTCCGCTGATCGAGGGGATCGACATTTCGGACGAGGCGATGCCGCATATGTCGGTGCGCGAAGGCAAGATTTGCGGCGTGCCGACCCGGCTGTTCCGCATGTCGTTCTCGGGCGAGCGCGGCTTTGAAATCAACGTGCCGGCCGACTATGGCGAAGCCGTGTGGGAAGCGCTGTGGGCGGAGGGCCAGAAGCACGGCGCCTGCGCCTACGGCACCGAGGCGATGCACGTGCTGCGCGCTGAAAAGGGCTATATCATCGTCGGCCAGGATACCGACGGCACGGTGACGGTGGACGATGCCGGCCTGAACTGGGCGATCGGCAAGAAGAAGACCGATTTCGTCGGCATTCGCGGCATGAAGCGGCCCGATCTTGTCGCCAAGGGGCGCAAGCAACTGGTCGGCCTGAAAACCAAGGACCCGAAGGTGGTTCTGGAAGAGGGCGCGCAGATCGTCGCCGATCCGAAGCAGCCGATCCCGATGAAAATGCTCGGCCATGTCACGTCGAGCTACTGGTCCGAGAATTGCGGCCGCTCCATCGCGCTGGCACTGGTCGCCGGCGGGCGCGACCTTATGGGCAAGACGCTTTACGTGCCGATGCCCGACAGCACGATCGAAGTGGAAGTCACCGGCATGGTGTTCTTCGACGAGAAGGGGGAGCACCTTAATGGCTAAGCAGGTAGCTGGGGCTAAACAGGTAGCCGGGACTAAAGCTGCGGCGGCGAAAAAAGCGGCCCCCACAACGCCTTCCGTCGAGCGCCGTTCGGCGCTGGCCGGCAAGGCGGTTTCGGTGAACGGCGTTTCGCTGGAGGAAATGCCGCCAGCCGAGCGGGTTTCGCTGCGGGCGCCGGCCGCCTCCATAGCCTCGCTGTCGCGGGCGCTGGGCGTGACGCTGCCGCAAAAGCCGAAAAGTTCAGCGACGAAGGGCGCGCGCACCGCACTGTGGCTCGGGCCGGACGAATGGCTGGTTTTCGACGCGGAGGGAAGCGATATTCTTGGCGACTGCGCCAAGGCGAAGGGACTGCACTCGGCGGTCGGCGTTTCGCACCGTAACGTTGCCGTCTCGGTGGCTGGCGCCAAGGCTGCCGCGACCATTAATTCCGGTTGCCCTCAGGATCTGTCGCTGGAAGTCTTTCCGATCGGCGCCTGTTCGCGCACGGTCTTCGGTAAAAGCGAAATCGTGCTCTACCGCACGGCTGCCGACGCTTTCCGTGTGGAATGCTGGCGTTCGTTCTCGGATTATGTCTTTACTCATCTGTCGGAAGGCGCGCGCGGCGCTGCCTGACGTAACCGTGGCTGGAACCTTTGCTGCCGGTAATCGTTTCAGCGCCACCGGAGACAGGGAGTAAAGCATGGCCCGGCCGTTGAAACCTGTAGCAGGCAAAGCGTCGAAAACACCGGCCGTCCGTTCGCTGGAGAAGGAGCGGCGGGAGGAGACCGCACCGACGCTGGAAGAGGAACTCGAGGTCGGCTTGGAAGGCACATTCCCGGCCAGCGATCCGCTTTCGGCCATCTCGACATCCATTCCCGGCAAGCCGAAGAGGCGCAAGCCGGAACCCGGCCAATCCTGACGGAGACCGTCGAACCGCTCAGGCCGCTTGCGGTTCGACGAAGGTAAGCGTCAGCCAGCGGGCCGTCAGCGCCGGCGTTTTCTCCCCCTCGATCTCCAGCGTCACGTCATGTGCCGTTTGCACCCAGCCTGACGGGCGGACCTTGACGCTGGCCAGGACGAAATGGGCGCGGATGCGCGAACCCGTCTTGACGGGCGACTTGAAGCGCACTTCGTCGAAACCGTGATTGACGCCCATCTTGCCGCCTTCGACCGGCGGCATGGTTTCGAACGTCATCGCCGACAGCAGCGACAAGAGCAGAAACCCATGCGCGATGGTGCCGCCATACGGTGTTTCGCGGGCTGCCCGTTCGGGGTCGCAATGGATAAACTGATGATCGTCGGTGGCGTCGGCGAACTGGTCGATCATCGTTTGCGTCACCGCTCGCCACGGCGACACGCCCACTTCCTTGCCGGCGCTGGCGACAAGATTTTCAAGGCTGATCGGCTGCATTCGAGGAGGCTCCGGATGTTTCGGCTGTGCCGCGCACAGATAGAGCCTCGCGCCGGCAATGTCACCCGCCACGGAAGATTGCAGCCTTATTCCGCCGGCTCCACGTCGATATAGGCGGCTTCCGAAAGTTCGCGCTTGAGGCGAGCCTCTTCCTCGACATTGGGGGTAACGAAGCGACCAAGCAGCAGATAGGCGACCGGTGTCAGGAACAGGGTCGAGACGGTGGCGAGCCCGAGGCCACCGACGATCACCCAGCCGAGCGCGATGCGCGCTTCGGCACCCGCGCCGCTGGCCAGCACCAGCGGCACGCCGCCGAGCACGGTACAGATCATGGTCATCATCACCGGCCGGAGGCGGATCGTCGCCGCTTCCTCGATGGCCTCACGCACGTTCATGCCGCGGTCGCGCATCTGGTTGGCGAACTCGACGATCAGAATGCCGTTCTTGGCCATGACGCCGACCAGAAGCACGAGGCCGATCTGGCTGTAGGCGTTCAGGCTGGTGCCGGAGAGCAGGAGGGCGAAGATGGCGCAGGCCAGACCAAGCGGCACGGTCGCCATGATGATGATGGCGCTGACGAAACTTTCGAACTGGGCGGCCAGCACCAGAAGGATGATGACCAGGGCAAAACCGAAGATCGTGACCATGGCGCTGTTGGTTTCCCCCAGCGTCGCGGCTTCAGCCAGCGGTAGTACGCGAGCCCCGGGCGGCAGCAGCGGCTGGGCGATTTCCTCGGCTACGCCAAGCGCGTTGCCGAGCGCGAAATCGCCGCGCAGATTGGAGGTGATGGCGACCGAGGGCTGGCGCTGTTCGCGCGTCAGTGAGGGCGGTACCGCTTTTTCGGTGAGCGTGGCGATGGTCGACATCGGCACGAAGCGGCCGTCCTGCGTTTTCAGGAATATGTTTTCGAGATCGGTCGGATCGTTCACCGGATTGGTGGTGGAGACGAGTTTCACGCCATAGCTGCGGTCGGCGATGTACACGTCCACGACATCGTTACCGTCGAGCATCGCCTGAAAAGTGTCGGCAAGCCCGGTGATGTCGATGCCGAGATCGGAAGCGCGCTGCCGGTCGATGGCGACGGCGAGCTGCGGCTGGGTCGGATCGACGGTCAGGCGCGGCTGCTCGAAGCGAGGGTCCTTTTTCATCTCGTCGATGATCTTGTTGGCGGCTTCGCTCAGTGCCTTGCGGTCGTTGCCGACAAGCGCGAACTGCAGGCCGTTGCCGGCGCCGCGAATGCCGAGGCTGTTCGGCTGCACCGGGAAGACCCGCAGGCTCGGCACCTGTTTGGCGAGTTCGCTGATTTCAGCCATGATCTGCTGCTGGCTGCGCGTGCGCTGTTCCCATGGCGCCAGCGTCATCACCATGAAGCCATTGTTATAGGCGTTATTGCTGCCGGCAAATTCGAAGGTGCTTTCGATCTCGCCGGAGGCGCGCATCGGCTGGATCAGCCGTTCGAGCCGCTCCATCTGGCTGGTGGTATATTCGAGGCTGACGCCCTGCGGTGCGTTGATGCGCAACAGCACCACCGAACGATCTTCGGTCGGCGTCAGTTCCTGGCGAATCGTGCCGAACAGCGCAAAGGCGATTCCGGCAAACAGCACCGCCACCAGAAGCACGATCCAGGGAGCGCCAAGGCAGGCGTGCAGGCAGCGGCGGTAAAGGCCATGTAGCGCACTGCCGACGCGGGCGCCAAAGCCCTTCTTGATCTCCTGATGCTCCGGCGCGCTGGTCAAAAGGCGCGAGGCGAGCATCGGGCACAGCGTCAGCGCCACCACGCAGGACAGGATCACCGACATGGCGAGCACAAAGCCGAATTCCCGGAACAGCCCGCCGGTTTGGCCGGGAAGGAAGGAAATAGGCACGAAGACGGCGACCAGCGTCGCGGTTGTGGCGATGACTGCAAAAAACACTTCCTTGGTGCCGAGCACGGCGGCCGCGCGCGGCCCCATAC
>JBARYG010000058.1:0-14574 GCA_049647745.1 Mesorhizobium sp.
CGGCGGCCGCCTGTGCGATCGCAAAGGCCTCGTAACCATCGGCGACACCGTCGACGATGGAGTCGAGCGCACGGCCCTTGGGCAGGCCGATTTTGGGGATCAGGCTCATGAAATCACGTTTTGGAAAGTCACGGAATCAAAGGACGATGGATTGGCGCGATGCCAGGATTTTTTGCAGCAGCGGGGAATCGAGGTTTGCCGGAACCGGGCGTTCGCCGGTGATCCAGGGCAGGAACTCGGTGTCGGTGATATCGAGAAGCCGCTCATATTGGTCGAGTTCGGCGTCGGTCAGGGCGGCGATCTGCGTATCCGCGAACTGGCCGAGGATCAGGTCCATCTCCCGCATGCCGCGATGCCAGGAGCGGAAAAGCAGCTTGGCGCGCCGGGGTTCCAGCCCCTCGCTCGATCTTTTGGTCCCGGTCATGGTGATGCGTCCTGTCTTTATCCAGCGCATATAGCGTGGATAGTGGCCGGTGTCAGCCTTGCAACGGACTGCCGGGGCTCTAATCTCCGGCCGATGTCCATGCGCCCATCCATTCTCGACCCGCTGTTTGCGCCGATCACTTCGCTGGAGGGCGTCGGGCCGAAAGTGGCCGGCATGATCGAAAAAATAGTGCCGGCCGATCTCGGCGACCGCGCGGCGCGCGCCGGCGACCTTCTATTCGTGCTGCCCAACACCGTCATCGACCGGCGCAACCGGCCCGGCATCGCCCATGCGGCGCAGGGCGCCATCGTCACGCTCGACGTATGGATCGACCGTCACCAACCGCCGCCGCGCGGCAACCGCTCGGTGCCATACCGGGTGTTCGCCCACGACGACACCGGCGAGATTACCCTGACCTTCTTCCACGCGCATGCCACCTATCTCGAAAAGCAGATGCCGGAAGGCGAAGAAGTCATCGTTTCCGGGCGCATGGAATGGTTCAACGGCCGCCCGTCGATGGTGCATCCCGACCATATCACGCTTGCCAGCGAGGCTGAAAACCTGCCGCTGGTCGAGCCGGTCTACCCGCTGACCGCCGGCCTGTCCGGCAAGGTGCTGCGGCGCGCGATCGGCCAGGCGCTTGGCCGGCTGCCGGAACTGCCCGAATGGCAGGACGCCGCCTTCCTGCGCCGCCATACCTTTCCGGCGTTCGGCGACGCGCTGGCGCGGCTGCACAACCCGGCCGATCCGCTCGACGTGGCCGTCGAAGGGGCTGCGTGGCGAAGGCTCGCCTATGACGAATTGCTGGCTGGGCAGGTTTCGCTGGCGCTGGTGCGCGCAAGAGTGCGCAAGCTCTCGGGCCGGCCGCTGACGGGAGACGGCAGCATCGTCGAACCGCTGCGCAAGGCCCTGCCCTATTCACTGACGATGTCGCAGGAAATGGCGCTGGCCGAAATCAACACCGACCTTGGCGAACCGGACCGCATGCTGCGCCTGCTGCAAGGCGATGTCGGCTCCGGCAAGACGGTGGTGGCGCTGCTGGCCATGGCGCGTGCGGTCGAGGCCGGCGGCCAGGCGGTGCTGATGGCGCCGACCGAAATTCTGGCGCGCCAGCATCTTTCAACCATCGCGCCGCTGGCCGAGAAGGTCGGGCTCAGCGTCGCCATCCTCACAGGACGGGAAAAGGGGCGTGATCGGGCAGAGACGCTGGCAGGGCTCGCGAATGGCTCCATCGATATCGCGGTCGGCACGCATGCGTTGTTCCAGGAGGCGGTGGCGTTCAGGAATCTCGTCTTTGCCGTCATCGACGAGCAGCATCGTTTCGGCGTTCACCAGCGCCTTGCCATCAACGCGAAGGGCGATGCCCCCGACATGCTGGTGATGACGGCAACGCCGATTCCACGCACGCTGGTGCTGACCGCCTTCGGCGACATGGACGTGTCGAAACTCACCGAAAAGCCGGCCGGCCGCCAGCCGATCCGCACGGTGACGCTGCCGCTGGAACGGCTGGACGAACTGGTCGGGCGCATGCGCGAGGCGGTCGATGGCGGCCAGAAAATCTACTGGATCTGTCCGCTGGTCGAGGAATCCGAAGAAATAAAGTTGATGTCGGCACAGGATCGCTTCGAGTCGCTGAAACCGCTCTTCGGCAACCGTATCGGCCTCGTTCACGGCCGCATGAAGGGTGCCGAAAAGGACGAGGCGATGCGCGCCTTCAAGGATGGCGAAACGCGCATCCTGATCGCCACCACGGTCATCGAGGTCGGCGTCGACGTGCCTGATGCGACGATCATGGTGATCGAGCACGCCGAGCGGTTCGGCCTTGCCCAGTTGCACCAGTTGCGTGGCCGCGTCGGACGCGGCTCAAAACCGTCATCCTGCGTGCTACTCTACAAGGACCCGCTCGGCGAAACCGCCAAGCGGCGGCTTTCGGTGATGCGCGAGACGGAGGACGGTTTCCTCATCGCCGAAGAGGATCTGAAGTTGCGCGGCGAGGGCGAGTTGCTGGGCACCCGCCAGTCGGGCACGCCGGGTTTCCAGGTGGCGCGCATCGAGGTGCATGCGGACTTGCTTGAAGCCGCGCGCGACGACGCCCGGCTGATTCTTTCACGCGATCCCGAATTGCAATCGGAGCGCGGCGAAGCAATCCGGCTGTTGCTCTATTTGTTCGGCCGCGACGAGGCCGTGCGCCTGTTGCGCGCCGGCTGAACGGCATCGAGCGTCGGGTTGGCGATCTGGACCATTTCGCCGTTCACGCCCGGCTTTTTCTTTACAGGCGGCGCCACCAGCCCGGCAGAGACAATGAGCCGCGCGCCCTCCTCGATGGTCATGTCGAGCATGACCACCTCGGACTTACGCACATACATCAGAAAGCCGGTGGTCGGGTTCGGCGTGCACGGCATGAACACGCCCATCAGCGGATCGCCCTCCACATGCAGTTTCTGGTTGATCTCGGTGTCCTTTTCGCCGCCGATGAAAACCAGCGACCACACGCCCTTGCGCGGGTATTCGACCAGCCCGACCTGGCTGAACATGTCGCCCTTGTTTGACAGCACCGTCTCGAAAATCTGCTTCAACGAACGGTAGATGCCGCGCACCAGCGGCATGCGGCCAAGCAGGCGCTCTCCGAAATTGACGACGGCGCGGCCGACGATATTGGCCGTCAGGAAGCCGATCAACGTGATGAGCACGAGCGCGACGATCAGACCAAAACCCGGAATGCGGAACGGCAGATAGGTTTCGGGGCTGTAGCGCGCAGGGATATAGGGCTTCACCCAGGAATCGACCCAGCCGATGAAGGACCAGGCGATATAGGCGGTGATAGCCAGCGGCGCGCAGACGATGAAGCCCGTGAGGAAATAATTCCTCAGCCGCATCATGCCGGAAGTCTTGGGAAGTTCAGCCATCGTTCACCGCTTCGTTTCGCGGTGAAACATTAAGCGAGCGATGGGCGCATTGGAACCGTGAAAGTGCGGTGCCCTACTCCACCGTCACCGATTTCGCTAGGTTGCGCGGCTGGTCGACGTCGGTGCCCATGAAGACGGCGGTGTAATAGGCCAGCATCTGGATCGGCAGGGCGTAGATGATCGGCGAAATGATTTCCGGCACGTCCGGCAGCACGATCGTCTCCAGCGTCTTCACGGTCGCTTTCGCCGCGCCCTGCCGGTCGGTGATCAGGATGATCTTGCCGCCGCGCGCCGCGACTTCCTGCATGTTCGACACCGTCTTTTCGAAGATTCGGTCATACGGGGCGATGACGATCACCGGCATCTTCTCGTCGATCAGGGCGATCGGCCCATGCTTCAGCTCGCCGGCGGCATAGCCCTCGGCATGAATGTAGGAAATCTCCTTGAGCTTCAGCGCGCCTTCCATGGCGAGCGGGAAATTGGTGTCACGGCCGAGATAAAGCACGTCCTTGTAGTGGGCGAGTTCGCGCGCCAGCTTCTCGATCTGGGTGTCGAGCTTCAGCGCCTGGGTGGCGAAGCGCGGGGCTTCCGAGAGATGCCGCACCAGTACTTTTTCGTCTTCGGCCGAGATGGTGCCGCGCGCCACGCCGGCACGGACCGCAAGGGCCGCCAGCACCGAAAGCTGGCAGGTGAAAGCCTTGGTCGAGGCAACGCCGACTTCCGTTCCGGCAAGCGTCGGCAACGTCACGTCGCTCTCGCGCGCAATGGTCGATTCACGCACGTTGACGACCGCGCCGATGGTCATACCGGCCTTGCGGCAATAGCGCAGCGACGCCAGCGTATCGGCCGTCTCGCCCGACTGTGAAATGAACAAGGCCGCGTCGCCGGCCGACAGCGGCATTTCGCGGTAGCGGAATTCCGAGGCGATATCGATGTCGACGGGAAGCCTGGCAATCCGCTCGAACCAGTATTTGCCGATAAGGCCGCTGAGATAGGCGGTGCCGCAGGCAGAAATCGCCAACCGACCGATTTTCGCGAAGTCGAACGGCAGGTCGAGCGGCTTGGACGTGCCGCTAGCGAAATCCAGATAATGCGCCAGCGTATGCGAAATCACTTCCGGCTGTTCATGGATTTCCTTCTCCATGAAATGGCGATGATTGCCCTTGTCGACCATGTAGCTGCTGCCGAGCGACTGCTGGCGCTTGCGCTCGACCTTGTTGCCGTCGATGTCGAAGATGGCGATGTCGTCGCGACGCACTACCGCCCAGTCGCCGTCTTCCAGATAGGTGATGGAATTGGTGAACGGCGCCAGCGCGATGGCGTCGGAACCCAGGAACATCTCGCCCTTGCCGTGGCCGACGGCCAGCGGCGGGCCGTTGCGGGCGCCGACGATCAGGTTCTCGTCGCCTTCGAACATGATGGCCAACGCGAACGCGCCTTCCAGCCTCTTGATCGTGTTATGGGCGGCTTCGACGGGCCTCGCACCGCGCGCCAGTTCGCGCGAAACCATATGAGCGACGACCTCGGTGTCGGTCTGCGAGGAAAAGGCATAGCCGTCAGCGATCAGTTCGCCGCGCAGATCGGCGAAATTCTCGATGATGCCGTTGTGAACGACGGCGACACCGCTGGAAAAATGCGGGTGCGCGTTGGTCTCGTTGGGCACACCATGCGTTGCCCAGCGCGTATGGCCTATGCCGATGGTGCCGCCGAGCGGCTCGGCCTGAAGCCGGCGCTCCAGATTGACCAGCTTGCCCTCGGCGCGGCGGCGGCCCAGCTCGCCGCCGTCCAGCGTGGCAACGCCGGCGGAATCATAGCCGCGATATTCCAGCCGCTTCAGCGCATCGACGATAAGCGGTGCGACCGGCGAGCGCCCGACAATTGCGACAATACCACACATGCTTGCTTGCCCCGATTAGTTCACGACAGTCCAGCGCTCTGTAGAGAAGGCCGGCCCGTCGCGGAAGTCACATTGCGTTTCGCTACATATCAGCAAAACGAAATTTTCAAACCGCCCCTATAGCAGGCCATGGGTGAAATCCAATTTCCCAAGGGCGCTCATTTCTTGGCCGCGGAGGCTCGTCTTTCGCGAAGTTCTTTGGCTTTGCCCGGCAAAGTCTTCTGGCGGGCACGGCCGAAGGCCAGGGCGTCTTCCGGAACACTTTCGGTGATGACGCTCCCCGACGCGACATAGGCGCCGTCACCGATCGAAACGGGCGCCACCAGCGCCGAATTGGAGCCGATGAAGGCATTGGCGCCGATGTCGGTGAAGAACTTCGAATAGCCATCGTAATTGCAGGTGATGGTGCCCGCGCCGATATTGGCGCCCGCGCCGATCCGCGCATCGCCGATATAGGTCAGATGGTTGACCTTGGCGCCTTCCTCGATCGTCGCCTTCTTCACCTCGCAGAAATTGCCGACCTTGGCTTTCGCCTTGAGATCAGCGCCCGGACGCAGCCGCGCGAATGGCCCGACATCGGCGTTCGGTCCGACCGTCGCGCCTTCGATGTGGCTGAAGGCATGGATCTTCGCGCCTGCCGCTACCGTCACGCCGGGGCCGAACCAGACGTTCGGCTCGACGACGGTGTCCCGGCCGATTTCGGTATCGTGAGAGAAGAAGACGGTTTCCGGCGCGATCAGTGTGACGCCCGAAAGCATCGCTTCGCGGCGGCGGCGCTTTTGCCAGATGCTTTCGGCTTCCGCCAGTTCTGCACGGGTGTTGACGCCGAGCGCGTTTTCGAAACTGGCCTCGGTGGCGACGACGTCGAGCCCACGGCGGCCCGCAATCTCGACGATATCGGTGAGATAGTATTCGCCCTTGGCGTTGGCATTGCCGACCGCGTCGAGCAATTCCAGCGCGTGCCTGCCGGCAATCGCCATGAGGCCGCCATTACAGAATTTTATTTTCCGCTCCTCTTCGGAACAGTCCTTCTCCTCGCGGATGGCGATGAGCTTTCCGCCCTTTTCGACAAGCCTGCCATAGCCAGTCGGATTGTCGGTACGGAAGCCGATGACGACGACGGCGGCCCCTTCGGCGAGTTTCAGCCGCGCAACGGTAAGGGCATCGACATCGATCAGCGGCGTATCGCCGAACATGACGAGAATGTCGTCATGGCCTTGCAAAATCGCATCGCGCGCCGCGAGCACGGCGTGCGCCGTGCCGAGACGCTTTTCCTGGAGGAAGATTTTCGCATCCGCCGCGAATTTTTCGGCTGCCTTACGCATCGCCTCGGCGCCGTGGCCGATGACCAGCGCCAGTTCGCCGGCACCTGATGCCTGCGCCGCTTTTGCAACATGGGCGACCAGCGGCAGGCCGGCAACCTCGTGCAGCACCTTGGGCAACGCGCTTTTCATGCGCGTACCCTCACCGGCGGCAAGGATGATGGACAGGCAGGAGCGTGAAGGCATGGGCAGCGACCGGGGATTCGAATTACGGAAACAGCGCTATGTAGCACTGCCGCCTTGTCGCACCAATGCGGTTAAATTCAGATGAGTACCGGCCAGGAACGGCGTCGGCCGAGGCTCCCTGCCGCTATCCCAACCTGCCCAGCACCGGAAAATTTTCCAGCAGCCAGTAGGAGGCGGTTTGCACGCCGCCGGTAAGGAACAGGACACCGGCAATGACCAGCAGCGCGCCGATGGCTTTTTCGACACGACCGAGATGGACACGGAATTTTCCGAGAAAGCGCATGAAGGCGCCTGAAAAAAGCGCGGCGATCAGGAACGGAATGCCGAGGCCGAGCGAATAGGCGGCAAGCAGCAGCGCCCCCTCGCCCACCGTGTCGCGCCCGCCGGCCAGCGTCAGGATCGGCCCCAGCACCGGGCCGATGCAGGGGGTCCAGCCGAAAGCGAAGGCCAGCCCCATGACATAGGCGGCGACGGCGCTGGCCGGCTTGCCCTGGCTTTGAAACCGCGCTTCCCGCGACAGAAGCGGAATCTTCAGGACGCCCAGAAAATTCAGCCCCATCAGGATGATGAGCACGCCGGCGGCCATCGCCAGCGGCTCCTGCCAGACACGCAGGAAATGGCCGATGGTGGACGCTCCCGCACCCAGCGCCACGAACACGCTGGAGAACCCGAGCACGAAGGCAAGGGAGGACGAAAGCAGCGCGGTGCGCGTGCCGGGGCGCGCGGCAAGGCCATGGTCGCCGCGAAAATCATCGACGGAGACACCGGCCATATAGCACAGATAGGGCGGCACCAGCGGCAGCACGCAGGGCGACAGGAACGAGATCGCGCCTGCTCCAATCGCGCTGACATAACCGATGTCCAATGCCATGCCTGTCTCCAATATGGCCGACCGAACCGGGTGACCGGCCCGCCCGAAGGCCCTCTTCTCCGAACGGCGCCGGCTTAGCCTTGGCCGCCAGTGTCCTCCAATCACGATTTTGTGGGTAGGGATAGCCCTGCACGGGAACCCGCCTAGTTGAACGCTGGCGCCGGGAGGCCGTGATTTTCGCGCGCATTTCCCGACAGCGCATCTGGGAGATAGCCATGAAGACGATCACACTGGGACTGGCGGTGCTTTTGCTCAGCACCGCCGCGAGCTTCGCCGCGGAAGCATGGAAAGAAGCGGATGTCGGCGGCGCCAAAATCTACACCGACGCGCACGGCATGACCCTTTACACCTATGACAAGGACACGAAGGGCAAATCGACCTGTACCGGCAAATGCGCCACCAACTGGCCGCCGCTGAAGGCCAGCGCCAGCGCCAAGGGCGAAGGCAGTTGGACCGTCGTCAAGCGCAAGGATGGCACTCGGATGTGGGCCTATGACGGCAAGCCGGTCTACACCTTCGTCAAGGACAAGAAGGCCGGCGACGTGAACGGCGACGGCGTCGGTGGCGTCTGGCACACCGCCAAGGCCGATTGACCACAACGCCGATTGCCTGCCGTACCGCCCACGGCAGGCAATCTATCACGCGACGTTCTTACGCCCATCCTGCTGGACACGGGCAGGCCGTTCGCCACGGATGATGTCGCTTGCCTCCACATAGGCCATTTCGATCAGGTAGGTCAGCATGTCGCAGCGTTCCGCTTCGGCCATGGTGCGCAACTGGCCCAGCATCGACTGGAGGTAATCGAGCGTTTCCGTTCGCCTTCTTGTGTAGGTTTGCCGCATGGATCAAAATCCTTGCCGTTTCGCGAGGCGGTGCCTTCGCCTCACCGAATTTCCGAAGACCTGCCCAACGAGTGGCCGAGCAGCCTTGCGCTCCTTTCAACTGTATCCAATTTATCTAAAGTTGCAAGAATTTTTTCCCACAACCTCCACGGGCATATCGCCAGACAGACCGCAATTTGGCGCTCGCCCCTTGACCGAACGGGAAAGCGCGGCCATTTGATCGACCGTTCCAACGCTATTTCGTCGCGCGCAGCGGAATTCTTCTGCCGCAACCCTAAAAAGATACAGGCAGCCATGGACGTCGTCGTCGTCGAATCGCCGGCCAAAGCGAAGACAATCAACAAATATCTGGGCAAGAACTACAAGGTTCTGGCCTCCTTCGGCCATGTTCGCGACCTGCCGGCCAAGGACGGCTCGGTCAAGCCCGACGAAGATTTCGCCATGTCCTGGTCGGTCGACGGCCCGTCGGCCAAGCGCCTCACCGACATCGCCAAGGCGGTCAAGGACGCCGACGGCCTGATCCTCGCCACCGACCCGGACCGCGAGGGCGAGGCTATTTCCTGGCATGTGCTGGAAGTGCTGCGCGCAAAGCGCGCGCTCAAAGACAAGCCGGTCAGCCGTGTCGTCTTCAACGCCATCACCAAGCAGTCGGTGCTGGATGCCATGGCCAACCCGCGCCAGATCGACGCGCCGCTGGTCGATGCCTATCTGGCGCGACGCGCTCTCGACTACCTGGTCGGTTTCACTTTGTCGCCGGTGCTGTGGCGCAAACTGCCCGGCGCGCGCTCGGCCGGCCGTGTGCAGTCGGTTGCACTGAGGCTGGTGTGCGAACGCGAATCGGAAATCGAGCGCTTCATCCGCGAGGAATACTGGCAGATCGCAGCCATCCTAGGCACGCCGCGCAAGGAGACTTTCGAAACGCGGCTGACGGCCTATGAAGGCAAGAAGCTGCAAAAGCTTGATATCAAGAACAAGGAGCAGGCCGACGGCATCAAGGCGATGCTGGAGGGCGCATCCTTCCGCGCACTGTCGGTGGAAGCCAAGCCTACCAGGCGCAATCCCGGCCCTCCCTTCACCACCTCGACCTTGCAGCAGGCGGCCTCCTCGCGGCTTGGTTTCTCGGCCAACCGCACCATGCAGGTAGCGCAGCGCCTTTATGAAGGCATGGATATCGGCGGCGAAACGGCCGGCCTCATCACCTATATGCGTACCGACGGCGTGCAGATGGCGCCGGAGGCGATTTCGGCCGCCCGCGCCGCAATAGGCAAGGAATTCGGCGACAAATACCTGCCGGAAAAGCCCCGCTACTATAGCGCCAAGGCCAAGAACGCGCAGGAAGCGCACGAAGCGATCCGCCCGACCGATTTCTTCCGCACGCCCGCTTCGGTACGGCAGTATCTCGATGCCGACCAATTCCGGCTTTACGAACTGGTCTGGAAACGCGCCATCGCCAGCCAGATGAATCCTGCCGAGATCGAGCGCACCACGGTCGAGATCGAGGCGGTGAACGGGACGCGTACCGCTGCTCTTCGCGCGGTCGGCTCGGTCATCCGCTTCGACGGCTTCATCGCCGCCTATACCGACCAGAAGGACGAGGATTCGGAGGACGAGGAAAACCGCCGCCTGCCCGAAATCCGCGCTAACGAGACCCTTAGCCGCGAGCAGATCAACGCCACCCAACACACGACCGAGCCGCCGCCGCGCTATTCCGAAGCCTCGCTGATCAAGAAGCTGGAAGAATTGGGCATCGGTCGCCCCTCGACCTATGCCTCGACGCTGAAGACGCTGGAGGATCGCCAGTATATCGTTATCGACAAGCGCCGGCTGGTGCCGGACGCCAAGGGGCGCCTGGTGACCGCCTTTCTCGAAAACTTCTTCGAGAAATATGTCGAATACGACTTCACCGCCGATCTTGAGGAAAAGCTGGACGAGATTTCCGACGGCAAGCTGGCCTGGAAGGACGTGCTGCGCGATTTCTGGAAGGATTTTTCCGCCGCCGTCGACAACACCAAGGAACTGCGCGTCACCGACGTTCTCGATGCGCTGAACGAAGCGCTGGCGCCGTTGGTATTTCCCGAACGCGAGGACGGCTCCAATCCGCGCATCTGCCCGAAATGCGGCACCGGCAATCTGTCGCTGAAGCTCGGCAAGTTCGGCGCCTTCGTCGGCTGCTCGAACTATCCCGAGTGCAGCTATACCCGCCAGCTGGGCGGCGATGCCAACGGCAATGGCGACAATGGCGCCGGCGATGACGGCACCAAGATGCTAGGCAAGGACCCCTACACGGCGGAAGAGATTACGCTGCGTTCCGGCCGATTCGGACCCTATGTCCAGCGCGGCGAAGGCAAGGAAGCCAAGCGCTCCAGCCTGCCGAAAGGCTGGACACCCGACTCGATCGACCATGAGAAGGCGCTGGCGCTGCTTTCGCTGCCGCGCGACGTCGGCCAGCACCCTGAAACCGGCAAGATGATTTCGGCCGGGCTTGGGCGCTACGGCCCGTTCGTGCTGCATGACGGCACCTACGCCAATGTGGAATCGATTGAGGACGTGTTTTCAATCGGCCTCAACCGGGCGGTCACGGTGCTGGCGGAAAAGCAGGCCTCGCGTGGCAAGGGCCGCGGTGCGGCCGCTGCGGCGCTCAAGGAACTTGGCGACCATCCGGATGGCGGCGGCAAGATCGTGGTGCGTGACGGCAAATACGGGCCATACGTAAATTTCGGCAAGATCAACGCGACGCTGCCCAAGGGCAAGGACCCGCAATCGGTGACGATCGAGGACGCGCTGGCGCTGATCGCGGAAAAGGAAGCCAAGGGGGGCGGTGGGAAAAAGCCGGCCCGCAAGGTAGCCGCGCCGAAAAAGGCGGCGGCACCCAAGAAAACTGCGGCTGCAAAAAAGCCTGCCGCCAAGAAACCAGCGGCAAAGAAGGCCTGAATCGAGTGGCGCGCAGGATCACCGGACGAGGCCACGGCGATCCGCGAACCGCCGACACAAGGCGCGGCAGCAAGGACCAGTACCGCCCGTCGCGCGACGAAATCCTGCGTTTCATCGCCGAGAACCCGGATCGTTCCGGTAAACGCGACATCGCCAAGGCGTTCGCGCTGAAGAACGAAGACCGCATTTGGCTGAAGGACCTTTTGCGCGATCTGCAAGACGAGGGCCTGCTGACGAAGGAGCGCAAGCGGCTGGCGCGGGCCGGCGCCCTGCCCCATGTCGCCGTGCTCGACATTTTCGGCCGCGACGGTGACGGCGTGCTTCTGGCGCATCCGACCGAAAATCCCGGTGACGGCGAGCCGCCGGTGGTTTCCATCCGCATTTCGCGGAACGGCAACGGGGGCGCCCCCGGCATCGGCGACCGCGTGCTGGCCAAGACCTTTGCCAACGACGATCCGGCAGGCCCTGCCTATACGGGCCGCGTGATCAAGGTTTTCGAAAAGCGCAACGATGCCGTGCTCGGCGTATTCCGTGTGCTTTCAGACGGCACGTTTCGCATCGAGCCGGTCGAGCGCCGCCAACCAGAACTGATCGTCGACAAGGAATTTGCCAACGGCGCGAAAAACGGCGACCTGGTCGAAGTCGCGCCGGCGCGCGCCGCGCGCTACGGCCTGCCGCGTGCGAAGGTGCTGACGGTGCTGGGCTCGCTGACCAGCGAGAAGGCGGTCTCGATGATCGCCATCCATGCGCACGACATCCCGCATATTTTTCCGGCCGAAGTCATCGCCGAGGCTGAAGCCGCCAAGCCGGCGACGATGGCGGGACGCGAGGATTTTCGCGCCGTACCGCTCATCACCATCGACCCGGCGGATGCCAAGGACCATGACGACGCCGTGTTCGCCGAACCGGATACCGACGAGAAAAACCCCGGCGGCTTCATCGTTACGGTGGCCATCGCCGATGTCGCGGCCTATGTGCGTTACGGCTCGGCGCTTGACCGCGAGGCGCTGAAGCGCGGCAACTCGGTCTACTTCCCGGATCGCGTCGTGCCGATGCTGCCGGAACGCATCTCCAACGACCTCTGTTCGCTGCGCGAAGGCGAGGACCGCCCGGCGCTTGCCGTGCGCATGACGTTCTCGGCCGAAGGGCGAAAAATCCGCCACTCGTTTCACCGGGTCATGATGAAATCCGCCGCCAAGCTCGCCTATCCCCAGGCGCAGGCGGCCATCGACGGAATGCCGGACGACAAGACCGGGCCGATCCTCGACACGGTGCTGAAGCCGCTATGGGGCGCCTACGCGGTGCTGAAGCGCGGCCGCGACGGACGCCAGCCGCTGGAACTGGACCTGCCGGAACGCAAGATCGTGCTGAAAGAGGATGGCACGGTCGACCGCGTCATCGTGCCGGAACGGCTGGACGCGCACAAGCTCATCGAAGAATTCATGATCCAGGCCAATGTCGCTGCGGCCGAGACGCTGGAGGCGAAGAAGCAGCCGCTGGTCTACCGCGTCCATGACGCGCCGTCGCTGGCCAAGCAGGAATCGCTGCGCGAGTTCCTGCAAACGCTTGGCCTGTCGCTGGCGCGTGGCGCGCAGATGAGGCCCAGCCAGTTCAACGGCATTCTGGATCGCGTGCGCGGCCAGGACAATGAAGGGCTGGTCAACGAGGTGGTGCTGCGTTCGCAGAGCCAGGCGGAATATTCGCCGGCCAATATCGGCCACTTCGGTTTGAATCTCAAGCGCTACGCGCATTTCACCTCGCCTATCCGCCGCTATGCCGACCTGATCGTGCATCGCGGCCTGATCGCCGCGCTGGGCCTCGGCCCTGATGGCCTGACACCGGCCGAGGAGGCACGGCTGGAGGATGTCGGCGCGCTGATCTCGGCAGCGGAGCGGCGCGCCATGAAGGCCGAGCGCGACACTGTCGACCGGCTGATCGCGGCCTATCTGGCCGAACGGATCGACGACCGCTTCGATGCGCGCATTTCGGGCGTCACCAAATCAGGACTATTTGTCCAATTGCCGCAGTACGGCGCGGATGGCTTTATTCCGGTGTCATCGCTCGACGGCGATTACTATATATACGACGAAGCAGCCCGGTCGCTTTTCGGGGAACGGACAGGAAAAGGCTATCAGCTTGCCGACCGCGTCGAGGTCCGGCTGGTCGAGGTGGCGCCGATGGCGGGTGCGATGCGCTTCGAGATGCTGACGGAGCCGAAGCCCTTGCCCGGCTCGAAGCGTTCGTTCCACAAGGCCAAGGGCCAGAGGCAGCGCGCACGCGCGTCGCAATCGCGACACGGCCCGCGCGGCAGGAGACGATGAAATGAGTGCACCCGCGATGGAAGACCAGGTCTTCGGCGGCCAATACCAGTCGGGCCGCGTTCCGCGCCCGGTGTGGCAGGCGATAAAATTCGGCTTTTTCGGTCGCTGCCCGCATTGCGGCGAAGGCAAGCTGTTTCGCGCCTTCGTCAAGCCGGTCGACAAATGCGCCGTCTGCGGCGAGGAAATGTTCCATCACCGCGCCGACGACCTGCCCGCCTATCTGGTGATCGCCATCGTCGGCCACATCGTCGTCGCCGGCTTCATGGCCGTCGAGATGACCACCTTCTGGCCGATGTGGCTGCACCTCGTCGTATGGATTCCGCTGACGATCATCCTCGCGCTGGCGCTACTGCAACCAATCAAGGGCGCCGTCATCGGCCTGCAATGGGCGAACTACATGCACGGTTTCGGCGGTGAGACCGACCTTATCGAGACGCACCCGGAAGCGTGAGACGGCGCTGGCGCAATCCGCAGGCGGTAAACGTCTCTTTCGCACGACCGAGCTTTCGGCTAGAGCATCGGACCGAAAAGTGGAATCCGGTTTTCGGAATAATCCGATGTTCAAACAAAGAGATAGATCGCCACTTTGCATCCGTTAGGATGCACGGCGATCTAGGATCAGGACCTGTTAATATGATCGAAATGGCGCCGAAACGGCAAAGAACTGCGAGGAGAAACGCGATGGTCGATGTCTTCCCATCGACCGAGCGCTTCGACGCGGCAGGTCGCAGCCGTTCCGGTGTCCGAAGGATGTGGTCCATCTGTCCGGCAACTTCGTCGCGAAGGCTTGAAAACCGAAAGGTTTTCCACGCCTTCGCTTCTCGTATCCGCACAGATGGCCTCACACCATTTCGACCAGATTAACAGGTCCTGA
>JBARYG010000059.1:0-4137 GCA_049647745.1 Mesorhizobium sp.
CCGTGCCCTGAAGAGCGATCTTGGCGAGGCGGTTCTTCGCGACTTTGACGGTGCCGCCGGCCTGACGCATCTTCGTGCGAAGATCGTTCATTTGCGCGACGGTGATACCGGCGTAGTGGGCCACGACTACTGAACCGGCGCCCTTGAAGGCGTCGTTCAGGCTCGTGACGAGTTCGCGTTTTTCCGCTCTGTCCACTGCCTATCTCCAGTTGACCCCTGCCCTCGACATGAGAACAGGCGTCGGTTGCCTTTTGCCGCGCGGGCACTTCGGAAATTCCGAATCGCCCGAACGACGCTCGAGGATCCTGTCCCCTTTCGCCACACCGCTCCCAAGGAAACAGTGCGCAGACAAAAGGCAGTCACGGTTCGAACCTTCCATTGGAGCCGAAACTCCGCTGTCCGGTCTTCACCCGTCTCATGCAGGCCCGCATGAATTAAGGTCCAGATGGTTCGGACCGCCCGCAATCTCGGACAGGATGCCGAAAGCCTTGCGGCCTCCGGCGTTCCAAACCCCAAAACAGAGGGGTCCGGAATTCTTCAGCGGATCAGCGCGTTACGCGCCGACCCGGATAAATCGGCTCAGGACACCGCCAGCGTGGCGACGTCGAGCTTGAGGCCGGGACCCATCGTCGAGGAGACCGAGACCTTCTTGACGTAGTTGCCCTTGGCGCCGGCCGGCTTGGCCTTGGTCACCGCGTCGGCGAAGGCGCGGACGTTTTCTTCCAGCGCCTTGACGTCGAAGGAAACCTTGCCAACGCCGGCGTGGATGATGCCGGCCTTCTCGACGCGGAACTCGACAGCGCCGCCCTTGGAGGCCTTGACGGCGGCGGCGACATCGACGGTCACCGTGCCGACCTTCGGGTTCGGCATCATGCCGCGCGGGCCGAGCACCTTGCCGAGACGGCCGACCAGCGGCATCATGTCCGGCGTGGCGATGCAACGGTCGAAGTCGATCGTGCCCTTCTGGACGATCTCGACCAGGTCTTCGGCACCGACGATGTCGGCGCCGGCGGCCTTGGCTTCATCAGCCTTTTCGCCGCGCGCGAAAACCGCGACGCGAACGGTGCGGCCAGTGCCGTTCGGCAGGTTGACCACGCCGCGGACCATCTGGTCGGCATGGCGCGGGTCGACGCCGAGATTCATCGCCACTTCGACCGTCTCGTCGAACTTCACCGTCGAGCGGTCCTTGAGCAGCTTCAACGCCTCATCGAGAGCATAGGCCTTGTTCGGGTCGATGCCCTCGCGGGACTTGGATACGCGCTTTGCAATCTTTGCCATGATCTTCAGCCCACCACTTCCAGGCCCATCGAGCGGGCGGAACCTTCGACCATGCGCATGGCCGCCTCGACGTCGTTGGCGTTGAGGTCCTTCATCTTCGCTTCGGCGATCTCGCGCAGCTTGTCGCGGCCGATCGAACCGGCCTTGGTCTTGCCCGGCTCCTTCGAGCCCGACTTCAAATTGGCCGCCTTCTTCAGGAAGTAGGTCACCGGAGGCGTCTTCATGACGAAGGTGAACGACTTGTCCTGATAGTAGGTGATGAGGACGGGGATGGGCGAACCCTTCTCCATCTCCTGGCTCTGCGCGTTGAACGCCTTGCAGAACTCCATAATGTTGATGCCGCGCTGACCAAGCGCCGGGCCGATCGGGGGCGACGGCGTCGCCGATCCCGCGGGAACCTGGAGCTTGAGCTGGCCTGCAATTTTCTTAGCCATCTCTCTTCCTGCTTTCTTTCATGCCGGCCCTTCGATCGGGAAACACGGCGGTTGCAGCATGGTGGTACGGTCCGCATGGCCGGCTAAAGCCATATTCGCCTCCCACCCGTCCGTTCGAACATCGAATTGCCGGGAGCATTCGCCCATTCGGCTTTCGCTGTTCAGGCCACGCATCTGTCGCGCCGCCCGACCCCCGCCCGAAGGCGAGGCATTCGATCAGCCCTTTTCGACCTGACCGAATTCCAGATCGACAGGCACGGCGCGCCCGAAGATCGAAACTTCCACCTTGAGCCGCGCCCGCTCCTCGTCCACTTCCTGGACGAAACCGTTGAAGGACGCGAACGGACCGTCCGAAACGCGGATCGCTTCGCCGATCTCGAAAGTCACCGAGGGCTTCGGCCGCTCGACGCCTTCCTGGACCTGATGCAGGATGCGCTCGGCCTCGCTGTCGGTGATGTGCATCGGCTTGGACGTGTGCTTGTCCTCGCCAAGGAAACCCGTGACGCGCGGCGTGTTCTTGACCAGGCTGATGATCGAATCGTTGAGCTGCGCCTTCATCAGCACATAGCCGGGGAAGAATTTGCGCTCGGCGTCGACCTTCTTGCCGCGGCGAACCTCGACCACCTTCTCGGTCGGCACCACGACCTGCTCGATCAGCGCGCCCAGGCCCTTCTGCTCGGCCTTCTTCAGAATGTCCTCGGCGACCTTTTTTTCAAAGTTCGAATAGGCGTGGACGATGTACCAGCGCGCGGTCATTTCAAGATGTCTCCGTAATCGCCGGACTTATTGCCCAAGGCCCAGAATCGTCCCGACAGCGAAACCCATGATCATGTCGGCACCAAAGAAAAAGAGCATGGCCAGAACAGCGAAGGCCAAAACCATGATGGTCGAGATCATGGTTTCCCGCCGGGACGGCCAGGTTACCTTGGCTGTCTCCGCGCGAACCTGCTGCAGAAAGACGAAAGGATTGTTGGTTTTCGAAGCCATATGCCGCTCTGTCTTCAAGATCCGTTGACCGGATCTCCTGGATGATCCCGCTGGCCGGGACGTGCCGTTCTGACTTGCCGCACGAGCGACACGGAAAGCGTTCCGCACCCTCGCCCGAGACTCTGGCGTCAGTCCGGCGCTCAACCGCGCGCCACCCTTTCGCCATGCAAATCGGACGCGTAAAGCCAGCTTCCCAGCTCCACGCGTCGCGTGTCCGTTATAGTCTACATAAAACCGATTCTTGATCCACGCAAGTGGCAAGTGTCCGCTTTATGCCCAAACACCGCATCGGAACCATCCAGTCGTTCCGTCCCGGCTATGGCGCTTATATGCCTCAGTCCGCCCAATATGGCAAGCCGCCGGCCCAATTTCAACAATGCACCGGAAAAAGCGCCAGCAACTGGCCTCTCGCCGATGACAAATGGCACGGGCAGCAGGGCTCGAACCTACGACCTGCGGTTTTGGAGACCGCCGCTCTACCAACTGAGCTATGCCCGTAACCGCCACGCGTCATGCGCATGGCAGGCGCTTCCTAAAAGCTTCCGCGCCGTCTGTAAAGACGCGACGAGCGCATTCTGTCAGGGATTTCCGGCGCACGGTTACGGCAGCCGGCGAAAAAGCCCGGGATAGCCGGCAACGAAGCCGTCTTCCCCGAACGAGACCTCGCGGCGGAAATCGCTGTCCAGCGATTCGTAGAGGTAAAGCCGCCCCTCTTCCAGACACGTGTAGCGCTGCGGATCGGAAAACACGTCGAGGCTCGGTATGTCGACATAGGCGGCGCTGATTTTTGCGCTGGCACCCTTGGCGAGCCGCAGTCGCTTGACAGGAAATGTGTTGGTGAAAGGCGTAACCGAAATATCCGGTTCCATGGCGCCGGCCAGTTCGGGCGCCGGCCGCCCGTTCCTCGTCCAGCGCCCTGCGCCGTCGCTTTCCAGAAGCAACGCTCCGCCGCCCGCTATCGCGATCTCGACACGTCTCGCCGTCCACGTCCGGTCGATCAAGATACGGAAGCTCGCCGCGAAGGGATCCGAGCCCACGACGACGCCATCCGCGACGATCCCGCCATCGGCCGGCCGCAACACGATGTGCTGGATGCCCGGCCCGTCCCACTCCTGCCAGCGCAATACCGTCATGCCGCTCTCCTGCCCGGGCAGGTTAGCAGTCCAACGAAAAAGGGGCAGCCCGAAGGCCGCCCCTTTCGTTTCATGCCGACAGATGCTGCCAGCTTACTCTTTAATGCTAGCGACGATGCCGGCGCCGACGGTGCGGCCGCCTTCACGGATAGCGAAGCGCAGCTTCTCTTCCATGGCGATCGGCACGATCAGTTCCACGTCGACCGTGATGTTGTCGCCCGGCATCACCATCTCGGTGCCTTCCGGCAGCGTCACGATCCCCGTCACGTCCGTCGTGCGGAAATAGAACTGCGGACGGTAGTTGG
>JBARYG010000060.1:0-67197 GCA_049647745.1 Mesorhizobium sp.
ACCAGGAACAGGGACACGCGCATGAACAGGCGCCGTATCGGCAAGACAGGACTCGAAGTCACCGAATACAGTTTCGGCGGCGCTTCACTGGGCAATCTCTACCATGCTGTTACGCGCCCCGACGCCATGGCGACGCTCGACGCGGCCTGGAACGCGGGCATGCGCTATTTCGATACGGCGCCGCATTATGGCTTCGTCCTTTCCGAGCGCCGCTTCGGCGATTTTCTGCAAGGCAAGCCGCGTAATGACTATGTGCTGTCGACCAAGGTCGGACGCCTGCTGCAACCGGTCCCGGAGGATCAGGTGCCCGATCTCGGCTTCGTCGAGCCGCTGCCGTTCAAGGAACGTTACGACTACAGCTATGATGGCATTATGCGTTCGGTCGAAGACAGCTATGCCCGCCTCGGCCTGAACCGCATCGACATCCTCTACGTTCACGATATCGGCGTCTACACCCACGGCATCGAACTGACCAGGATGCACCTCGCCCAGCTTCTCGACGGTGGCCTCAAGGCGCTGGAGGAACTGAAATCGAGCGGCGTGATCGCCGCCTACGGGCTCGGCGTCAACGAAGTGGAAATCTGTCTGGAAGTGATGCGCCGTGCGCCGCTCGACTGCATCCTTCTCGCCGGGCGCTATTCGCTGCTCGACCGTTCCGCCGAAGCGGAACTTATCCCGCTGTGCCGGAAAGCACAGACCTCGCTGGTCATTGGCGGCGTCTTCAACTCCGGCATTCTGGCGACGGGCGCCAGGCCCGGCTCCAATTTCGACTACGGCAAGGCCCCGCCGGAAATTCTCTCGAAGGTGACGGCAATGGAAGAGATCGCGGCCCAAGGCCGCTATCCGCTGGCCGCCGCCGCCATGCGTTTTCCGCTCGACGAACCGACCGTTGCGACCGTGCTTATCGGCACCGCCAAAGCCTCCAGCATAAAGCGCAACATGGACCTGCTCGATATCGGGGTCCCGCCCGGGGACTACGAAAAGTACCGCCGGCACACGACGGTGCAGGCCCCGCTGACGGGAGCGGTTCGCGAATGAACCTGCATCGGCCGCCAGTTCCATACGGCCGTTAAACCGCGCGCCGTGCGATCGCGGAACACGCGCAAGCCTTTGCGGTTATGTCGGAGCAGATGGAATGGATGTTCTGCATTGACTGTAATTGGAATTTAAGTTTCATTACTCAGGAGGCGACGACTGCCGCAGGCGTGCGCACGAACGGGTAAATTTCTCGACACCTCCGTTCGAATGCATTATTGGGTATCCTGTTTTTTATAGATAAAGTCCAGTTTGAGCTGCGCCTGTTCAAACCGGATTTCCGTGAAATTCACCAGGCGCCTTAGGGAGGAAGCCTATGGAATTGATCAACAAATCTCTCAATCGCCGCACTTTCGTGGCGCTGGGTGCTGCCTCGATGCTGGCCGGCGTCGTGCAGGTTGGGCCGGCTTCGGCCGCCGACGTGACCATTCCGATCATCGTCAAGGACACCACGTCCTTCTATTGGCAGATCGTGCTCGCCGGTGCCCGCAAGGCCGGCAAGGATCTCGGCGTCAATGTGCCGGAACTCGGCGCGCAGGCCGAAACCGACGTCAACGGCCAGATATCCATTCTTGAAAATGCCGTCGCCGGCAACCCGGCGGCCATCGTCATCTCGCCGACGGAAGCCAAGGCGCTCGGCAAGCCGATCGACGAAGCGGCCAAGAAGGTGAAGATCATCGGCATCGACTCCAGCGCCGATTCCAAGGCCTTCACCTCGTTCCTGACGACCGACAATGTGCAGGGCGGCCGCGTCGCGGCGGATGGTCTGGCCGCGGCGATCGGCGAAGCCAATGGCGGCAAGGTCGAAGGCAAGGTGGCGCTGATCACCGCCCTTCCCGGCGCCGGCTCGCTGGAACAGCGCCGCCAGGGCTTTTCCGAGCAGCTCAAGGCGAAATATCCGGGGCTTGAACTGATCGCTGACAAATATGCCGATGGCCAGGCCACTACGGGCCTCAACATCGCCACCGATCTGATCACCGCCAATCCGGACCTGAAGGGCATTTTCGCCTCAAACCTGATCATGGCGCAAGGCGTCGGCCAGGCGATCGCCGAAAATAACCTCGCCGGCAAGGTGGCTCTGGTCGGCTTCGACAGCGACGAGAAACTGATCAAGTTCCTAAACGACGGCGTCATCTCGGCCCTCGTCGTGCAGGACCCCTACCGCATGGGCTATGACGGCATCAAGACGGCGCTGGCCGCCTCCAAGGGCGAAAAGGTCGAGGAATTCGTCGACACCGGCGCCAATCTGGTGACCAAGGCGAACATGAAGGATCCGAAGATCGACGCCCTGCTCAACCCGAAGCTCGACTGATCGCATCAGCCGGATTTTCCGGGGCTGTCGCGGCCCCGGAAGCCTTTGCTTCGCCGGCGGGCGCGGCACGAAACAGGGCAATCGGGAGGATCGCCATGAATTCGACGGCGCAGGAACTGCACCCGGCACCCGTGCTGGAGCCCGGCAGAACCATCCTGGAACTGCGCGGGCTGGAGAAAAAATACCCCGGCACCCATGCACTCAAGCCGGTCGATCTCGCCTTTAAAGCCGGCGAGATACATGCCATCGTCGGTGAAAACGGCGCCGGCAAATCGACGCTGATAAAGCTGCTGACCGGCGTCATTTCCCGCACGTCCGGCGAGGTTTTGTGGGAAGGCGAGCCGGTGGCGCTCGCCACGCCGCACGAGGCGATGGCACTGGGCATCAATGCCGTGCATCAGGAAATGGTCTTGTGCCGCCATCTCACGGTCGCCGGAAACATGTTCCTCGGCGAAGAGAGCGTAAGTTACGGCCTGCTGCAGAAGCGCAAGATGATTCGCGACGCCCAGAAAATCCTTGACGATCTGGGCTTCGACCTGCCTGCCCATGTCGGGCTGGGCGACCTCACCATCGGCCAGCAGCAATTGATCGCCGCCGCCCGTGCCACCGTGCGCGGCACCAAATTCCTCATCTTCGACGAGCCGACGGCCTACCTCACCCGCAAGGAGGCCGACCAGTTGTTTACGCTGATCCGCCGCCTGAAGGGCGAAGGCGTCACCATCGTTTATATCAGTCACCGCATGGAAGAGGTTTTCGAGCTTGCAGACCGCGTCTCGGTGCTGCGCGACGGCACGCTGGTGGGCACCAGGAACATCGCCGAGACCAGCGATGCCGAACTGGTCAGGATGATGATCAACCGTTCCATCGAGCAGATCTACCACAAGGAGCAATTCGAGCCCGGCGCGGCCATCCTCGAAACGAAGAACCTGTCGGGCAAGGGCTTTGAAGATGTCTCGATGGCGGTCCGCGCCGGCGAGATCGTCGGCCTCTACGGACTGATCGGCGCCGGTCGCAGCGAATTCGTCACCACTGTCTATGGCCGCAACCGAAAATCCGCCGGCACAGTCCTGTGGCAAGGCAAGGAGGTGGCCGTCAATTCCGAGCACGATGCGATTCGGCTAGGTATGGCGCTTGCGCCGGAAAGCCGTCGCGACCAGGGCCTCTGCCTCAACCTGCCGGTAAGCCTCAACCTCAACCTTCCGATCTACAAGCGCATCAGCAAGAGCCTTTTGATTTCCCACACCCAGGAAAAGGCGCAAGCCGACCGCCAGATATCCGGTCTGCGCATCAAGACACCCACCCGCAACGTGCTGGCCTCCAGCCTGTCGGGCGGCAACCAGCAGAAGATCGTCATCGGCAAATGGCTGAACCATGGCGCGAAACTGTTCATCTTCGATGAGCCGACGGTCGGCGTCGATGTCGGCACCAAGGCCGAGATCTACCGCCTGTTCAGCACGCTTCTGGCGGGCGGCGCCGGCATCATCCTGATCTCGTCCTACCTGCCGGAAGTCTATGAACTGTCCGACCGCCTGCATGTGTTCCGCGCTGGCAGGCTGGTCGCCAGCCACGGCTTTCGCGCCGCCACGCACGAGGACGTGCTGACGCAAGCCATCGGCTGAAACAAAAGCACGCACGACAAGAAAAAACGGGGAGCAGAAAATGAGCATCGAAACTCTACCCGCCGCAAAGCCGAAGCGAAATTACAACGTCCTGTTCGGCCTGACATTGCTGCTGCTCCTGGTGGCACTATGGATCGCGCTTTCGCTGGCGACACCCAGCTTTGCCTCCGGCATCAACATCGCCAACCTTTTGCGGCAGGGCTCGATGATCGCCATCCTGGCGGTGGGGCAGACTTTCGTCATCATCACCGGCGGCATCGATCTTTCGGTCGGCGCCATCGTCGGCTTCTGCACCGTCATTCCCGCCTTGATGATCAATGCCGGCTGGCCGGTATGGGTTGCGATCCTGGCAACGCTGCTGGTCGGTGTCGGCATCGGTCTTTTCCATGGCTTCGGCATCGTGCGCATGGGCCTGCCGCCTTTCATCATCACGCTCGCCACCTTGACCTCACTGCGCGGCATCGGCCTCTTGATGACCAACGGCAACTCGATCTCGATCAACAACGACGCCTTTCAGGAATTCTCGCGCAATTCGTTTCTAGGCGTGCCCAACCTGTTCTGGATGGTGATCCTGGTCGGCGTGCCTTCCTATATCTTCCTCCACCACAGCCGCTGGGGTCGCTACCTGTTTTCCGTGGGCTCGAACGCGGAGGCCTCGCGCCTGTCGGGCGTCAACGTGCCGCGCACTATCTACATGGCCTATATCCTGTCCGGCCTCTGCGCTGCATTCGTCGGCGTGCTGCTCGCCTCGCGCATAGGCATCGGCAATCCGACGCAGGCGGAAGGCTGGGAACTGCAGGCGATCGCCTCCTCGGTTATCGGCGGCACCTCGCTGTTCGGCGCCATCGGCTCGGTGCACGGGCCGCTGCTCGGCGCCTTTATCCTGGCAACCATCAACAACGGCGCCAATCTTTTGAACGTCAATTCGTTCTGGCAGCGCGTCATCACCGGCGCGCTGATCATCATCATCGTCTATTTCGACGGGTTGCGGCGCAGCAGCAGCAAATAACCGTGAGCAGAATTTCCATCCGGTACCACACACCACCGGATGGAAAAATCAGGCCGCTTTCTTCCAGCCGCTTTTGATGTGCCTGTAGCCGTCGCGATAAACGGCTTCCGGCGTCTCGGAGAAATCGCGCCAGACCTTTGTCGCTGCGGCCAGATCTTTCAACGACCGGCCGAACGCCTCGATGGTCAGCCAGTCGTCGTAGCCGCTCTTGCGGATTGCCGAAAAAGTTTCCTTCCACGGAATGTTACCGCGCCCCGGCACGCCGCGGTCGTTCTCCGAAATATGGATATGAACGATGTTTCCGAGGTTTTTCGTATAGGCCCCGATCGGGTCGGCTTCCTCGATATTGGCGTGGAAGGTATCGTACATCGCCCTGATATGCGGACGGTCGATGGCATCGATATGTTCCGAAAGATCGGCCATCGTATTGAGCAGGTAGCACTCGAAGCGGTTCAGAGCCTCAAGGCCGATCGTCACGTTTCGCTTGCCGGCATGGTCGCCGATGGCGCGCTGCGACGACACCGAGCGCTTCTTCTCGGCCGCAGTCGGCCCGCTGCCGGAAAACGCGCCGAGCGTGGAATGCAAAGGGCCGGAAAGCGTGCGCGCGCCAAGCGCGTCAGCGCAATCGATGGCCCATTTCATATAATCGACGCCAGCCCTGCGCGTCGAAGCGTCCGGGGAAATCAGGTTCATCGCCGGGTCGCCCATCGCCGAGACGGCGGTACGCTCCAGCCCTATACGGTCGAGCAGATCGCCGAGCTTACTGTAATCGTCCGGCGTCCCTTCGAAGATTGGAATTTCTACCCCGTCGAAGCCCGTCGCCCGGATATCGCGCAGCAACGCTTCGTGCTTTTTCGAGACACTGGTGGTCCACAGAAACATGCACATGCCGATTTTCATGATTTTCCCCTCCCAAAGAAATGCATGCGCCAGCGCGGATAGCCTACAGCTTCGTCCACGCCCCGTTCTTCTTCGATGATTTTACGCAGGCCTCGATAAAGGCAACGCCCTCGACGCCGTCCTGCACGGTCGGGAAAATCACGTCCTTGCCCGGCTTGCCGCCCCTCCGGCGTGCCGCGCGAATGGCGCGTGCCGCCTCCTGATAGATGTTGGCGAAACCTTCGAGATAGCCTTCCGGATGGCCCGACGGCACGCGGCTGACGCGGCCCGCAACCAGCATGGCACCTGCGCCTCCACGCGTCAAAAGCTGCTTCGGCTGACCAAACGGCGTGTACCAGAGATAGTTCGGGTCGGCCTGCACCCATTCCAGCCCGCCCTTGGTGCCGTAGATCCTGAGTTTCAGCCCGTTCTCATTGCCGGGCGCGACCTGGCTCGCCCAGATCATGCCCTTCGCTCCATGCGCTTTGCCCTTCGCTTTGAAGCGCAAAAGCACATGGGCGTTGTCATCCAGTTGCCGCCCCGGCACGAAAGCGTCGATATCCGCAGCCAGCGAATCCAGCTCCAATCCCGAAACGAAGCGGGCAAGATTGTAGGCATGGGTGCCGATGTCGCCGAGCGCGCCGCCGGCACCCGACTGTTTGGGATCGACCCGCCACGACGCCTGTTTCTGCCCGGTCGCGGCAAGGTCCTCGGTCAGCCATTCCTGCGGGTATTCGGCCTGGACGACGCGGATGTCGCCAAGCATGCCCTTGGCCACCATTTCGCGGGCCTGCCGCACCATCGGGTAGGCCGTATAATTGTGGGTCAGCACGAAAACCTTGCCGGTTTTTTCGACCAGCGCCGCCAGTTTCTTCGCTTCCGCCAGCGTCGTCGTCAGCGGCTTGTCGCAAATAACGTGAATGCCGGCTTCAAGGAACGCCTTCGCCGCCGGGAAATGCACATTGTTGGGCGTGACGATGGCCACCGCCTCGATGCCGTCCGGCCGGGCCGCCTCGGCCTTGGCCATCTCGGCATAGCTGCCGTAGCTGCGCTCCGGATCGAGCCCGAGTTCCACGGCGGAAGCCTTGGCGCGCGCCGGATCGGAAGACAGTGCGCCGGCGACCAGCACGAACTCGTTATCGAGCCGCGCGGCGATCCGGTGCACACCGCCGATAAAGGCACCCTGTCCGCCGCCGACCATGCCGTAGCGGATCGGACCGCTCCCCGTTTCCGCCTTCGATGCGCCGACCATCTTTTCCTCCCTCGTTGTTCAGGTCCTGCCGCCGGGGTTCCGAGGGATCAGATCCCCATCATCTTTCGCAGCAGCTTCTTGTCGGTGGCGGCGGCAGCGAAATCGTCGAACGCCTTTTCCGTTACCCGGATGATGTGATGTTCGATGAAGGGCGCGCCCTCGGCAGCGCCGTCTTCGGGGTGCTTAAGACAGCATTCCCACTCCAGCACCGCCCATGAATCATAGCCATACTGGGAAAGCTTGGAGAAGATGCCGCCGAAATCGACCTGCCCGTCGCCCAGCGAACGGAAGCGACCGGCGCGGTTGATCCAACTTTGATAGCCCGAATAGACGCCCTGCCTGCCGTCCGGATTGAACTCGGCATCCTTGACGTGAAACGCCTTGATACGCTCGTGATAGATGTCGATGAAGGCGAGGTAGTCCATTTGCTGCAACAGGAAATGCGAGGGATCGTAATTGATGTTGCAGCGCTTGTGGTTGCCGACGGCCTCGAGGAACATCTCGAAGGTAGCCCCATCGAACACGTCCTCGCTGGGATGGATTTCGTAGCCGACATCGACGCCGTTTTCCTCGTACACGTCGAGGATGGGCTTCCAGCGCTTGCCCAGTTCTTCGAACGCCTCCTCGATCAGGCCGGCGGGCCGTTGCGGGAACGGGTAAAGATAAGGAAAAGCAAGCGAGCCGCTGAACGTCACCGAGGCGTCGAGACCGAAATTGCGCGACGCTTTGGCGCCGAACTTCATCTGCTCCACCGCCCATTGCTGACGGGCCTTTGGGTTATTGTGGACCTTGGCCGGCGCGAACCCGTCCATCTGCGCATCGTAGGCGGGATGGACGGCAACGAGTTGACCCTGCAAGTGCGTGGAAAGTTCGGTCACCTCGACACCAGCATCGGCGCAGATGCCCTTGACCTCGTCGCAATAGGTCTTGGACGAGGCCGCCTTTTCAAGATCGAACAAGCGCCCGTCCCAAGTTGGAATCTGCACGCCCTTGTAGCCGAGGCCGCCGGCCCATTTCACGATCGACGCCAGTGAATTGAACGGCGCGGCATCGCCCGCGAATTGCGCCAGAAACAGCGCAGGCCCCTTGATCGTCGTCGGCATCGGAATCCTCCCCTTTTCGCGACAAAGCATATCCTCCGTTTCGTCGGAGAGACAACATGTCCGGTTCCCTCGTCGCGCGGCACCGTAAGAGCCGTTCTCTGGTATTACCAAAACTGATGCATTGGTCAAGACTCCTGCCGGGAGCCCGGAAGCCGTAAAAGGTTCTCTTTCCTCCAATAATATGCATCTAAATCAATCAGGTAATAGGCAGTACCGTCAATGACGATCGACTTCTTGCCGCATGATGGAAATTGCTGTAGACCTGCACTCACACCCGATTGGTCGAACCAGTTTGCAAAACAGGCGCGCTTCGGGAGGAGAAAGCGGCACCGGACGGCGATGCGCGCCGCAGTGCAAAAGACGAGTGAATCGGGAAGGACTGACCATGCATCTTTCGACGCACAACTGGATGAGGGCGGAGCCACTGGAGGTGACCCTCAAGCGCATCAAGAAATTCGGCTACGAATCGATCGAGATTTCCGGCGAGCCCACGCAGTACAAGACCGGCGAAACGCGCGCCCTGCTCAAGGAATACGGCATACGCTGCTGGGGTGCCGTAACGCTGATGCTGGGCGAACGCAACCTCGCCGCCAGGGATCAGGGCCAGCGCGAACGTTCGGTGCAGTATGTGAAGGACGTGCTGACCATGGTCGGCGAACTCGACGGCGAGATCATCACGCTGGTGCCGGCAACCGTCGGCAAGGTGGTGCCGGACGGCACCGAGGAAGAAGAGTGGGGTTGGGTGGTGGACGCCACCCGCGAATGCTTCCATCACGCCAAGAAAGTCGGCGTCAGGATAGCCATCGAGCCGCTCAACCGCTTCGAAACCTACCTGTTCAACCGGGGCGAACAGGCGATGGCGCTTGCCGATGCGGTGTCGCCCGAATGCGGCATCTGCCTCGACGCCTACCACATCCACATGGAGGAATTCGACGTCGAGGAAGCGATCCGCAAGGCCGGCAAGCGGCTGTTCGACTTCCATGTCGCCGACAACAACCGTTTCGCCGCCGGCATCGGCACCATTGACTGGAAAAAGATCGTCGGCACGCTTCGCGAGATCGGTTATGACGGTGCGCTGACCAACGAGTTCGTCGCCCCGGTCGACCGCACGCCGGCCGCCCGTTATCCCGACATGGTCGAGCGCAACCCGGTCGACATCTCGCCGGAGCAGCTCAAATTCATCCAGGACCACGGCTCCAGCCTGCTGACGGAAAAATTCTACACCGATCAGATGCGCATTACCGCCGAAACCCTGCTGCCGCTGATCAAGTAGGAAGCCATTTTGCAACAAGCCCCCGCCCTGGATCGTTGATCCAGCCGGCGGCCGGACGGGGACTGCCATGCGCATCAAGACGGTTCAAGCCTGGTGGGTTCGCGTGCCGATCGAGGCGGCGCGTCAGCACCGCAGCGATTTCGGCCAGGTCACGACCTTCGATGCCGCCATCCTGCGCATCGAGACCGACGACGGGCTGGTCGGCTGGGGCGAGGGCAAGAACGCCGCCGGCAGCGCCGGCAGCTATGGCGTGCTGGTCCATCTGCTCAACCACGAGGTCGCCCCGCAACTGATCGGCCGCGACCCGGCCGATATCGGCACCATCTGGGAGATGCTTTATAACGGCGTGCGCCATGACGCCGCCAGCCGCTCCGGCCACGCCATGCCGCAATTGGCAAGACGCGGCTTGAGCATCGCCGCCATCAGCGCCGTCGACATTGCCTTGTGGGATATCCTGGGCAAATCGCTCGGCGTGCCGGTATGGCGGTTGCTTGGTGGCCGCAAACTGGAGCGCATGCCAGCCTATGCTTCGGGCGGCTGGGCTTCCGTCGATGCCATCGGCGAGCAGCTTAAATCCTATATCGCCAAGGGCGGCTTCAAGGCCGTGAAGATGCGGGTCGGCTCGATGGACGACGCCCCGAATGTCTCTGCCGCACGGGTGCGGGCGGCGCGCGAGGCACTGGGGCCGAACATCGACCTGATGGTGGATGCCCACGGCACCTATACGGTGGCGGAAGCCAAGCGCTTCATCCATCTGGTCCGCGACTACGACCTTGCCTGGTTCGAAGAACCGGTCATAGCCGACGATAAGCCCGGCCTGGCGGAAGTGCGCGCTTCGGGCAACGTCCCCATCGCTACCGGCGAAAGCGAGGCGACGCGCTATGCATTCCGCGACCTCGCCGTGCTGAAAGCTGCCGATATTTTCCAGCCAGACCCGGCGTTTTGCGGCGGCATCAGCGAGGCGATGAAGATCGGCACGCTTGCCAGCGCCTTCAACCTGCGCTTTGCCCCGCATCTATGGGCCGGCGCACCCTGCTTCTTTGCCGGCCTGCACGTTTGCGCCGCATCGCCGGCAAGTTTCATCATCGAATACTCGCTTGGCGCCAATCCGATGATCCACGATCTTGTCGAAGAGACTGTCGAAGCACGGGACGGTATGATAGCGATCCCTGAAAAGCCTGGATTGGGCTTTACCGTTTCCGAGCAATTCCTGGAGGCGCACACGCAACGCGGCTGATGATGAAAGAAAAGAACCTCCTCGCGGAACTGGCCGCCTACCTGTTTTCCCACGCTGACAGCGAAACCGGTCGCACGCCTTCCGAACGCGAGTTGGCCGAACGCTTCGCCGTCAGCCGAGGCCAGATCCGCGAGGCGCTGGCGATCCTCGAAGCCATGCGTATCGTCGAACGGCGGGCGAAATCCGGCATCTATGTCGACGTCAAGCAAGCCAGCGTCGAAGCCATGGCGTTGTTCGCCAAGGCCGGCCTGCCCCTCGACCCGATCCAGATCTACGAGACGGTCGAGTTGAGGAAAATCCACGAGATCAAGGCTGCCGAACTTGCCTGTTCGCGGGCGACGGAAGAAAATTACGAGCGGCTGCGCGAAATCCTGAAGGAATCGGAGGAACAACTCGCCAAGGGCGAAGGGCTGGCCAAGCAGGACCGCGAATTTCACCTGGAAATCGTGCGCGCCACCCAAAACAGCGTTTTCCATCGTATCTGCAGCGTCTACTACGTCATGGGTGAACAGCGCCTGCCGGTCTATTTCAACGACCCCGAGCGCAGCGCCAAGTCGCATGCCGAACACATCCAGATCTACGAGGCTCTGCTGCGCCGGGACGGGAACCTGGCGCAGGCTCTGATGAGCGCTCACCTGCAAGGCGCGGAAAGCTACTGGAAGGGCCTGATCGGCGGCACCGAACCGCGAAATCAGGCTCTCGAGCACGTCTGAACCGTGGCAAGGATTTTTTCCACCCACACGCTGCACCCGCGCGCCGCCGAAATGCTAGCTGGCGCCGGTGATCTCATCCTCGCCTCCGCTCTGGATGCCGACACGCTGGCTAAGGAAGCGCGGCAAGCCGACATTGTCATTGTGCGCGCGCCCTTGCCGCCTGCCCTGTTCGAGCAGGCAACGCGGTTGCGGGCAGCGATCCGCCACGGCGCCGGGTTGGACATGATCCCGATGGAGGCCGCCACCCGCGCCGGCGTGCTGGTGGCGAATGTGCCCGGCGTCAACGCACGCTCCGTCGCCGAGCATGTTTTCATGGTGAGCTTATCCTTGCTCCGGCAATTTTGCGCCATGGATAACGACCTGCGTGGCAGCGGCTGGCTCGCCGGGCGCCGCTACGCCGACGGCAACCATGAGCTTGCCGGCAAGACCATCGGTATCGTCGGTCTCGGCGCGGTCGGCCAGGCGGTCGGGCATATCGCCGCCCACGGCTTCGGGCTGGACGTGGTAGCGACGACCCGCAGCACCAGGGCCGCACCGGCCGGCATACGGTTTGTTCCGATCGACGACCTCGTCGAGACAAGCGACATCATCGTGCTGTGCTGTCCGCTAACACCGGAAACGCGAGGCCTGATCAATGCCGGGCGCATCGCCCGCATGAAGCCGAGCGCCTTGCTGGTCAACGTAGCGCGCGGGCCAGTAATCGATGACGACGCTCTGATCGCAGCCCTTCGGGAAAACAGGATCGGCGGCGCGGCGCTCGATGTGTTTGTCACCCAGCCGCTGCCGCCGGATCATCCCTATTTCGGGTTCGGCAACGTCATCGTTACCCCGCATATGGCCGGCATCACCGAAGAATCGATGATGCGCATGGGCACCGGTGCCGCAGGCGAGACCTTGCGCGTGCTGGCAAACGAGCTGCCGGTCAATCTGCGTAATCCCGAAGTGGTCGGGCACTACCGCAAGCGGTTTCCGGCGACCGCATAACTCCGGCTGGCTATAGATGTAAGTTACGATTTACGCGCTATGCTGCAGACTGACCCCGCTTGCCTTGTCGAACAAAACCACCTTGTCCGGGTTCCAGGCAAAGCGCACCGGCTGTTCGATCTGCACATCGGTGCGAGCGGGAACCGTCGCGCGCAGCGTGGTGTCGCCGACCCGCAGAGTCAGGATTTTCTCCACGCCGTGGTTCTCGACATCGTGGACCATCGCTTCCACCGGCGCACCGGATTCGAGATGGACGTCTTCCGGGCGGATACCGAAGACGAGCGGGCGACCGTCCATCGCACCACCCGCCTTCGGCATGCCCCCGTTGCCCCCTCCAGCCGCCCCCGCATAGGGCAGTTCGAAATTCATCGGCGCCATCACCGCACGGCCATCGACCAACCTGCCGTCGATAAGGTTCATCGGCGGCGAGCCGACGAAGCTTGCTACATAGGTATCGCGCGGGTTGTTGTAGATTTCCTGCGGCGTGCCGGTCTGGACGATGCGGCCATGGTTGAGCACACCGATCTTGTCGCCCATCGACATTGCCTCGATCTGGTCGTGTGTAACGAACAGGAAGGTCGCGCCTAGCTGCATCTGCAGACTCTTCAGGTCGGTGCGCAGCGATTCCCGCAGCTTGGCGTCGAGCGCCGACAACGGCTCGTCCATCAGGAAAACGCGCGGCTTGCGCACGATGGCGCGGCCGATCGAGACGCGCTGCATCTCGCCGCCAGAAAGCCTGTCGGTCTTGCGGTCGAGCAGATGCTCGATGCGCAAGGTCTGGGCGGCGCGCGCGACACGATCCTTGATTTCCGCCTCCGGCACGCGGCGGATTTTCGGCCTGAGCGGAAATTCGAGGTTTTCGCGCACCGTATAGCGCGGATAAAGCGAGTATTGCTGCAAGACCAGCGCTACGTCGCGTTCGGCCGCGCCCCAGTCGGCGACATCGACGCCGTCAATGAATACCTGGCCCTCGGTCGGCTTTTCCAACCCCGCGACCAGTCGCAGCGTCGTCGTCTTGCCGGCTCCGGTTTCGCCGAGCAGGACGAAGAATTCGCCGTCGGCGATATCGAGATCGAGATCGGCCAATGCAGTGTGATTGCCGAACTTCTTCGAGATGTTCTTGAGCTGGATATGGGCCATCAGAGACGTACTCCAAGCGACTGGCCGCTTGCCGTGTCGAAGAAATGCGCTTGCTCGGGATCGATCCGCGCGAAGACTTTCGCACCGGCACCGCCGACAAAACCGCTTCTGGTACGCGCCCGCAATATGCTCGAACCAACCTTGAGGTCGACGATATCGTAGGACCCGAGTGGCTCGATGATCTGCGCCTCGACAGGAAGAAAGCCTTGCGCCTTATCATGGCTGACGATGACGCCCTCGGGGCGGATGCCGAGCGCCAGCTTGCCGCCCGAAGCATGGCCGTTGAGTTTCGACAGCAAGGCTTGCGGGAACTCGAAGCCAGCGTCGGCTCCCTTGAGTTTGACCGTGGCCGAATCCGTGTCGCCAGCGACCGCTGCTTCAGCCACGTTCATGACCGGGCTGCCGACAAACTGCGCCACGAACAGGTTGGCCGGGCGCGAGTAGACCTCGTCCGGCGTGCCGACTTGTTGCAGCACACCTTCGTGCATGATGACAATGCGGTCGGCGAGGCTCATCGCCTCGATCTGGTCGTGTGTGACATAGATGGTGGTCGAGCCCTGCCGGACATGCAGCCGCTTGATTTCAGCCCGCATCTCCTCGCGCAGCTTGGCGTCGAGCGCACCGATCGGTTCGTCCATCAACAACGCCTTCGGCCGCCGCACCAGCGCCCGACCGATCGCCACGCGTTGCATGTCGCCGCCCGACAGTGCCGACGGCTTCAGGCCAAGCAGGTGCGTAATTTGCAACGTCTTGGCTATCGACCTCACCTCGGTGTCGATCTCGGCCTTGCTCTTGCGGGTGGCGCGCAACGGAAAGGCAATGTTTTCATACACGCTCATATGCGGATAGAGCGAGAACGACTGGAACACCAGCGCGATGTCGCGGTCGGCCGCCTTCAGGTGCTGCACCGGCTTGCCGTCGATGAGGATATCGCCCTCGTCTATCGTCTCCAGCCCGGCGACGGCGCGCAACGTCGTCGTCTTGCCGCAACCCGACTGACCAAGCAGCACGATGAACTCGTTGTCGGCGATCGACAGGTCGAGGTTCTTGATAACCTGGACGGCGCCGAAATACTTCTGGACGCCGCGAAGCTCGATCTGGGTCAATGGCCTGCTCCCGAAGGCCGTGCCTGCCCGGTGCCTGCCTTTTCCTCCGGCGCGATCTTGCCGGTGATCATGAAGCCGATAAGCCCGACCAGGATCATCGTCACCCCGTAGCGGTGCAGGAAAAGGCTCCATGGCTGGCAAAGCGCGATCATGCCGAGGATCATGAGCCATTGCGAGCCCGGCTCGAAATATTTCTGGTTGACGGCGCGAAAGCTCATTTGCGGATTGCTCCGAAAGACATGCCGCGCAGCAGATGGTTGCGAAGCAGGAAGGTGAAGATGGCGACAGGCAGCAGGAACAGGAAGGTGCCTGCGGCGATAACCGTCCAGTCGGGAATGCCGGAACCGACCTGGCTCGGAATGAAGGGCGGCGCCGTCTGCGCGCGCCGGTTGGTCATGATCAGCGCAAATGCATATTCGTTCCAGGCGGTGATGAAACAGAACACGGCGGTCGCGGCGATACCGGTCGCAGCCTCCGGCAACACCACCTTGAAGAAGGCCTGGATGCGGGTATAGCCGTCGACGAGGGCGGCTTCCTCGTACTCTCTCGGGATTTCGTCGATGAACCCCTTCATCAGCCAGACCGAAAACGACAGGTTGAAGGCGGTATAAAGAATGATCAGCCCGACATGCGTGTCATTGAGGCCGACCATGCGGTACATGAGGAACATCGGGATCGCCACCACCACCGGCGGCAGCATTCGGGTCGACAGGATGAAGAACAGCCAGTCCTGCTCGCCCTTGACCCTGAAGCGCGAGAAGCCGTAGGCGGTCAGCGTGCCCATGCCGACAGCCAGCACCGTTGAGGTGATCGCCACGATCAGCGAATTCATGAAGCGGCTCGGATAGCCCGACCATTGCACCGCGCCCTTGCCGTCGCGCACGATCTTTTCGCCACCGTCGAAGACGATGCGTTCCCACCAGGGGGCTGCCGCATATTCCTCCGGCGTCGGCTGCGTGCGCAATTGCGAGCGCTTGGTGAACAGCTTGACGAAGGGGGAAACCTCCGGCTGGAAAACGATGGTCGGCGGGATCGTCGTGGCAAGGTTGCGCGGCTTGAACGCGGTCGAGGCGATCCAGTAGATCGGCGCCAGGAAGATGACGGTCGCGACCAGAACGGCCACGATGGCGAGGCGATTGAGCGCTATTTCGGAAGAAGTGCGGACCTGAGCCATCCTAGCGCTCCTTCACCTTGTTGAGATACTTCACGTAGATGTTGGTGATGGCGAGCACCATGATCAGCACGATATAGGCCAAGGCGCAGGAGCGCCCCGTCTGCCATTCCTGGAACGCCATCTTGTAGAGCCGGATCGAGATCAGTTCGGTGGTCGGCTGGCTGGTCAGGATATAGGCGAGATCGAAGGTCTTGAACGCTTCCATCGTGCGGAAAATGATCGCGATCATCAGGATCGGCGCGACCAGCGGCAGGGTAATGCGAAAGAACGTGTAGAACGGCCCGGCGCGGTCGATCGCGGCCGCTTCGTAGAGATGCTTCGGCACCGCCGACAGGCCGGCCAGCGACAAAAGCATGACGAAGGGCGACCACATCCAGATGTCGGTGAGGGCCACTGCGTAGAGCGCCATCTTCGGGTTGGCCAGCCACTCGAAAGTGCCAAGCCCGAGCGCATAATTAATGATGCCGAAGGATGGATCGTAGAGCAGCTTCCAGAACAGTCCGACCACGGCCATAGACAGCATCATCGGCAACAGAAGCAGCGTCGTCAGCAGGCCCTTGAAGGGGATGTTGCGGTTGAGCAGCAAGGCCACGCCGAAACCCACCACCACCTGGCCGGCAACCGAGACGATGACGTACTGCGCGGTGATGGCGAAGTTCGACCACACGAACGGATCGTTGAGCAACTCGCGATAGTTCTGCAAGCCGACGAAATTGGCCGGCGCGTTGGTCGAGGCGCGGAAATCGGTGAACGAATAGCCGAGCGAATAGATCAGCGGAAAGATGTTGAAGACGATCAGGAACAGGATTGTCGGGATAATGAAGAGGTTGCGGATCGAAATATCGCTCATGCCCCGTGCGGCGGCCCGCGAACCGGAATCCAGCGTAGAAATCATTGTGGTCGCCAAGACCCCGGCTCCTGTTTCATGAAATGGAAACGGAGGAGGCCACGAGCCTCCTCCGCCAAAGGCGAACGCCTACTGGGTGCGGCCGTATTTCTTGAATGTCGCCTGCCAGTCGGTCGACAGGGCGTCGAGCGTTTCCTTGGCCGTGCCTTCGCCACCGACGATGTACGGATAAACACGCTGGTTGAGCTGCTGCAGCAGTTCGGCATACTCCGGCACCGCCCAGAAATCCTTCACCTTGAACATGGTCTCGTAGAAGGCCTTGTTATAGGGCGTCGCATTCTGGAAGGCTTCGGATTTGAGCACTGCCTGACTGCAGGTATAGCCGCCGAGGTCTGCCCATTTCTGCTGGGTCTCGTCCTTGATGAACCACTCCAGGAACTTCATCGCCTCTTCCTGCTTCTGCGAGTAGGAGACGATCGAAATGCCCTGTCCGCCGAGTGCCGCGAACTGGTCGCCGCCCGGACCGGCCGGATTGGCGAAGAAGCCCGTATTCTTGGCATGGGGGTTGGTCGATTCGTTGAGCAGCGAGGGCAGGAACGCGAAATAGTTCATGCTCATCGCGGCCAGCCCTTCGGTGATGGCCTGATTGTCCTCGACGAAGAAGGTTTTGGCCCAGCCCGGAGGCGTGTACTTATAAAGCTCCTTGTACATGTCGAGCGCAGCGATCGCTTTGTCGGAATTGATGAAGCCGTCGACTTTGTAGGTCGAATAGTCGCCGAGATCGCCACCGTAGGAGAACAGCGCGTTCTCGAAACCCATCGCCATGGCGTCGTATGAATTGTCGGTATAGATGGCGATGCCGTAGCGCTTCTCGTCGGGCCGATAGAAGAATTCGGCGATATCGCGCAGCGCCTTGAAATCCTTCGGCACGTCAAGGTCGTAGCCGTATTTCGCCTTGAAGGCTTCCTTCTCCTTCGGGTCCTCGAACCAGTCCTTGCGATAGGCCCAGCCGACGGCATCGCCTTCAAGCGGGATCGCCCAGTACTTGCCGCTGTTGCCGGGATACTCGGCGTAGTATTTCACCGTCGCCGGCGCCATGACATCGCTGAGCTTGTGCTTGTTGAAGAAGTCGGTGAGGTCGACATAATGGCCGCCGGTCGAGCCGGCACCAAGCCATTGCGAGTCGCCGACGACAAGGTCGTAGGCATCGCCATGGGCATTGAACTCGGTGAACGCCTTGGTCTGGAAATCGGCCCACGGCGTCGTCTCGACGGTAATCTTGACGCCGGTTTCCTTTTCATACTCGTTGCCGAGTTCCTGCAAATAATTGGCCGGATCCCACTCCGCCCAGAAGATGGTGAGTTCCTTGTCTTGCGCGTGAACGATCGATGTTCCGCAGGCGAGCGTTAGGCCTATCCCAGCCAGCAGACTGGTTATTGTCTTGCGCATGATGGTTTCCTCCCTGGTGCGCACTCAATCTTCTTGAGGGCAGGCCATGAGCCCGCCTGGTCGTTCTTTTGCGACGACACTCCCAAGCGGAACCTCCTCGCTCCGCTTCAAAAATGGGGCGCATTCCTCATCAGCGGCCCATCTTTTTCTTCTCAATCTGGTATTACCAATTCCGAACACCCGTCAAGCTGTTTCTTAAGAATCCAAGCGTGAGAAAAGCCGGATTTCCTATCTATCCGTCCATACCGCCACAATTTCACGAGATGTGGCTGACTGAACCGTACACGATCACCAAACGGGCTTGCCTATCAATTCGTCTGAAAATCAATCTGGTCGAACCAGACAATCTCAACCATTGCCTCCTGCCGAACCCGATCCGTTACTTCCATCCTGCGATTCCGCAACCGCCGCCCGCACAAGCGCCTGTGCCGCCCATTGGGCGACCGACAGCGTACCGGCTCCATCCAGCCCCCACATGTCCTTCAGCACAACCAGCACCTCGACCCCGAAAATCAGCGACAACGCTTGCGCCAGCCGCTCGAACGCCGGAGGCGGCAGCCGTCCCTTCAGTGGCGCCAGCGCATCCTCCAGCAGCGCCACCCGGTGGCCGCGCACGAAGGCCGGCTCACTGCCAAGCGTCCCCGCCTGTTCGCGCGCCCACTGGTCGAGCGAAAGTTTCAGGGCGGCCTTGAAGGTCGCCTCGAAGGCTTCGATGCGTGGCATCGAGGTGTCGATCAGGTCGGCCACCCGCTTCGCCGGGTCCGTCGATGACGAGCGCCATGTCAGGATGGGACCGAGCCCTTCGTCAACCACGGCATGCACCAGCGCCGCCTGGCTGGGGAAATAGCGGTAGGCGGTCGCCCGTGACACCTCCGCCGCCTCCGCCACCTCGCTGACCGAAGGGGTAACGCCGGCCTGCATCAGCCGCGTTGCCGTTTCCAGCATCAGCCTGCGTGTCCGGGCACGCGGTCCGCGTGCCGTATCGTCGCTCACCATGTCTTGTTGACGCGAGACGTTCATATCAATACGATACGCCCGTCTCAAAAAATAGCAATGGCCACCACCCACACATGTTGGGGAAATGGAGAATACGACCGCCGCAGACCGATCGGATCCTGCCTGAACGCGCGAGAAGGTGAGAAATGAAGCGCATTTATGTCGTCGGCACAGCCGACACCAAGGGCGAAGAACTGGCTTTCCTGGCGGATGCGATAGCCACGGCCGGCGCCGCCGTCGCCCGTGTCAACGTCGGGACACGCGATCCGACCGTCCAGGTCGACGTTACTGCCGAAAACGTCGCCGATCATCATCCCGACGGGAAAGGCGCCGCGCTGGGTATCGCCGATCGCGGCACGGCCGTCGCTGCGATGGGGATTGCCTTCGCCCGCTTCATCCAGACCCGCACCGATATCGCGGCCATCATCGGCATCGGCGGCGGCGGCGGTACTTCGATCATCACCGCCGGCATGCGTGCCTTGCCGCTCGGCCTGCCCAAGATCATGGTCTCGACATTGGCATCCGGTGATACGGCACCCTATGTCGACGTATCCGACATCGTCATGATGCCGTCCGTCACCGACATGGCCGGCATGAACCGGATTTCCCGCGTCGTGCTCCACAACGCCGCCCAGGCCATTGCCGGCATGGCCACGCACCCCGCGCCGCCGACAAAAGGAAAACCCTCGCTCGGCCTCACCATGTTCGGTGTTACCACGCCCTGCGTCATGGCCATCACCGATCATTTGCGCGACGCCTATGACTGCATGGTCTTTCACGCCACCGGCACCGGCGGCCGCAGCATGGAAAAGCTGGCCGACAGCGGCATGCTGGCCGGCATCCTCGACATCACCACCACCGAGGTTTGCGATCTGCTGTTTGGCGGCGTTCTCCCGGCGACAGAAGATCGTTTTGGCGCGGCAGCGCGCAAGAAATTGCCCTATGTCGGCTCGGTCGGCGCGCTCGACATGGTCAATTTCTGGGCACCACACACCATTCCGGAGAAATATCGCGGGCGCCTGTTCTACGAGCACAACCCGAATGTGACGCTGATGCGCACAACCCCGGAAGAATGCGAACAAGCCGGCGAGTGGATCGGCGCAAAACTCAGCCTTTGCGAAGGGCCGGTGCGCTTTCTCATTCCCGAAAAAGGCGTGTCGGCACTCGACGTCGAAGGCGGCGCGTTCTTCGATCCTGAAGCCGATGCCACCCTGTTCGATGCCATCGAACGAACCATCAAGCCCAGCGAAAACCGCCGTGTCGAGCGCCTGCCGTTGCACATCAACGATCCCGAATTCGCCGAAGCGACCGTTGCCGCCTTCCACGCCATCGCCAGACATTGAAGGAAAATCATGCCCGCCATACCGCGCAAGGACATATTGCAAAAATTCAGAAGCATGATCGATGCCGGCGTCCCGATCGTCGGCGGCGGCGCCGGCACCGGCCTGTCGGCAAAGGCCGAGGAAACAGGCGGCATCGACCTCATCATCATCTATAATTCCGGCCGCTACCGCATGGCCGGCCGTGGCTCCGCCGCCGGCCTTCTGGCCTATGGCAACGCCAACGAGATCGTCAAGGAAATGGCCTACGAGGTGCTGCCTGTCGTCAGACACACGCCGGTGCTGGCCGGCGTCAACGGCACAGATCCCTTCGTCATCATGCCGCAACTGCTGGCGGAACTGAAAGCGATGGGATTTTCGGGAGTCCAGAATTTTCCCACCATCGGCCTGTTCGACGGATCGATGCGCCAAAGCTTCGAGGAAACCGGCATGGGGTTCTCGCTCGAGGTCGATATGATCGCGGAGGCCAATAAACTCGATCTCCTCACCACCCCCTATGTGTTCAATACTGAAGAGGCCAAGGCCATGACCAAGGCCGGCGCCGACATCGTCGTTGCCCATATGGGCGTTACCACCGGCGGTTCGATCGGCGCGACTTCGGCAAAATCGCTGGATGATTGCGTCACCGAAATCGACGCCATCGCCGAGGCCGCGCGGTCCGTGCGCAAGGGCGTGATCTTGCTTTGCCACGGCGGGCCGATCTCAATGCCCGACGATGCCCGATACATTCTGCAGCGAACAAGGGGCCTGCACGGCTTCTACGGCGCAAGCTCGATGGAGCGCCTGCCGGCGGAAATGGCAATTGCCAAGCAGACCGCCGATTTCAAGGCCGTCACGCTCGGCGGCACGAAAAGCCAATAGGGAGGAAGATATGAGTGAACGGAATTTCGTTTATCCAAGGGACGTCAGTGCCTTCGGCTTCGACTGGGGCAAGCTGTCGCTGACCGTCGCCCCGGAAGTAAACGGGGCGACCAAATTCTCCGGCGGCGTCGTCGACCTGCCGCCGGGCAAGGGCCACACACGCCACAATCACCCGGAAGCGGAAGAAATCATCTTTGTCATTTCCGGCAATGGCGAGCAGATGGTGGAAGACGACAAAGGCAACCCGGTGACACAGAAAGTCGGCCCCGGCTGCACCGTCTTCGTGCCGCAGGCTCGTTTCCATTCCACGCTGAATACCAGCGACGAACCGATGCAACTGTTCGTCGTCTATTCGCCCGCCGGCCCCGAACTCGGCCTGCGCGACCTGCCGGATTTCCGGCTGTTGCCGCCGGCGGGAAAGTGAGATCATCCAAAACGATTGATCCCGCCGATAGGCGGGATCAACTACCCTCCAGCCTGTACCCGAAACCTCAGCGGCCTTGCAGGACGCGGACGACGGCAGGCGTCACCTGGCCCCGCGAAGCGGCGCTGATGTCGGAATGCGACAAGCGACCCGACGTGATGCCCTGCGTCAACCGGGCGCAATAGGTCCGTGGTGTTTTGGCAACCGACGTGTTCATAAGTTTGGCGATGCCCTGGCGCGTCTTGAGCGGCTTGCGCGCGATTTTCCTGGTGCAGGTATCGACGAAATCGCTGCGCACGCCGGGGCTGCCCCTAAGTGCTTCACGGCTCGTGGCATAGCTTGCCTTCGATACGCCGCAACCCGAAAGAACCAGCGCCGACAGTGCAAGAACGACGTATCGATTGATCACGGTGAGGCCTCTCCTCCATTTGCCGCCGCGCCGCCGATCCGTTTATCCCTGCCACGGGTTGTATCGTCAACCCTGCCGTGCACTCCCGCCCTTGTTCCAGCCCCTGCCGCGATCTCCGAACATGGTGTAGCCGGTCGCGGTTACGGCAACCGTATCCTCAAGCTTGATGAAGCCGCGCGTCGGATGCAGCATCGTCGTCTCCACCGAAAGAACCATGTTTTCCTCCAGCGGCTTGCCGGCATCCGTGCCCTCATAGGCGACTGGGTGGTTGGTTGTCAGGAACGGCACCTCGTGCGTGATGAGCCCCATGCCATGCGCGAAAAAGTCGGTATAAGGCGCGACGTTCGAAGCCTTCAGCACCGCTGCGGCATGCTCGATCACATCGCCGCCCAATGTGCCGGCACGCACTTTCGAGAAGGCGGCCTGCTGCACCGCCTCCACCTCGGCCAGCAAATCCTCCAGTTCAGCGTCCGGTTCGCCGAGCACTCCCATGCGGCATAGGTCGCCGATATAGCCATGGTAATTGCCGCCGGAATCGATCGACAGCACCTCGCCCTTTTTCCACGCCTGCGAGGACGCGGCGCGGTTGTGGCTGGAGCCGAGCGTCAGCAGGCAATATTCGAAATGCACGCCGCGATTGGTTTCCTCTCGCCGTAGCTGCTCGATGATCTCGCTCTTGGCCGTGCCTTCACCCGCCCAGGCAATCGTCGCCAGCATCGCATCGGTGATGCGTTCGGACGCAATCCGCAACTGTTCCAGCTCCGCCTCGGTCTTGATGGCGCGCATCCGCTCCAGCATGGCAGTCGCATCGACCAGTCTGGCGTCCGGCAGTTCTTTGCGCAGATGGACGTAGGCGTCGGACGGCAGGAACCCCGGCTCGATGCCGATGCGCGCGCTTGCCTTGCCGATCTTGCGCAAATGCTCGACGGCAAGAGCCGTCGCATCGAGCGTGCCCCAGCAGGCCGCGTGAAACGACGGCGTCCAAAATGGATGGTTCTGATGTTCGCCGCCCTCCATCTTGTTGGCGATATAGGCGGCGTGATCCGGGCCGCCCTTTTCGTAAAGGACGATCGGCAGGTAGCGGCTATGGCCGATCGCATCCATGGCAGCGAAAAAGATGAACTTGTAGCCTCCGAGCAGATATTGCGTATTGTGCTTGGAGGTCGAAAACAGCACGTCGATACCGGCTTCCTCCATCAGGCGGTCGACGCGAGCCTGATCGAAGGGAACAGCCGCAACGCTGGCCTTGCCCGGAGCAATATTCATTTCGATCTCCCTGAATTCTCCAACCGGAGCATAATGCTGTGCGCACCTGTGCGCCCCGAAAAAGGCGTTCGCCATCCTTGCCCATCTGGTCCTACCAGATCAAGCGGGATTTGCTGGTGGCCCTATAAATTGATCCAGAAAAAAGAATCCTCAAAGCCACCCGGTGGCTTGGCGCTTCCATCTCTGGCGAAACCGTCGCCCATGGTCATAATCGGGCTGCACCTATTGGCGTCAGCACCGGCCCCGGTGCGCGATTGCAAGGGTACCGCCGCTTCGGCGGGCATGAGGTTGGAGATGGCCATGTCGGCATACAAGGTTTCAAGGCGCACAGTTCTTTCCGGCTCGGCCCTGCTGTTTTGTTCAACCGCCCTGCCCCGGACCGGCTGGGCGCAAGCACCGAAGAAAGGCGGGAGGCTGGTCGTTGCAGCCGATTCCGAGCCGCGTAACCTCAACCCCGCTATCGTCGCCTCCAACGGCGTATTCTTCATATCAAGCAAGATTGTCGAAACGCTGGCCGAGGCCTCGTACGATGGCAAGGACGGGCTTTCCCCACGTCTGGCCGTCAGTTGGGAAGGCGCCGCTGACGGACTGTCGGCGACATTCAGACTACGAGAAGGCGTGAAATGGCACGACGGCAAGCCATTCACTTCCGCCGATGTCGCCTTTTCGGCGCTTCAGGTGTGGAAGGCGCTGCAAAACCTCGGCCGCACGGTCTTCAAGGACCTCCAAGCCGTCGATACGCCGGACGACCTGACCGCTGTGTTCAAATTTTCGAAGCCGACGCCGTTCCAGTTGATCCGCAATGCGCTTCCAGCCCTGTCGAGCGTGGTGCCAAAACATATCTATGAAACCGGCGACATCGCCGCCAACCCGGCGAACAACGCGCCGATCGGTACCGGGCCGTTCAAATTCTCCGAATACAAGCCGGGAGAATATTATCGGCTGACGAAAAATGCCGACTACTGGGGCGAAGGCGAGCCCTACCTTGACGAAATCATCTATCAGGTGCTGCCGGATCGCGCCTCGGCCGCAAATGCGCTGGAGGCCGAAGAAATCCAGCTCGCCGCCTTCTCTGCCGTGCCTTTGGCCGACCTTGCCCGCATCTCGAAGGTGCCGGGCCTGAAAGTCGTCAGCAAGGGGTATGAGGGCCTGACCTATCAGTTGGTGGTCGAGATCAACCACCGCCGCAAGGAACTGGCCGACCTGAAGGTACGCCAGGCCATCGCGCACGCCATCGACAAGGATTTCGTCGTCAAGACGATTTTCCTCGGCTATGCCGCCGCCTCCACCGGGCCGGTGCCGAAGAACGATCCGCAATTCTACACGCCCGACGTCGAACTCTATCCGTTCGACATAGCCAAGGCGAACGCATTGCTCGACGAAGCCGGCTACAAGCGCGGGGCCGACGGCACCCGCTTTTCGCTGAAACTCCTGCCGGCCCCCTATTTCAACGAGACCAAACAATTCGGCGATTATCTTCGGCAGGCGCTGGCCGCCATCGGCATAAACGCCCAACTGGTGAACAACGACGATGCCGCGCACATCAAGGCCGTCTATACCGACCATGCCTTCGACCTCGCGGTCGGGCCGCCCGTTTTTCGCGGCGACCCGGCGATCTCCACCACCATTCTGGTACAGAGCGGCATTCCCGACGGCGTGCCGTTCTCCAACCAGGGCGGCTACAAGAACGCCGAACTCGACGCGCTTATCGATAAGGCGGCGGAGACGCTCGACGCCGGCGCCCGCACCGAGCTTTACAAGGAGTTCCAGAAGAAGGTGACGCAGGATCTGCCGCTGATCAACGTCGCCGAATGGAGCTTCATCTCGGTCGCCAGTGACAAGCTGAACAATATCGCCAACAACCCGCGCTGGGCGGTGTCCAACTGGGCCGACACGTGGCTGGCGCAGTAGCCAGCAGCTTCGGATTTGTGCTGTAGCCCGCCAGTGTTCATAATTCATGGGGTGAACACCCTATATTGCGAAGGAAATAACCTGCCAAGCCCTGTCAGAATGCACGGTTGCAGCACATGACTCGTGCGCTCGCCCTTCTGCGCCGCCGGCTGATCGGTTCGATCTTCGTGCTCGCCATTGTCGTCGTCGGCACCTTCCTGCTGCTCGAGGCAGCTCCCGGCGATGCGGTCGACGCCTATATCGCTTCGACCGGCGCCGATGCGGGCCTGATAGAAGTGCTGCGTCAGCGCTGGGGTCTCGATCAGTCGGTGCTCACCCGATTGGCCAGCTATCTGTGGGCGCTCCTCCACCTCGACCTCGGCCAATCCGTCGCTTTCTCACGACCGATCCGCGACGTCATTTTCGAGCGCCTGCCCAACACGCTGTTGCTGATGGGCAGCGCCACCGCCCTTTCCTTCGGGCTGGGTTCCGTGCTCGGTATCGTCGCCGGCGCGAAGCCGGGAAGCTTTCGCGACCGCTTCCTTTCGGTCGGTTCGCTGGCGCTCTATGCGGTGCCCAGCTTCTGGCTCGGTCTCGTGCTGATCGTGATCTTCGCGGTTCGATTGCGCTGGCTGCCGATCGGCGGCATCGAAACCATCGCCTCGGCCAGCACCGGTTTTACCCGCGCCTCCGACATCGCCGTTCATCTGGTGCTGCCGGTGGCAGCTCTTGGTTTCATCTATCTGGCCCTTTACCTGCGCATGATGCGCGCCGGCATGGCCGAGGTGTGGCGCATGGACTTCATTCTCGCGGCCCGGGCCAGAGGCCTTTCACGGCGGCGCATCGTCATCGCCCACGTCGCCCGTAACGCGCTGTTGCCGCTGATCACCATGCTCGGCCTGCAATCGGCTCAGATGCTGGGCGGCAGCGTCGTCATCGAAAGCGTGTTTTCCGTTCCCGGCCTCGGCCGGTTGGCACAGGAAGCCGTCGCCGCACGCGACACGCCGCTTCTGCTAGGCATCATCCTCACCAGCGCGGCGCTGGTCGTCCTCGTCAATCTCATCGTCGATATAGCCTATGCCCTGCTTGATCCGCGGGTCGGCGCCGGAGAGACCGTCGCATGAGCCGCCCCCGGCGCTTCGCCAGCACGCCGGAAGCGGTCGCCGGCGCGCTCATTCTGGCCGCCCTGCTCGTCATGGCGTTAAGCGCACCGGTCATCTTTCCCGGCGATCCGCAGGCCATTGCTGGACCGGCTCTGCTGCCGCCGTTTCAGGACTGGTCGCTACCGCTGGGCACCGACCGCCTCGGCCGCGATGTGCTGGCCGAATTGTTCCATGGCGCGCGGACCTCGCTGGCCGTCGGGTTGACCGCAGCCGCGGCGTCGCTTGCCATCGGCACGGTCATCGGCACACTGGCTGGCTTTGCCGGCGGCCTGATCGATGAAGTGCTGATGCGCCTGACCGACGCTTTCCAGACCGTGCCGGGCTTCCTGCTGGCGCTGGCCTTCGTCAGCGTGGTCGGACCTTCACTTGCCGTGGTCGTCGCAGCCATCGCGCTTTCCGCCTGGACCGGACCCGCGCGCATCGCCCGAGCCGAGGTTCTATCGATCCGCGAACGCGACTATGTGGCCAACGCCCGCGTCGCCGGTATGCATCCGCTGGAGATCGCCTTCCGCGAGATCCTGCCCAATGCGCTGCCACCGGTCCTTGCCCTGTCGTCGATCATCGTCGCCGGCGCGATTCTGACCGAAGCCGCCCTTTCCTTTCTCGGTCTCGGCGATCCCAACCGCGTCACCTGGGGCGGCATGATCGCTGAGGGGCGCACCGTGCTGCGCTCCGCGCCGTTCCTGTCGATCATTCCGGGTTTCGCATTGGTATTTACCGTTCTCGGTGTCTATCTCGCCGGCGAGGGCGTGGTCGAAACGACGGCGATCCGGCGGGGCCTTTCGTGAACCTGGACACACAACCGCTCGTCTCCATTCGCGGCCTCTCCGTCACCTATCACGGCGGAAACAACGCTGCCCTGACCAATATCAACCTGGACATTCGCACAGGCGAGCGGCTGGCGATCATCGGCGAAAGCGGCTCCGGCAAAAGCACGCTGGCGCTGGCCATTGCCGGCCTGCTCCCGGCGGCGGCACAGATCGGCGGCAAAATCGAATGGCCGAGTTTTCGCGGCCAAACCCGTTATGTGCCGCAAGGCGGGCACGACATCGGTTTCGTCTTTCAGGATTCCTCGGCCAGCCTCGATCCCGTCATGCCCGTCGGAAAACAGATCGCGGAAGTGGCCCGAACGCATCTTGGCCTCGGCTGGGCGGATGCCTATAGCCGTGCAAGAGACCTGCTGGCGCGTGTCCGCTTGCCCAGTCCGGAATCCGCCCTGGGCGCCTATCCGCACCAATTATCCGGCGGCCAGAGGCAACGCGCGGCGATCGCAGCCGCGACAGCCGCGGCACCACGCCTGCTGATCGCCGACGAGGCCACCAGCGCGCTCGATACCCTCGTTCAGGCCGACATCGTAGCGTTGGTCAGACAACTCGTAGCCGAGGATGGTATGACGCTGCTGTTCGTCAGCCACGATATCGCACTCGCCTCGCAGCTGGCCGATCGCATCGCGGTATTCCGTCATGGCGAAATGGTGGAATTGGGCGAGGCAGCGCAGATCACGCAGCGTCCACACCACACTTACACACGCGCCTTACTCGCCGCCCACATTGGTCTCGACACCGAGCCGCTGTTAAAACGGCCGGCGCACGGAAACCCCAATGCGTAAGCCATTACTGACAGTATCAAGGCTTGCCAAACGCTTTCGCCGCCGCGATGAAACCATCACCGCCGTGGACGACATTTCGTTTCACATCGAACCTTGCGAAACGCTGGCTCTGGCCGGCCCTTCCGGAAGCGGCAAATCGACCGTGGCGAGGCTGCTGTTGCGGCTGATCGAACCGGATGCCGGCGCGATCAGCTTCGACGGCGAGGATTTCCTGGCCTTGAAGGGGTCTGCCCTGCGTGTGCGCAGAAGAAAGCTGCAGATGGTTTTTCAGGATCCGCTTGCCGCTTTCAATCCGCGCGCGACGGTCGGGCGCGTACTCGACGATCCGCTGCGTATCCACGGCATTGCGTCGAGAGCCGAGCGGCCGCGTCGGATCGGCACGTTGCTGGAACGCGTCGGTTTAAGCCCGGACCTTCACAGCCGCGCCATCCACGAAATCTCCGGCGGGCAGCGGCAACGCGTTGCGATCGCCCGCGCTATCGCCACCGCACCGTCGCTGATCGTGCTCGACGAGGCCTTGTCAGCACTGGATGTTTCCGTGCGCGGCAAGATTATCGAGCTGCTGCTCGATCTACAGCGGGAAGAGAAGATAGCCTATCTGTTCATCTCGCACGATCTCGGCGTCGTGCGTTCCATCGCTCATCGCGTGGCCATCCTCGACGGCGGGCGCATTGCCGAACAAGGCGATGCGCGACAGGTGATCGATGCGCCGCAATCTGCCATCGGCAAAGCGCTGGTTGCCGCGGTTCCCGCGTTACCACGGATTGCGTAAGCGATAGCTTCCCTATTGACTCGCGCGACCATCTGGCTACGCGGGCCGAGCATCGGGCCGATCAATGCGAATGTGTGACCAGCTTGGTGATGAGATAGGGTTCAAGCGCTTCCGAGCCGCCTTCGGAACCGTAGCCCGAATCCTGAATGCCGCCGAACGGTATTTCGGGGAGGGCGAGGCCGTTGTGGTTAATCGTGGTCATCCCGGCTTTGACGCGCATGCCGATCTCGTGCGCGGTCTTGTCCGACGAAGTGAACGCGTAGGATGCCAGCCCATAGGGTAGCCGATTGCTTTCGGCGATCGCATCATCCAGCGAGCCGAAGGGGTTGATAATGGCCAGAGGGCCAAACGGCTCGGCGTTCATCACCTCGGCATCGTCCGGCACATTGGCCAGCACGGTCGGCTCGAAGAAATAGCCGGTATTGCCGATCCGCCTGCCACCCGTCCTGAGTTCGGCACCCTTGCCGAGCGCATCGGCGATGAGCGCTTCCATCGCATCAATGCGCCGGGAATTGGCAAGCGGCCCCATCTGGGTGCCGTCCTCCAGGCCGTTGCCGACCTTGACGGCTTTCGCCGCACGCGTGAACCCGTCGGTGAACCGCTCGAGCGAGCCCTCCTGCACCAGAAACCGGGTCGGCGACACGCAGACCTGGCCGGCGTTGCGGAACTTCGCCGCCGACAACACGGAAACCGCCTTGTCCATGTCGGCGTCGCCGAAGACGATAGCCGGCGCATGGCCGCCCAGTTCCATGGTCGCGCGCTTCATATGCTTACCGGCAAGCGCGGCAAGGCTCTTGCCGACGACCGTCGAGCCGGTAAACGAGATTTTCTGGATGATCGGGTGCGGGATCAGATATTCCGAGATTTCCGCCGGAACGCCGAACACCAGACCGATAACGCCGCTGGGTACTCCAGCGTCGATGAACACACGCACCAGTTCGGCCGGCGAAGCCGGCGTTTCCTCGGGTGCCTTGACGATGATCGAGCATCCGGTCGAAAGCGCCGCCGAAATCTTCCGAACCGCCTGGTTAAGCGGGAAATTCCACGGGCTGAAAGCAGCGACGGGACCGACCGGGAGCTTGATGACGCTCTGCGTAATGCTGGCGCCGCGCGATGGCACGATTCGGCCATAGGTTCTGCGGCCTTCCTCGGCGAACCATTCGATCGTATCGGCGGCGCCCGCCGTCTCGCCAAGCGCTTCGGCCAGCGGCTTGCCCTGCTCCATCGTCATCAGCCGCGCGATTTTGTCCTTGCGCTCGCGCAGCAGGGCGGCAGCGCGGCGCATGATTTTCGAACGCTCGTAGGCAGTGGTGGCGCTCCACACCTCGAATCCCTTCGCCGCGGCATCAAGGGCAGCATCGAGGTCTTCACGGGTGGCATGGGCAACGGTCCCGATCGTCGCTTCCGTGGCTGGATTGACGACTGGAATGGTGAGGCCGCCCGTGCCGGCGCGCCATATGCCGTCGATCAGAAGCTGGGTATCGGGGTATTTTACGTCGTTGCTCATCATGTTTTCCCACATTTCTGCCGGCCATAACCAGGCCCGGATATGCAAAAAGCCCGGACGAGCCGGGCCATCTACAACTGGTTGCGGGGACAGGATTTGAACCTGTGACCTTCAGGTTATGAGCCTGACGAGCTACCGGGCTGCTCCACCCCGCGATATCAAAGGCTTATCGCCTAAGCCGCTGACTTGGTTCACCATATGGCATGTTCGTTGCCGGCTTTCAACCGCACCCGGTCGCATTGCGCGGGTAAAAAGCGAGGTGAAACGGTGAACGCTGGTTGAGGTGGCGTTGAGGTGGCACTCGCCTCGACGTCTCCGATCCCGCGCCTAACCGTTGCTTGGGGCGTCTCGATCATCGAGCAGGATACGCGAGAGAAGCGCCGTCATGGCGCTGGCGGTCCGCCAAGCCTGGAAAAGTTCTTCGTGGAGTGCTTCCAGATCGGCGATCATCACGTCCCGCCCCGCGTCGGTCTGAATCTTGAAATTATGTTGCTCGTAGAAGCCGTGGTTCAGACGATTTCGCGCCCGCAGCGCCGCCGCGAACTTTTCCTCGAGTCCGCTCTCGATCCGGATGCGGCTGTGCAGCATGTTCAAAAGGCGCCCGAGCGTGCTGCGATCAATCTCGTCGAGTACCGCACGCGCCTTGTCCCCATCCGGCGAGACGTGCCAACCGTGCTCCAATCCCCGCGCGCACAGCAGCAATGTCCCGAGCTCCGTCTCGAATAGTTGCCCGGCCTCGGCCGTGACCCCGAACTTGGCGTAGACGTCCTCCCTCGTCGCCAATGTTCTCACGCACCTCCCGCGACGCGTTTCGGCGCGGCTGGCCCAAGCTCGCTTAGGAAGCGGCTCGGGAGCAGGTTCGCCATGGGGCCAGTCTTGGTTTTGAACGCCACGTTCGCGCCGTAGGCATCCTTGACCGTCATCTGCTGCGCGTAGCTGATGAACAGGCTACCCGGTCGACCGTTGGCCAGGTCCGATTTCACGCGCGTGATCCCGACATAGAAAAGTCGGCGTGCTTCCTCGAGGGCGGCGTCCTTCCTTTCCTTCGACCATTCCGGATCGGGCGCGGCCGGCAGAATGCCTTCAACGCAGCCCGCGACGAAAACGAAGGGCGAGCTCAACCCCTTGCTCTTGTGAAGGCTCATCAGCCGGACTTCCTCAACGGTAGGGGGAATATCGGGCTGCGTGATTTCCTCCATCATGCCGTCAAGCAGTTCCTCCGGCGTTCCGGCTGCTTCCAGCTGCGCCAGCGCCAAATCTCGCAATTCCGAGAGGTTTTCCTCGCCGGCCGGAAAGAGCGCATCGACGAACGCTGGCAGGTCCGCCTTTAGCCCATCCAGCGCATCCAACTCCACCCGGATCGCCTTGAACCGCTCCACGAGCGGCTTCGTGTAGGGGAGCGTCAGTGCTTCGTCCGCGAGCTTCTGCATCGCGGCCCATGGGCTGTCGCCGCTCGCCTCGCAATGCGCCCGCACCCGGGCGTAGGCATTCCGGCGGAAATCATCGTCGCCGGCGCCAAGCAGATAACGGAGCGCTACTCGATCCTCGTTGTCGAGTAGGAGCTTGAAGGTCGCGAAGCGTACTTGCGCCGCCTCCGAGTCGAGCTGGGTTTCCTCGTAATATGACTTGGCCGGAACGCCCGCCTGTTTCAGCGCCTCAAATATCGGTTTGCCCGCCACCGCGCGCTGAACGAGGATGATGATCTCGCTCGGATGCACCCCGTTCCCAAGCAACTCCGCCACCCTTTTCGTGATCCATTTCGCCTCGCTGGAAAGGTACGGCACCTGCACGATGGCCACCTCTCCCGGGCCCTTATCTTTCAACGGATTCAGAGAGCGCGGGAGCCGGTTCTTGTTCACGGCGATCAGGGCGTTCGCCATGTCGACCACCGTTGTCGGGCATCGGTGGCAATCGGCCATCTCGAGGTCCGCGCATCCGGGGTGAAGATCCTTCCACTGTCGGATTCCATCGGGGTGAGCGTTCTTGAAACTGTAGATCGATTGGTCGTCGTCACCGACGATGCAAATCTCCGCCGCCTCGCCGAGATAGGCGAGCGCCGTCTGCTCGGCCTTGTTGAGGTCTTGGAATTCGTCGATTAGCAGATGCCTGAATTCCTTCCGCTCGGCGGCGGCCGGATTGTCCTTAAGGTAGCGGACCAGGTACGGAATGAGTTCTCCGATCAACATGCCCTGGTGGAAGTCGAGCCAGTCCAGGAGATCGGCCTGGAATTGCTTTTCCTCGTCCGTTTTCGCGAAGCCCGGCTCATCTCCCTGGCTCTGCGCCCATGCGGCCGTATAGTCCTTTATCATCCGCTTGATCGCGCGCTTCCCGCCATTCCCCTTGGCCAGGTCGCAAATCATCGCCTTCGTCTCGAAGGTATTCAGCGGGCGCGGCACGCGGCCAACCGCCTCGAGCACATGCTTGCGACGAAGAATGCGCATCGCAAGGCTATGCAGCGTCTGCCCCTGAAGTTCCTCACAGCCGGGCGTGTCCAGCTTCCGCAATTCGCGATGCAGATCCTCGGCCGCGACGCGCGTGAAGGTGACCGCCAAAATCTCGTTGGGAGAAATTCCCGACTCGAGCAGTCGAGCGACACGCCGCTTCATAGCGAATGATTTGCCTGTCCCCGGCCCCGCTATCACCCTTACGCGCGGTTCCGGCGCCGCGGCTATGCCATACGCAACGCTGCCGTGATCAAGTCCCGTATCCCAAGCCATTTTACTTGTCTCCCCGCTCCCTTCTTCCGCGTTAGCACACAAGGGAGCTTGTCGAAATCCTCTCCTTCCTTCGCGAACACGATTCCTTTCTGGCGCGAATGCCTCCGCGCCCGCGCCACCCGCCGCCATGGTGCCGGTGCGGCAGGATGGCACGGTCCGCTCTGGATGATTTCCAACCGGAAGGGAAAGGGCCATGGCCATGGCGGTCGGGGAAAACAGCGCGCAGCGCCTGCGCGGATTTGTTGAGCGCGTCGAGCATATCCGCGAACAGAAAAAGCAGTTGGGCGACGACGAGAAGGCCGTCATGGCGGAGGCAAAGGCCGAGGGCTATGTGCCGGCGGCCATCCGCTATGTGGTGAAGGTCCGGGCCGAAAAGCCGCATGATCGGCAGGAGCGCGAGGCCATGCAGGATCTTTACCTGCATGCGATGGGCATGGCTGCGGAGCCGCCGCTGTTTCGCTTCGCTGGCCTCGCGGCCGTCGACAACACGGCGCGCGACCAGGTCATCGAGGGCATGAAGGCGTTCGTGCCGCCGCATGGCGAGGGGCACATCGACGTCAAATTCGGCGCCGCCACCATCCGTCTCGAGCGGCAGAAAGACGACACGGTCACCTCGACCGAGGTGGTGCCGAAACCGGTGCAGCCCAGCTCGAGCCCGACGATCGCGCCGACCGTGCCGCGCGAGCCGGTGCCGGATGTTGACGACGCCGGCGCGTTCGATCTCGGCCGGCAGTATGCCCGCGATAATCGGGCGGTGATCGACAACCCCTTCCCCTTCGGCGACCCACGCCGGGCCAAATTCGACGAGGGCTGGCGCCGCGAAAGCGGTGGCGATGGCATGGGCCCGGAGGGTGACGACTGATGCGCGGTCCGCGCGGCAATCAGGGCCTGACGGAATTCGGCGACCTGTTCCTGCCCAGCGAGGCCGCCGAGCCGATACTCGGCAAGCCGGTGCGCTCGGCGCTGCTCAACTGGTTGACGGAAATCTTCGCCGAGGCCGAGCTCAAGGCGGTGGGGATCGGTCCGCGCCGCCGGGCCATCTTCGACGGCCCGCCGGGTGTCGGCAAGACGACGCTGGCGCATCATCTCGCCGCGCGTCTCGGGCTCCCCATGCTGGCGGTGCGGCCCGAGCGGCTGATCGACAGCTATGTGGGCTCGACGGGCCGGAACATGGGCGCGCTGTTCGACGCGGCCGCCCAGCCTTTTTCCATGGACGGCTCCGGCGAGAATGGCGTGCCGGTAGTGCTGTTCCTCGACGAGTTCGACGCCATCGGCGGCAAGCGCCGGCAGGCTCGCCAAGGAGCCGAGGACGAGCGCAATGCCTGGGTGAACACGCTCCTGCAGCGCATCGAGCAGCACGAGGGCTTCATCATCGCGGCCACCAACTTCGGCAGCGAGGTGGACCCGGCCATATGGCGACGGTTCGACATGCACATCACGCTCGATCTGCCCGGCCAATTCGAGCGCGAGCGCATCCTGGCGCGCTATCTCGACCCATTCGGCCTGCCTCGGCCGGCGCTGTCGCTGCTCGCGACGGCCATGGCCAGTGCCTCGCCGGCGCTGATGCGGCAATTCTGCGAGCAGTTGAAACGCCAGATCATCCTCGGCCCCAAGCTGGGCCACGACATGGGCAAGCGCGTGGTGGTCGAGCGCGTCGTGGCCAGCGTCGGACCGCATCCGGATCTCGGCAAGCCGCCCATGTGGAGCACCGCGCAATCGGATCATGACCGGGATCGCGCCATCGACGCCATGCCCTGGCCGCTGCCACGCGCCGACGAAATCGTCGATGAAAAGCCAGCGCCCGCTGCGACGGCGGCCGGCGGCAATGTTGTCTCGCTACGGGGAGGAAAGACGTGAACGTGACCGAGCCCACAAGAGGCACGCGGGCCTGGGTCCGCGCCTCCGCGAATGTCGAACGGCAGCTGCGCGGTTTTCTCAAATCCACCGGTTGCACCACGAAGGCGAAACGCGAGGCGGCGATAGCGCGCGCCTCGGTCCGCGAGGAGCGGGACCATGGGTGACAGCGAAACCAATGTCGAGGCTGGCGCGCGGCCGACGCCGCTCAAGCTCGCGGACCTGCACAAAGAGGCTTACCGCCACCGCGAGCATATCGCCACGCTGCTCGGCGAGAACAAGGCGCGCCGGCAGGCGCTGGACCTGGATCGCGCCGTCAAGCTCGCGGAGATCGAGCGGCTGCGGCTCGAGGTGACGCGGATCGACGAGGCGCTCGAGGCGCATGCCCGGGAGCGTGACGACCTCGTGGCCATGGAGACGGCGCTGGCCGACCAGCAGTTGGCGCTCGAACGGCAGTTGATCCGGAGGTCCTACGAATGACCCGGGTTCTGCGGTGGTGGCGGCATCGCCAGCGGCGCGTGCGGATCGCGCTCGACGTATTCCGACCGGATGACCGGCCGGCTGTGATCATTCTCGGATTGGGAGAGGGACATTGAAGGTAGAGACGAGAAAAAAGGCGTTCGACCCGGGCGAGCCGTTCGACGCCATGTTCGAGAGCTTCCGGACGCAAGTGGTGGACATGGCGATCAAGGCGCGCGAGGCCGCCATCTATCGGGATATGCCGGAGGCCGAGCAACTCTTCTGCCTAATGGCCGGCGTCATGACCGGGATGATGGGCGTCACGATGGTTCTTTGTAAAAAGGAGAGCTGGCCGGACGTGCGGGATTTTACTCGCGCCTACGTCGACAAGGCAGCGGAGACCGCGGCGGAGATCATCCAGAAAAGTGGTGCGCGCCATGAGTCTTGAGGGCTTGGTCGGCTTGCTCCATCGGCTCAACCCCGGCTGGAGCGTGGTCAAGATTGCCCGGGAGGCCGGCTGCTCGATCGACGAGGCGCAAAGGATCGCGCGGCGAAACCAGTACGTCCTGCCGCCGAGCGATGCGCAACGAGGGGTAAATGCCTGGCGATTGGCGACCGCCGTCGACGCGCTGCTCGATCTCGATGACGACACCCCGGCGGCGATCGTCGCCAAGGCGCAGGCAAGAGCGCGCCGCGCGGTGGCCTATTACGAGGGAAGGAGGGTGCGCCATGTTTGATCATCGCGCGGAAGCGCGGCGGATACTCGACGCGTTCGACCGGCCATCGGGGGCGCTGGTCTATCACTATGTCCATGCGGCGGTGGCCGCGTGCCGTGGCAACATTTCGGAGGCGTCGCGGCGCCTGGGCATGCACCGGCGAACGGTGCAGCGCATTCTCGCCTCGTCCGTGCCGAGCAGTTGGCGGGATAATGATCCGCGTGGCGGGGGGCTGTCGTGACCTGGCGTGACGAGGCCATCGAAATCATCGGAAAGGTCCACGCGTCCCTTCCCGATGATGCCGACCTGAAATCCCGCCGTCGCGCGCTTCGCGAGGCGTGCCCGTACTGGTTTCGATCGACGAGCTGGGGCCGCAAGGTCTGGGGCAAAGCGGCGGGTGAATATTTGCGCAAGTTCGGGCAGAGGCCGCGAGATTCGCGGTCTCTGCCGTTGTCTCCGCTCGAGCGATTGATGGCGAAAGGATCGCGTCATGGCCGATAGACCCATCCTCTTTTCCGGGCCCATGGTTCGGGCTCTGCTCGAGGGGCGCAAGACGCAAACGCGGCGGGTGCTCAAGCCTCAGCCTCCGGCCGGGGCTGATCTAGTGGGGATCTACGCGCCGGGTCTGACGGCTGTGTTCGAGGTGCTGACTCAGCGTGGTCCCGACTACACCGTGCGCCTGCCCTACGTGCCCGGCGACCGGCTCTGGGTACGGGAAACATGGGCGCCGTTGGACCGCCTCACGCACTCAGATCCCGGCGTGCAGGCGCTTGCGGATCGCGGGTTCTATCGGGCGGATCGAGGCACCGTCGATGGCGAAATATCGCGGTGGTCGCCCGCAATCCATATGCCGCGCTGGGCGTCCCGTCTCACGCTGTTCGTGGTGAACGTTCGCGTCCAGCGCTTGCAGACAATCGACGAGGACGATGCAATGGAGGAAGGTTGCCGGCCAGCACGGTGGGACGGGCTGACGCCGCGCGACTCCTTCCACGCCCTCTGGGACGGCCTCAACGCCGAGCGAGGATTCGGCTGGGCGACGGACCCATGGGTAGTCGCGGTGACATTCTCGCCCATTCACGAAAACATCGATCAAATGCAATGACTTAAGGCGTTTTCGGACTTGCGCTCGCGGTCCGGCGATGGATCAGTCGTACGGCTGCGTTATTGCCTAGGGAGGGTAGTTCTATGCCGGTGCGCGTGAAACTGGCCGAGAAACTGGTGCGGGCCGCCGAGCCTCGCGCCGATGATTACCAAATATTCGACGACGAAGTGCGGGGCCTCGCGCTGGTGGTCTATCCGTCCGGCGGCAGGGCCTTCTCCCTCTCGTACCGCTTCAACGGCCGCCAGCGGCGCCTCGTCATCGGACGGTGGCCAGAATGGTCGGTGGTGGCGGCTCGGGAGCGCGCCAAGCTGCTGCGCCGCGAGATCGACGCTGGCGTCGACCCCGTGGCCGAGCGGCAGGAAGCCCGCGCGGCGCCTTTCGTGGCCGACCTGATCGACCGCTTCGTCGAGGAGCATCTGCCGCGCCTCGCGCCGCGCAATGCATCCGACCAGACGTCCATGCTCCGCAAGCTGGTGGAGCCGGAATGGAAAAACCGGCTGGTGCGCGACATCACGCCGGCGGACGTCGAGAAGCTGCTCTCCAAGGTCGCGGCTGGGCGGGCGCGGCCGCACAAGGAAAATCCCAAGAACAAGCGCCGCCGTCCGCTCGCTCCGGCCAAGCCGACCCCCATTCGCGCCAACCGGTGCGGCGAGATGCTGCGCAAGATGTTCGCGCTCGCCGTCAAATGGAAAATGCGCGACGACAACCCGGCGGCCGAATTCCGCAAGCGTCTCGAGAACGAGCGGGAGCGATTCCTCACCGTCGCAGAGATCGGCCGGCTCGCCACGGCCCTGTCGCAATCCGAGGACCAGCGCGGCTCGACCATCATCCGTCTCTGCCTGCTCACCGGTGCCCGGCTGGGCGAGGTCCGGTGCGCGCGATTCGATCAATTCAACCTCGACCTGCTGATCTGGTCCAAGCCGGCGGCGACCACGAAACAGCGCAAAATCCACCGCCTTCCCGTCTCGCCGGACGTCGCGGCCATCGTGCGCCGGCGGCGCGACGCCGTGGCGGCGGAATGCCAGTGGCTGTTTCCGGGGGACGCCGAGGACAGGGACCAGCCGGTGCAGGACTTGCGGCGGTTCTGGCGGGGCATTCAAAAGGCGGCGGGCCTCCCCGGCGTGCGCGTACATGATCTGCGGCACACCTTCGCCTCGCTATTGGTGAGCGGCGGGGCCTCGCTCGAGATGATTGGCAAGCTGCTGGGCCATACCCAGCATAAGACCACCCAGCGCTATGCGCATCTGCTCGACGCGCCCTTGCGCGCGGGGGTTAATACCGTCGCTGATTTGGTCAAGCCACGCTTGCGGATAGTCGGCGAGGACGCTTAGGCGGCCTCGCGCAGCGCGCGCCAGATGGGATTGAGCCTCCGGCGGATCGTCCGCTCGTCCGGCGCTTCCCCCGTCTCGGAGCGGCGCATGAACCATTCCTGAAATTCGGCGACGAACTCGGCCTGCGTATCGGGCAGGCCGTCCTCGTGTATGCGCTTGATGACCGCGAGGTACATCGCGTCCCAATCGTACTTGAAGGTGGGCAGCGCGCTCGAGGCGCGGCGGCCGGCCGGCGCCATTTCGTGCTCATCCTCGAAGCGCGCCACCTCGGTCGCCATGATCTGAATATCCTGGGCGGTAATGGTGAAGCCGCCCACCGGCTCCGTGATCTGTTGCCATTTGTCGGAGCCGCTGGGCCGCAGACGCCAGATCTGGAATTCGGTCTGGACGCTATAGCGCCGGAACATGACGAGAAGATCGGCGCCGTGGATGGTCACAAGGCCGGAAACCGGGCCGGACTCGGTCTGCACCAGAGGCACGCCGGTGACCAGCTCAATCTGGTCCATCGCGGCCCAGCCGACGATATCGGCCGGGGAGCAACCCCAGCGCACGCTCAACTCGATGATCGTGTAAAAAACTCTTGGCGGCAGTGCCATTTCTCTGACCCCCTCCTTGCGGGCATTACTCGACGCGGGTAACGCAACTTGCGGTTGCATACGGATTACTGCCGTTGTTTGCGGCTCGGTCCACCGCAGAAAGCAGGGAAATCCGCCCCTTAGCCGTGATATGCCGCTTGACATTTTTGCAAGGTGGCACCGCCCAACGCACTCGTCCGCCACCCGCTGCCTTCGTGCCACGCGCGTGCCTCTCGCATCGTCGCCGCCATGTTCAACGCGGCCGCTTCCGGTCGTCGAGGTGGAGATTGGCGATGGATTACAAGGTGCCGGAAATCGGCGGGACCACGCGGGCGGTCGGGGCGGCAACGCCCGGCCTGCTCGATGAATGGATGAGCCGGGCGGAACTGGCCGGCGAGCTGGGCATCTCCGAGGATACGCTGTCGCGCTGGGAGACTCGGCGCATCGGCCCACCCTGCGTCCGCGTCGGTCGCAAGGTGCTCTATCGTCGGGGCGCCGTGCAGGACTGGCTCAAGGCGCAGGAGGATCGCGCCGCCAAGGGTCGGGGGCGGTGATGAGCACGGTCCTCGAATTTCCCACCATGAGTTTCATCCGCGCCCGCGAGATCGTCGCGCAGCCGGACCTGTATCGGGGCGAGGAAATCCTCGCCGCGTGCCAGGCGCTGCTCGAGGGCGGGAGCGTGGCCGACATGCGGGCGGTGCTCGACCTGCAGAAGGCCGGCATCGTCGCCGGCTTCGAAGGCGCGGCCATCGCTGCCATCCAGTCCAGGAAAGCCCTCGCGCGGCGCCGGCGCTGGGAGGTGGTCGGCGGTCTTTACTTGCTGTTCGCCGGCGCGCTCGGGACCGTGGCCCTGATCGCCTGGCTTATCGAAATCGGAAAGGCGGTGCTGTCGTGACCGCGCCTATCGCTTATCCCCTTGCATGGCCGCTCGAGCTGCCGCGCGCCACCAAGCGCGTACGGTCACCATTTCGGGTGACGCTCAACCGCGCGGTGGCGGACCTGCAGGACTCGCTCCGGCTGTTCGGCTCGGACACTGGCCTGCCGGTCAAGAACGTGGTCATTTCGTCGAACGTGACGCTCGGCGCGCCAAAGCCGGCGGATGCCGGCGTCGCGGTCTATTTCGATTGGGATGGCGCCCAGCGCTGCATCGCCGTCGACCGCTTTTCCGAGGTCGAGGCCAATGTGCGCGCCATCTATCAGATTCTCGAGGGGCGCCGGCAGGAAATGCGCTATGGCGGCCTGCACATCGTGCGCGCGGCGTTTCGCGGCTTCGCCGCCCTGCCACCGCCCGACGATTGGCGGCGCGTTCTCGGCCTCGGCCCCAGCGCGTCGCTCGAGGAAGCCGAGGCGGCTTACAAGCGTCTGGCGCGCTCCCGGCATCCTGACAATGGCGGCTCGGACAACGCGATGGCGGATCTCAACGCGGCGCGGGAGGCGGCTCGGCGCGAGTTGGTCGCGGCGTGACCGCCCGGGCCGAGGAGGTGGTCGGGCTCGCTCGATATTTGCTCGATTGCGTCACCTTCGACGATCGCGGCGTGATGGTCGGCCCCGTCGCGCAGGGCGGCAATGGTGGCCTGATTTCGCGCGAGACGATCCACGCCGCCGAGCAGCTGCGGCGCGCGCTCAACGCATATGACGCCGAGCGAAAGCATAGCGACGGCGCATGAAGGAGCCGCGCTCGACGAAATCGCTGTATCGCGCCATCTCCGGCCGCGCCTCGCGCGAGGCAACCCACCGTCAATCGGGCTTCGCGGACATGACGGCCGAGGCGGCGCCACCGCCGCCCGAGGAGCGCCGTGCGCTCGATCTTTATCCCACCGGTGAACCCGAGGCCATTCGGGGCCTGCTGGCGCTCGATGGCTCGCGAATAAGGGCGCTGGGGGCGGTCTGGGAGCCGGCGGCCGGCTATGGCCATCTCTCCCGCGAGATCGAGGCTTTCGGGCTTCCCTGCGCCGTTTCCGACATCGCCGACCATGGTTGCCCCGGCGTCGAGGTCCGGAGCTTTTACGATTATCGCCGCGCGCTCGCGCCGGCCATTGTCACCAATCCGCCCTACGCCGAGATCAATGCTCGCGATGGGCATGGTCGCTGGTTGCGCCACACGCTCGAAATGCCCGGATGGCGCTATTGCGCCTTGCTCTTGTCCTGGGACTGGCCGGCGGCGCGCGCCAACGGGCTCGGGCAGCTGCTCGAGCGTCATCCCTTTTCCTACTGCTACCTGATGCGCTGGAAACTGGATTTCACCGGCGAGGGAAGTCCGCCCCAGCGCAATGCCTGGTTCGTCTGGGACCGGAACTGGACCGGCGCCGAGCCGGCTTTCCGCTGGATGGATCGCACGGACGGGGAGCGGCTCAAGATGGCCGACCTGTTCGGGTGACGGCGCTCCCCTGCGCCATCGCCCTGCCGTGGCCACCGCGCGCGCTCTCGCCCAACGGGCGCAAGCACCGCATGGCGGTGGCGAAGGTGAAAAAGAAATACCGGGCGGATTGCGCCTGGTCGACGATCGCGGCCGGCGTGCGCCGCATCGACGCCACCGCCTTGCGCGTCCGGGTCACTTTCCATCCACCCGACGCTCGAACTCGCGACACCGACAACATGCTCGCCTCTATCAAGGCCGGGCTGGATGGCGTGGCGGATGTGATCGGCATCGACGATTCGCGGTGGACGCTGGTGATCGCGCGAGGGGCGCCAGCGGCGCCCGGCCGCGTCGACCTCGCGCTCGAGCCGCTGTGATCGGCGGCATCTCATGGCCGGAACAACCTATGAACGGCGCGTCCGTCGCGCGCCGTCCGCCACCGCGCGCCATCCCGCCATGGCGCAACGCATGCCGTCCTGCCGGCGAACGAAGCGAACGGGGATGGCTATGAGGGACGGCAATGTTCGGTCGCGGGTGGCCGCGTCATGAGCCACAAGGCCTCCCATTGGCTGGCCGATATTCCGGCCGAGGCGATCAACGCCGGCGCCTTCCGTGTGCTGTTCCACCTATGCGACGCGCACAATTCCCAGCGGGATCCCGAGAGCGCGTGCTTTCCCGGTCAGGAAAAGCTGCGGGCCTCGACGGGCCTTTCCAATGGCGGGCTGAACAACGCGCTGAACGCGCTCGAGGCGGCCAATCTTATTCGTCGGCGGCGGACCCGAAACGCTGACGGGACGCGCGGGCCTACCTACTACATCTTGGGGTGCGACCTGGATTTGGCACACCAGCCATCTCCACAAAATGGAGATGGTGGAGGCGCTGGGAAGCCTGCGCGACCGAGCTGTGGGCCGGCTGTGGATAAGTCGCCAGCCATCTCCAATTCGAGGCCTCGACCAACTCCACTTTCGGGCCTCAGCCATCTCCAGTCGGCTGGAGTAGAACCTTTAAGAGATCCAATAAAAGAACCTTCGCGCGCGCGAGCGGCGATTTCGGCGCCTGTGGATATCGACCGCGGCACGCCGGAACATCGAGCCGCCGTGGTCGCCGCGCTGGCCGAAAAGTATCCGGGATTGTTGCAACGGAAATGATTGTGAGCCTCTGCCCGGGCAGGTGTCGGGCAGAGACGGGCAATCAAGCCCGCTAAGGAGACGTCCATGAAACCCGTACTCATCACCACTTCGCACCGTGGCGTGTTCGCCGGCCTTATCCCCGACGATCAGGATTTGGCCGCGAGGTCCATGCCGCTGAAATCGGCGAAGATGGCAATCTATTGGGGCACCACCAAAGGCGTCATGGAACTCTGTGAGGTCGGGCCGAACAGTTCGAGCAAGATCAGCGCCGTCGCGGATATTCCCATGCTGCACGATATTACGGCGGTGTTCGACGTGTCGCCGACGGCCTGGGAGAAGTGGGCCTCGGCATGACCGACGATCCTGTTATCACCGCTGATGATGTCATTCGGGCCGGTGCCTGTCACGCCGGCGTCGGCAAGGTGGTCAGGCGTTTCAGTTCACGCGTCGCGGCGGCGATGCCGGTGAGCGCCGTCCTTAAATTGCTACCGGCGGACGAACGACACTACGTGCTGAACGCTGCTGAAATGGACGGCTCCGGCTACGGCGACGGCTCCGGCTACGGCGACGGCTACGGCTACGGCGACGGCGACGGCTCCGGCTACGGCTACGGCTACGGCTACGGCGACGGCGACGGCGACGACTCCGGCGACGGCGACGACTCCGGCGACGGCTACGGCTCCGGCGACGGCTACGGCTACGGCTACGGCGACGGCTTCGGCTACGGCTTCGGCTACGGCTACGGCTCCGGCGACGGCTCCGGCGACGGCTCGTCCTACGACTGAAGCACGAGAACTAGGGCGGCGCCCAACGGCGCCGCCTCAATCAACGAAGGGGTAAGGACATGACGGGTGCGCTCACGCCATCGGAGATCGAGGATCGTATGGAAGCGGCCGCGCGCACGTTGCGTCGCTTGCCCAATCCGCCGGGCTCCACGCCCCGCGGGTATGGATCGGGTTGGCCGGAGTACGTCCAGGAGCAGGGAGCCTATGGCTATCACGACGCACGCGTCCGCGTGGTGCCCAGCGCCCGCGATATCAAGGATATGGAGGAGTGCTTCGAGTGGTTGAGCTGGCTCGGACCGGCCGATGCGCGGATCGTCTGGTCCCGGGCCGAGGGTATGCGCTGGCGTCAAATCGGCATCCGCGTCGGGTGTGTGCGACAGACGGCTTGGCGGCGCTGGGTGGCCGCGCTGGTCACGATCTCTAAGCAACTGAAATCGCGCTCGAAATCGACGCCGGCCCCCCGGGTGACGAAAAAGGCCGATGCAAAGCGTGTAGTTGGGGCGGCACGGGACGAGGCGGGCACGTTGCTTTGACGGCCCGATCCGTTGAACTTTTGGCGCGACAGAACGCGGCGAAATCGGGCAGATTCTCGGTATGCTCGCGAGAGCCGGCGCCCCTCCCGGTGCCCCCTCCCCGCCTTCGGGTCCTTCCCGGGCGACGGACGTATGCGGGGGGGCTTTGCGCGGTAAAGCTCTAGTGACAAAGGATTTTTCCGGGTTCGCGGCCAAGGTTCGCACCTTTGGGTTCGCGGGTTCGCATTTGTTTCGCCGCTGACGCTTTGGGCCGACTGGCCGGGGTTTCGACCCCGGCCTTTTTCTTGGCCGTCGCGCGGACGGTGTTGCGTGACCGCTTCGGCGGGGCACGCCTCGGGGTCGGTGTCCGGTTCCTGCTACGTCCACCGGCCCCACCAGTTTCGCGGGGAGGATGTTGGTTCCCACCCTGGCTCATAACCAGGGCAACGCTGGTTCGATTCCAGCCCCCGCTACCAGACACCCGCCGCGCGGTCACCGACAGGCGCGCGTTGAAAAGCGACGGCTGCAGCGGTGACGCGGCCGTCGCGCCCATTCACGAATCCGGTGGGACGCCACTGGTCAGGCCGCCCGGCGCTCTCGTCTCCTCCTCCCTCGAGAAGCCGGGCGGCCGCTTTCCCTCGGAGGAGGCAGCGTTGAAGATCGAGATGTTGGCGGTCGCCGACCTGGTGCCCTATGCCCGCAACGCGCGGACGCACCCGGAATGGCAGATCGCGCAGATCGCAGCCTCGATTGCGGAGTTCGGTTTCGCCAATCCGATCCTCGTCGGCTCCGACCGGGTGATCATCGCGGGCCATGGCCGCCTGCTCGCGGCCGACCGTCTCGGGATGGATAAGGTCCCGGTGATCGTCCTCGACCACCTCGACGAGCGGCAGCGCCGGGCGCTGGTGATCGCGGACAACAAGATCGCCGAGAATGCCGGTTGGGACGAGGAATTGCTGCGGCAGGAATTGGCCGCGCTGCGCGACGAGGGTTTCGATCTCGACGTGATCGGATTCTCCGAGACCGAGCTCGAGGAAATCCTCGGCGGCCTCGATGACGAGGGCGAGCTACCGGCGCTGGGCGATCCCGACCATGTGCCGGAAACGAAACCGCGCCCGGTCAGCCGGCGGGGCGACGTGTGGTTGCTCGGCGAGCATCGGGTAATGTGCGGAGATTCGACGTCCAAGGCCGACATGGCCACGCTTTGCGGTTCCGAGCTGGTCGACGCTTGCTGGACGGACCCGCCCTACAACGTGAATTACGAGGGGTCGGCTGGAAAAATCCAGAACGACAACATGGAGTCCTCGGACTTCCGGCGGTTCCTCGTCGAGGCGCTCGGCGCCGCGGCCTCGGTGATGAAGAAGGGCGCGCCGATCTATGTGGCGCATGCCGACACCGAGGGGCAAAATTTCCGGGCCGCGTTTAAGGACGCCGGCTTCAAGCTCTCCGGGTGTTTGGTCTGGGTGAAGCCCAGCCTCGTGCTCGGGCGGTCGGACTATCAGTGGCGCCACGAGCCGATCCTCTACGGTTGGAAGACCGGCGGCCCGCATAAATGGTACGGCGGCCGGGCCAACACCACGGTGATCGAGGACCAGCGCCCGCCGCTCCGGATCATGCCGGACGGATCGGTGCAGATCGATATCGGCGGTCAGGTGGTGGTCGTCACCGGAGACAAGCTGGCGGTGGAAACCCTCGACCAGTCGGTGCTTCGAGCTGACAAGCCAGCGCGCAATGCCGAGCATCCGACCATGAAGCCGGTCGGGCTCATTCTCGGCATGCTCGAGAACTCGACGAAGCGTGGTGATCTCGTGCTCGACCCGTTCGGCGGCTCGGGATCCACGCTGATCGCCTGCCATGGCGCGGGCCGATCCGCCCGGCTCATGGAGTTGGACGAAAAGTTCTGCGACGTCATCGTGCGCCGCTGGCAGGAGTACACCAGCCTCGTCGCCCGGCGCGAAAGCGACGGGATGGCGTTCGAGGCGGCGGAAGCGGCTCGCGAAGCCGCGTGACGGAGGGAAGCGTGGTCGAGATGCTCGTGGGCCGCGTCCTGGTCCCGGATATCTCGAATCCGCGACCCGAGGACGTCGACGTGGAATTCATGCGGATGCGGCTCGCCACGATCCGGCGGTTCAACGGCCACGTGCGCGCGCTCTACGTGGCGCAGCACCAGCGCCTTTGCGGAGCGCTGGCCGAGCACCTGGGTTATGGGCCGGCGGTGGTCGAATGGTCCGAGCACCACGACGACCACGAGTATTTCACCGGCGATATCGCCACGCCGCTGCAGGTGGTGATCGGCATGACGGCGATCCGGTCCCTGCAGGCGCGGTGGGATATCGCCATCCGCGGCGCGCTGGGCATTGAGGAGCCGACCGACGAAACGCGCCGGCTTGTGGCGGTGGTCGACGCCATCGCCCTGGCGATGGAGTGGCGCTGCCTCCTGCGGCGGGATATCGCCGAGCTGGGCGTGTCGGAGCCGATCGCAACGCTGGCCGAGCACCACGCCGGCCTGATCCATGAGGCGTTTCTCGGATGACCGAGCGACCGCGTGCATTAAGGTTCGCCACCGGTCGGGTCCGGAAGGTCATCAGCCGGACGGGAACGGCGGCCAAGGTTATCGGGCGGCTCGAGCCTGGCGTCCGGGTGACCGGGCTTACGGCCGGGCAGTTTTCCGCCATCGACGCCATGGAGCACATGGTCGACGAGCTCGGGCCGGCGGCGGTGCGGGTGTCGACCTGGACCACCGGCATCTACGACGTGAAGCGGGCTCGGGATATCCGGACCCGCGGGCGCATCACCGACATTCGGATGCTGCTCGACCGGGGCACGTTCGAGAAGTCGCCCAAATATGCCGGGCCGCTGATCGAGGTGCTGGGCGTCGACGCGTTTCGATGCGTGTCGGTCCACGCGAAGGTGATTATCGTCTCGGGCGAGCGTGGCAACGCGGTGATGCGGTCGAGCATGAACTTGAACAAGAACCTGCGCACCGAGCAGTTCGACATCGACGTCGACGACGAGGTGGCCGGGCTCTACGTCGATTGGTTCGACGCGCTCTGGGAGGAGTCCGGACGCGGCCAGGACAATCGGGCGATTATCGCGGCCGTCTATGATCGCTTCCGGGCCAATCCGGAGGAGGTTGACGCGCCCAAGGCCAGCGCGGAGCGGATCGTCGACATGCCAAAGCCAAAGGGACCGGTGAAACCGCCCAAGCTCCGGGACGTGGCATTCTCGATGAACGATCTTTCCGACCTGATCGGCGACTAGCGCGCCGATCCGTAAGGGTCGAGGCCGTTGATCAACGCGGCGCAGGCCAGCGCGATGTAGGGCGGGATTGTCACACGCCCTTTCGCGTAGGCCGTGCCGGTGTTGAACGCGATGCCAAGGCGGCGGCAAAGCTCGGCGCGGGAAACGCCGAGCTGCTCCTGGACGGCTTTGAAGTCGTTGTTGGTCATGGTGGCGAGGCGTTACATGCCAAGGGTCGGCTGCTCGAAGGTCGCCCAGAAAAGGTATGGGTCGTTACCGAAGGGCCGCCGGTAGATGATGGCGAAGCTGTTCCGGTGCTGGCCTATGTCATCGGACGTCATGCCGGGACCGACCGCCGGGCCGAGTTTGCGCATCTGCGTCGGGATGATGTCGAGAGTGTCGAAGTTATCTTCGGCGGTGTGGCGCAGGATGGTCATGTCGGTGTCCTTTCGTCTCGAGCGCGGGCCGATCCCGCGCCTTCTACCGCCTTAAGCCCGGCGCTGGGCCGGGCCTGGGTTTGAGCGCGTTCGGGTCTAGTTGGCGCGGCCGTGAAAGAATTCCTCGGTGTCGCGGCAGAAGGCGAAGTATTCCGCGTCCTTCCACCAGTCGGCCGCGAATTCGCGGATCCATGCCCGCATGGCCTGGACGGTTGCGAAGCGCTTGGTGGTGTCGAAGTGCTCGGTGCCGTTGTGGGCTTCGATGCTGATTTCAAAGGTTCTGGTCATCTCGGTATCTCCTTCGAGGCTCGGGCCGATCCCGTGCCTTCTACCGCCTTAAGCCCGGCGCTGGGCCGGGCCTCGGTTTGAGCGGGTCAAGGCTCAATCGTGGGCGTCGTAGAAGGCCTGCAGGTCGACGTACCGGCAGGTGTTCTTCGTAATGGTGTTTCCGGCGGCGAGCATCTCGCGCTCGGTGGCGGTGAAAACCTCGTCCATCTCGCTGGCAGTGTAGGTCAGGACGTACCGCGTCGGGTGGCGGCCGGTTTCCTGGCAATCGATCAGGTGGGTTCTGGTCATCTCGGTTCTCCTTGTTGCTACCTATGGTTGTATCGCAGATTTGCGATTCGGCCAAGTGAAATCGACCTAAAAACTCAATAACATCAATCGCTTGATGCGATTTTGGGGAAGGATTTCAGCCTCGCATGGGCATGTCGCGGCGGGCATACGCCGCGCACCGTGGCGTCTCCGAGACGGCGGTGCGCAAGGCGCTGGCGTCGGGCCGGATCACGCTCGAGGCGGATGGCTCGATTGATCCCGCAAAGGCGGACGCGCAATGGGATCGGCAGACGGACCCGTCGCGGCAACGCGGGGTGCATTCCCGCGAGCTGAGCGCCAGGACGGCGGCGGATACCGCGGCGGCGAAGGCGCACGCCGGCACCAAGCCGGTGCCGCAGTCGGCCATCGACGCGGTCAACGATACGCTACGGGACACCGGCGAGACGCCGCCAGTTAGCGAGCCGGGCGAAGGCGGGCAGGTTTCTTTCCTGCGCGCCCGCATGGCGAACGAGGTTCTGAAAGCGCAGACCGCTCGGGTGCGTCTGCAAAAGATGAAGGGCGAACTCGTCGACCGGGCCAAGGCGACGAACGCCGTGTTCGACCTGGCGCGGCGCGAGCGGGACGCCTGGCAGAATTGGCCGCCCCGGGTGGCCGCGAACATGGCGGCCGAGCTGGGCGTCGAGGCGCACAAGATGGAGCAGGTGCTCGAGAAGTACCTGCGCCAGCAACTCTCGGAATTGGCCGAGGTCAAGATTGAGCTCCGTTGAGGCCTTCGATGGCGCCGACGAAATCCGCCGCGCCTGGCTGGCGGGGCTCGCGCCGGACCCGGCGCTGACGGTTTCGCAGTGGGCGGATCGGCATCGCATCCTGTCGTCGAGGGGCGCCTCGGAGGCCGGGCCCTACCGGACCGCCCGGACGCCTTTCATGCGCGCCATCATGGACGCGCTGTCGCCATCGGACCCCGCCCGGCGGGTGGTGTTCATGAAGGCCGCGCAGGTCGGGGCGACCGAGGGCGGCAACAATTGGATGGGTTTCTGCATGCACCGGGCGCCAGGGCCATTCCTGGCGGTGCAGCCGACCGTCGACATGGCGAAGCGCCTTTCGCAGCAGCGCGTCGAGCCGCTGATCGAGGATTCGCCGGCGCTGCGCGAGCTGGTGCTGCCCTCCCGTTCACGGGACTCGGGCAACACCATCCTCGCCAAGCGGTTTCCGGGCGGCCAGTTGATCCTCGCCGGCGCGAACAGCGCGGTGGGGCTTCGCTCAATGCCGGCGCGGTGGGTGTTTTGCGATGAAGTGGATGCCTATCCCGGCGACGTCGACGGGGAAGGCGACCCCATCGCGCTCGCCGAGGCACGGACCAATTCGTTCGGGCATCGGTCGAAAATGTTTCTGGCCTCGACGCCGACGATCAAGGGGCTGTCGCGGATCGAGCGGGAGTATGAGTTGAGCGACCAGCGGCGCTACCATGTGCCCTGCCCCGAATGTGGCGGCATGCAGTGGCTCAAGTTCGAGCGGCTGCGCTGGGAGCACGGTCGGCCGGAAACGGTCCGCTATGTCTGCGAGCATTGCGAGGCGGAAATCGCCGAGCGCCACAAGACGTGGATGATGGACGAGGCCAACGGGGCGGACTGGTTTCCGACCGCGCCGGATGACATGCGCGTCAAGGCCGCCGCCGCCGGTGTCGTCGGATTTCATATCTCCGGGCTCTATTCGCCGCTCGGGTGGCTGACCTGGGAGGAAATCGCCCGGCAGTGGGAGGCGGCGCAGGGCAACGACGCCGCGCTCAAGACGATGAAGAACACCGTCCTGGGCGAGACCTGGCAGGAAAAGGGCGAGGCGCCGGACTGGCAGCGGCTCTATGAACGCCGCGAGGCCGGCGATCTCGGCTTCGTGCCGGCCGGCGCGCTGGTGCTCACGGCCGGCGTGGACGTGCAGCGGGATCGCATCGAGGTCGATGTGTGGGGCTGGGGCCGAGACGTCGAGTCGTGGCTGGTCGACCACATCGTCCTGGAGGGCGACGTGGCGCGTCCGGAGGTATGGGCCGATCTGACCGAGGTGCTCGGCCGGACATGGCCGCATGCGTCCGGCGCGGAGATGGGCCTCGCGCGGCTCGCGGTGGATACGGGCGACGGCATGCACACCGACGCCATCTATGGCTGGGTCCGGAAGATGGGCCGAGGCCAGGTGCTCGCGGTCAAGGGGCGCGGTGGGTTCGACCGGTCGATGCCGGTCGATGGGCCGAGCTATGTGGACGCCACCGAGGCGGGCCGGAAGGTCAAGCGCGGCGTGCAGCTGTGGAACGTCTCGGGCGCGGTGTTCAAATCGGAGTTCTATCGGTTCCTGCGCCTGGCGCGCCCGACCGACGAGGACTTGGCGGACGGTGCCGGCTTTCCGGCGGGGTATGTGCATATCCCGCGCGGTGGCGTCACCGCCGAATGGCTCAAGCAGGCCACGGCCGAGCAACTCATGTCGATCAAGACGCGGCAGGGCTACCAGAAGCTCGAGTGGCAGAAAATGCGGGACCGCAACGAGGCGTTGGACTGCCGGGTCTATGCCCGGGCGGCCGCCTGGTTGATGGGGATCGACCGCTGGGACGAAAGACGCTGGCTCGATCTCGAGGCGCAGCACAACACCGGCCGGGATGACCAGCCGCCCGCGGGCGCGCCCAACCGGCCAAGTCGGCAACAGACACGCAAGCGGCAATCGGACTGGATGGGTCGCCAGCGGGGCAACTGGTTTTAGGCGATGGCGGGATTTACGCAGGCGCAGCTCGACGCGATCAAGGCGGCTTTCGCCACCGGCGTCACGCGTGTGACCTATGACGGCAAGACGACCGAGTACCGGTCGCTCGCCGAGATGGAGCGGATCATCACGCGCATCGAGGCGTCGCTCGCCAGCGATGCGGGCAAGCGCGCTCCACTCGTCGGTTACGCGCGGTTCCGGAGAAACTGATGGCTAAACATCGCAATGTGGCGCCCGGCGTCCGCTGGGGCCTGATGGATTCCGCGCTGTCGTCGATCGCGCCCCGGGCGGCCGCCCGCCGTTATGCCGCCCGGGTGGCCATCCATAACATGCGCCGCTCATACGAAGCGGCCAGCAAGGGCCGGGGCACGGACGGCTGGAAAACCGGGAACAGTTCGGCGGATACCGAGATCGGCGCCGCCGGCGCGCTCCTGCGCGACCGCATGCGGGACCTGGTGCGCAACAACGCGCTCGCCGGGCAGGCCGTGCAGGTGCTGGTCAACAATATCGTCGGCTATGGAATCCGGCCCCGGGCGGCATCGAGCAACAAGGCGCTCAACAAGAAGGTCGACAAGCTGTTCGAGCAGTGGTCGAAGCGCTCCGACGCGCACGGCCACACCGATTTTTATGGCCTGCAGGTGCTCGCCGTTCGCGAAATGATCGAGGGTGGCGACCTGTTCGCGGTCCGGCGCCCGCTCCGCCAGGCGGACGCGAAGGGTGGCGTGCCGCTGCGGGTGGAATTGCGCGAGGCCGACCACCTCGACGCCTCGAAATTTCTCGAGGAATACGAGGGGCGGCGCATCAAGCAGGGGATCGAGTACGACCGCGCCGGGCAGCGGCAGGCCTACTGGATGTTTCCCGATCATCCGGGCGACGTGTCCCTGGCCTTCTCGCGCCGGCTGGATTCGGTGCGGGTGCCGGCCGACATGGTGGCGCATCTGTTCGAGCGGCAGCGGGTGCAGTCGCGCGGCGTGCCATGGGGCACGCCGGCCTTGCGGGCGCTGCGCGATCTCGAGGACTGGCAAGTCGCCGAGATGGTCCGCAAGAAAACCGAGGCCTGCCTCGTCGGGATCGTGTTCGGATCGGACGAGGAGCAGCTTTCGGTCACGCCGACCATCGAGGACGCGGACGGCAACGTCATCGAGCAGTTCGAACCGGGCATGATCGCCCGGGCGCGCGGTGGCAAGGATATCAAGTTCAATCAGCCCAGCGCCACGCCGGGGATCCGCGATTGGAACCTGGTGCAAATGCACATCATCGCCGCCGGTTTCCGGGTCCCGTACGCGCTCATGACCGGCGACCTGTCGCAGGCCAATTTCTCGAGCAGCCGGGCGGGCCTGAATGAGTTCCGCCGAATGATCGAGCAGGTGCAGTGGCAGATCGTCATCCCGATGCTCTGCGACCGCATCTGGGGCTGGTTCGTCGAGGCCGCCTACACGGCCGGGCTGATTTCGTCGGCGGACGTGCCGGCTGAATGGGCGCCGCCGAAATTCGAGAGCGTCAACCCCTGGCAGGACGCGCAGACGGACCTGCTCGAGGTGCGGGCCGGATTCGCGACCGTGCCGCAGATGACGGGCAAGCGCGGTTACGACTGGCGCGCCAATCTCGAGGAACAGCGCGAGTTCATCGAGGCGGCCGACAAGGCCAAGCTCGTGTTTGATTCCGATCCGCGCAAAGTCACCCACGCCGGTCTGGCGCAGACCAAGGATCCGCTCGATCCCGAAGCGGCCCCGGGCAACCCGTCGCTGGGCGGCGCTCAAAACTAGGAAGGTCACGATGTCCAAGAAAATGATGGACCTGCCCATGATCGGGCGGGCCGCCGAGGTGCGCGCGGATTCCGTCGACACGGAGGCGCGCACGGTCGAGATCGTCTGGACCACCGGCGCCACCGTGCAGCGGGTGCGCTGGGAAGGCTGGGACGATCGGATCGAGTACGACGAGGAGCTGGTGGTGTCCGGCAATGCCGTCCGCCTCGAACGCCTCAATTCCGGGGCGCCGTTTCTCAACGCGCATTGGGCCTGGAGCGCGGAGAGCGTGCTGGGCTCGGTGGTGCCCGGCTCCGTCCGCCTTGAGGGCGGCAAGGGTTACGCGACCATCCAGCTGACCGGGGCGGAGGACGTGCGCGGCATCGTGCAGCGCATCCTCGAGAAGAACCTGCGGTTCGTCTCGGTCGGCTACCGCGTCCACGAGTACGAAATCACCCGCAAGGAAGGCGAGCGCGAGCACTGGCGCGCCGTCGATTGGGAACCTCTCGAAATCTCGGCGGTGCCTATCCCCGCCGATCCGGGAGCGCAGGTGCGGTCTGGCCGAAGTCAGACGGCGGCGCTCGCGCCTTGTGTCCTGGTTCGCCGGGACGTCACCGCCGCCCCCGCGGCAAAAACTAAAGGAGATGAGACCATGTCTCGCAACAACCAGCAGGTGGCGGGCGGTGAAACCGAGCGCCACGAGACCGTGGAGACGGTGGAAACCCGCGCCGAAGCTCCGGCTCCCATCACGACTCCCGCCCCGGTCGAAACGCCGGCGGTGGACGCCGAGGCGGTTCGCGCCGAGGAGCGGTCGCGCGTGACCACCATCACCAGCCTCTGCGCCCGCCACGGGCTCGACGACGAATTCCGCGACGACCTGATCTCGCGCGGCGTCTCGCTAGAGAAAGCCCGCGCGGCCATCCTCGATAAGATCGCCGACGCCGATCCGCTCAACGGTCGCGCCAGCGAACCGGCTCCCGCCCAGGCGCGGGACGAGCGCGCCGGCGCCCAGTATCGCGATGCCATGACGAACGCGCTCCTGCATCGGGCCAATGCGCAAGGTGTCGAACTCACGGACGCGGGCCGCGAGTTTCGCGGCATGTCGCTGATGGAGCTTGCCCGGCACGCGCTCGAGCGGTCGGGCGTCAACACCCGGGGCATGGGCCGCATGGAGATGGCGGCGGCCGCGCTCGGGCAGCGCGCGGCGGGCTATCACACCACCGGTGATTTCCCGCTGGTGCTCGCCAATATCGGCAACATCACGCTGCGCGATGCCTACCGCACCACGCCGCGCACCTTCACCGCCTGGGCGCGCCGGGCCACGCTGTCGGACTTCCGGCCGACGACCCGGGTGCAGGTGTCGAACGCGCCGCAGCTTGAGAAGGTGCCCGAGGGCGCCGAATTCAAGTATGGCACCTTCGGCGAGGCCTCGACGCAGTACGCGCTGGCCACCTATGGCAAGATCGTCGCGTTCAGCCGGCAGATGCTGATCAATGACGATCTCGGTGCCTTCACCCGCGTCGCCAACAGCTTCGGTGCGCGGGCCGCGCAGCTCGAGGGCGACCTCGTGTACGCCATCCTGCTGCAGAACCCGACCATGGGCGATAGCACGGCCTTGTTCCACGCGGACCATGGCAACCTCGGCGCCGCCTCGGTGATCGACGAGGACGCCCTGATCGAGGCCGAGGAGGCGTTCGCGGCGCAGACGGATATCGACGGCACCGCCATCGACGTCAGCCCCGAATTCATCATCGTGCCGCCCGGCCAGCGCGCGGTCGAGGCTCGCAAGCTGCTGACCGCGATCACCCCGGGCAAGACGGATGACGTTAATACCTATGCCGGTCGCTTCACCGTGGTCGAGGAGCGGCGCCTGATGCCGACCGGCAACGCCAAGGCACCCTGGTTCCTCGCGGCCAGCACCGGCCTGATCGACACCGTCGAATATGCCTATCTCGATGGGCAGGATGGCGTGTTCACCGAGACGCGCAACGGCTTCGAGGTGGACGGCGTCGAGATCAAGGCGCGCCTCGATTTCGCCGCGGCGGCCATCGACTGGCGCGGCCTGTTCAAGAACGCGGGCGCCGATCCGGCCTAACGGCTGGGTGAGCCAGGCGGGCGGGCCTTCGGGCCTGCCCGCTCCCCTTCCCCTTTTCTCGAGGAGTACCCCAAAATGAAGAACTTTCTTGCGCACGGCGACACCGTGGCATTCACCGCTGGCGCGGACTATAGCTCCGGCGATGGCGTCGTAATCGGCACTATCTTCGGGATCGTCGTCGACGATGTGAAGAACGGCGCCAAGGGTCACGCCAAGCTGACCGGCATCTTCTCGTTGCCGAAGGTCGGCTCGCAGGCATGGACCGAGGGCGACGCCGTCCATTGGGACGCCGGCAACAAGCGCTGCACCACCGTCGCCAGCGGAAACCGCCTGATTGGCAGCGCCGTCGAGGCGGTGGGCTCCGGCGCGACCCTGACCACCGGCATCGTCCGGCTCAATGGCATCGCCGGCGTCGGCAATGCCGTGGCGGCCGCTTCTTCGTAAGCGCGCCCGCGATGAACGCCTTCGCCGCCGGCATCGACGCGATCTTCGCCGATCCGAACATGACTCGGACCGCTGTTTATCGCGCCGGCGGCGCGGGCACCGGCGCTTCCGTGCGCGTGATCTTCCGCGCGCCGGATCGCGTCGTGAACTGGAATGAAGGCCGGTTCGTCGCGGACACCCTGTTTATCGATGTGCGCGTCTCCGAGGTGCCCAATCTGGCGCAAGGCGATACCTTCGCGATGGCGGCGCCTGGCGCCGGCCTTTCATGCGATTTCGAGGCGGATGCGTACGCGCAAGGCCTTATCGAGGTGTTCGAGGTCCGCTCCGATCCGGTGCGCGACGGCGAGCGCCTATGTTGGGCCGCGGAGGTCCGTGAACTGTGATCCGCGCGGAGGTCATCGGCGATATCGCGGCGGTGATGCGCGAGGAATACGAAGCCGGCGAGCGAGCGGTCAAAACCGCCATGGCGACGGCCGGCAAGGGAATTCAGGCGGCCTGGCGGACGCAGATCTCCGGCGCCGGCCTCGGGGCTCGCCTCCCGAGGACGATCCGCACGCGGGCGTATCCGGTGGGTCAGGATTCCATGAACGCGGCGGCGGTGGTGTGGGCGAACGCGCCCGAGATCATCGGCGCCTTTGATCGCGGCGTCACGATCCGCTCGAGGGACGGATTCTGGCTGGCCATCCCAACGCCAGAGGCTGGGCCGACTGGCCTCGGCCGCAAGCGCGTTACGCCGGGCGGCTGGGAGCAGCGGACGGGCATGCGTCTGCGCTTCGTGTATCGGCGCGGGAAGGCCTCGCTGCTGGTGGCGGACGGCGCGCGCATCAATTCGCGTGGGCGGGCGGTGATGAGCCGGGCCAAGGTCCGCGCGGATGGCGTCCAGCGTGGCGCGGTGACCGCCGTGATCTTTTGGCTGGTGCCGCAGGTGAAATTGAAAAAGCGCCTCGACCTGGGGCGCGACGTCGACAAATGGGCGGATCGGCTACCGGGCCTGATCGTCCGGAACTGGCCGGAGTAGCGCGATGGCGGACTCGATGATGGAGCGCGTGCTCAAGGCGCTGTTCGCCGCCATCGAGGCCGCGAAGCCGGCCGGCGCGGGCGTGCAGCGCAACGGCATTCTCCCGACGCGGATCCCGAGCGCGGGCATGATCGTGGTGCGCGATGGCGATCCCGGCGAGCCGGAAGTGCTGTTGTCGCCGCCGCTCTACTATTACGAGCATGTCGCGGAGGTGGAGATCATCGTTGATCGACCCGCCGCGACCCGGGATGCGGTGTTCGACGCGCTCAAGCGAGCGGTGGGCGCCGCTATCGCCCTGGATCGGACGCTCGGCGGCCTTTGCGACTATGTCGTCGGAGACTCGCCCGCGTCGATCATGCTGCCGGTGGATGGCGGCGAGGGAATGAAGGCCGCCACCATCAACGTGGTGCTCATGTACGGGTCGCCGGACCCGCTGCTCTAAACCGAAAGGAACTTCAAAAATGGCACGCGCACAGGGCGCGCGGTCGCAGCTGGCGGCCGCGTTCGAGTCTGTTTACGGCACGGCTCCGGGAAGCGGCTTCACAAAGTTGCCGTTCGCCTCGATCACGCTGGGGAGCGCCCAGCCGCTGCTCGCCTCGGAACTGCTCGGCTACGGTCGCGATCCGTTGGCGCCGATCAAGGATGCCGTCACCACGGACGGTGATATCGTCGTGCCGCTGGACGCCGAAGGCCTCGGCTATTGGCTCAAGGCCGCCTTCGGGGCTCCGACCACAACGGGCAGCGGCGTGGCGACGGGTACGATCATCTTCTCGGACAACCCGGACCCCGGCGACACCATCACGCTGGGCGGCACTGTCTGGACCTTCGTGTCCTCGAGTCCGAGCAGCGCGGAGACCGAGATCGATGGAACGCTTACGGATACGCTTACCGCGCTGGTTTTGGACCTGAATAACTCGGCTGATACCGAGATCGCGAAATGCACCTATTCGGTGTCGGACGGCGACACCATCGAAATCACGTTCGACGTCTCGGGCGCCGCCGGTAATGCCTTCACCATCGCCGCCAGCGCGGCCGCGCCGTCCGGCGCCTCGCTCGCGGGCGGTGGCAGCAGCCATGTGTTCAAGTCCGGCTCCTGGGCGCTCCCCTCGCTCGCCATCGAGAAGGGCCTGCCCGACGTTCCCCGGTTCGAGATGTTCACCGGTTGCGTGGTGAACTCCCTTTCCTGGCAGATGCAGCGGTCGGGCCTGTTGACGGGCACCGTCAACATCATCGCGCAGGGCGAGGCGTCCGGAACGTCCAGCGTGGCGGGCACGCTCGGTGATATCACGCTGGCGCGCTTCGGACACTTCAACGGCTCGATTAAGCGCGAGGGCGCGGCGCTGGGCAACGTGATCTCCACCGAGATCACCTATTCGAACAACCTCGACCGGATCGAGACCATTCGCGCCGATGGCAAGATCGATGGCGCGGACCCGTCCATGGCCACACTGACCGGCTCGACCGTGATGCGGTTCGCCGACACCACGCTGCTGCAGCAGGCGCTCGACGGGGATCCGTGTGAGCTCGAGTTTGCCTATGCGGTCGGCGGCAACAGCTTCTCGCTCGTCGCGCACGCGGTCTATCTGCCGCGCCCCCGGGTCGAAATCTCGGGCCCGGCCGGTGTGCAGGTCACGTTAGAATGGCAGGCGGCTCTTGACCCGGTCGAGGGCCAGATGTGCACGGCCACGCTCGTCAACGGCGTGGGAGCTTACTGATGCTGCGGCTCAACCTCAAGCGCGAGGCCTCATGGGTCGAGTTGGGGCACGGCGTCAGGCTCAAGTGCGACCCCCTGTCCACTGCCGTCATGGCCGCCGCCAAGCGCGACTTTACCGCTTCGGGGATTGGCGAGGATCTGGACAAGGATGATCTCGGCATCGCCATGGCGAAGGCGGTGGCGCGTCGCGTCGTCGTCGAGTGGGAAGGCGTCGCCGACGAGGAAGGCGATCCGGCCGAGGTCACGCCGGAAGGCATCGACGCGTTGCTCGATATCTGGGTGATGTTCGACGCATTCCAGAACCAGTATCTCGCCTCCGGATTCCTGCTGGATCAGGAAAAAAACGGCTCCGCGCCCTCGCCGGATGGCACTTCGGCGGGGGCGACGGCTACTGCGCGGCCTGCGAGGGCGTCTGCGCGGAGTGCCCGGCACAAGTCAACGCGCCGCTAACCCGCGAGGGCGAGCAGGTCTGGGACTTGGCCATGCGGCTGGGAGGGCAACTCCGAGTCGCGCCTCGAGCCATCATTGGATGGGACATGACAGCGGCGCTCGCCCTTGCGCGGGCGCTGGGGATCGACGTGCGCGCGGTGGCCGAGTTGCTGCCCGAGATTGAGGCCGAGATGGCGGCGAAACTGAACGAACAAATCCAGTCGGAGGGCGACCGTGGTCAATAAGCGCGTTGGCGTCCGCCTGGTCGCCGAGAATGGTCAGCGCGTCAAGGCCGAGCTCGAGGGCATTGGCGACACCGGCGAGAAGTCGTTCAAGCGCATTGGGACGGCGGCCGAAATGACCCGGCGCGTGGCCGGCCGCGTGTTCGGCGTGCTGGCGGCCGGATTCTCGATCCGCGCCATGGGCGACATGGCGGAGCGCTACACCCAGATCGGCAACACGCTGCGCGTGCTCGGCATCGAACAAGATCAGGTCGGAGCCACGATCCAGCGGATTGGCGATATCGCCCGGCGCACCCTCTCGCCCCTAGACGCCATGGCGACGCTCTATCAGCGCGTCTCCATGGCCGCCGGCGAGATGGGCGCCGGCCAGGAGGATATCCTGCGCTTTACCGAGAACATCGGGTTGGCACTAGCCCAGCAGGGCGGCTCCGCCGAGCAGGCATCCGGCGCGTTGCTGCAACTCTCGCAGGCGCTGGGGAGCGGCACCGTAAGGGCGCAAGAGTTTAATTCCATCCTCAATGGCGCTTATCCCATCGCGCTGGCGGCGGCGCGTGGCATCGAGGCGGCCGGCGGATCGGTCGCCAAGCTGCGGCAGCTCGTCAACGAGGGCAAGATTTCCTCGGCCGAGTTCTTCCAGGCGATCCTTTCCCAGACCGAGGAACTGGAGTCGACTTTCAGCCAGACCATGCCGACGATTTCGCAGGCGTGGCAGGTGCTGACCGACTCGATCACGCTTTATGTGGGCGAGACGGATTCGGCGGTGGGCATCTCGTCGGCCTTCGCGCAGGTGATCCTCGTGGTGGCGAACAACGTCGAGCGCCTGGCGGCTTACGCGACGGCCGCCGCGCTGGTGTTCGGCGGGCGGCTCGCGGCCGGACTGGTTTCCACCGCCATCGCGACCGCGTCGCTCTCCGGCGCGTTGCGGCTTCTGCGGGTGGCGCTGATCTCGACGGGCGTCGGCGCGCTGATCGTCGCCGCCGGCGAACTGATTTACTGGTTTTCCCAGCTGGTGAAAGCAACTGGCGGGTTTGGCGAGGCCATGACGTTGCTCGGCGAGGTGGCCGCGCAAATCTGGGATGGCATCGTCATCGCGGCCAAGGCCGTGCCGGTTGGGCTTAACGCGGTATGGAACAGCGTGCGCGCCGGCTTTTATCGAATGGTCGAGGGGCTGGCCACGCGGTGGGCCGATTTCCTGCATGGCCTCGCGGGGACGATGCGCGACATCCCCCTGATGGAGGGCGCCGCGCTCAAGGTCTACGGCTCCGCTGTTCGCGCCGGCTCCGCCGTTTACGAGTTCGGCGCTGCCGCTGCCTCCGCCGAGGAGGACGCGGCCGCGCTGCGCGAGGAAGCGGGGCGCCTGGTTACCGAGGGTTTCGACAAGGCCAAGGATGCGGTGTCGCGGCTGGCCGAGGTCGTCACCAGCGCCGGGAAAGATAGCGAGGGCGCGCTAGCGGGCACCCAGGGCGCGGCCAACAACGTGACCGACGCGCTCGATAAGGCTGGCGACGCTGGCAAGAAGGCCGGCAAGAAGATCAAGGAGGGCGGCGAGGAAGCGCTGACCGGCTGGGCCAAGACGGTCAAGACGCTGCAGGACTACGCGGCCTCCGCCATGGACCTGGCGGGCGGCATCGGCGACAGCCTGGTGTCCGCGTTCCGCGGCGCCGAGGACGCGGTGGTCGAGTTTGTCAAAACGGGCAAGCTCAACTTTACCGACATGGTGACCTCGATGATCGCGGATCTCGCGCGGCTCGCGGTACGTCGCTTCATCCTCGGCCCCATCGCCAACGCGCTCGGAGGAATCTTCGGTGGCGCGGGCAATCCGCTCGCGTTTCTGTCGACGCCATCGTTCGAGGGCGGCGGTCATACCGGCCTTGGCGCGCGCGCTGGTGGCCTGGATGGCAAGGGTGGCTATCTCGCCATGGTCCATCCGCGCGAGCGCATTATCGACGAGACTCGCGGCGGCCGGGCCGGCAGCCGCGACGCGGCGCCGGTGATCGTCAACATCAGCACGCCGAACGCGGAAAGTTTCCGGCAGTCGCGGACGCAGGTCGCGGCCGATATTTCGCGCGCCGTGTCGCTCGGGCGGAGGAGCGCCTGATGGCCTTCCACGATGTCCGCTTCCCCGACAACATCAGTCGCGGCGCCCGCGGCGGCCCCGAGCGGCGCACGCAAATCGTGACGCTCGCGGGCGGCCACGAGGAGAGAAACGCGAGCTGGGCCGATTCCCGGCATAGCTATGACGTGTCCTACGGCATTCGGCGCGCCGACGACCTGGCGGCCGTCAAGGCGTTCTTCGAGGCACGCCTCGGGCGGCTGCACGGTTTCCGGTTCAAGGATTGGGCCGACTATAAATCCTGCGCGCCGAGCCAGGCCGTATCGCCACTCGATCAGGTGCTCGGGACCTATGCAGGTGGCGCCGCCTCCTTCCAGCTGGTCAAGCGCTACACCTCCGCGCCCTCGACTTACACGCGGCGCATCGTCAAGGCGGTGCCCGGCACCGTTGTCGTGGCGGTCGACGGTATCGCCCTGTCGCCGGCGGAATTCGAGGTTGATTACGCCACCGGCGTGGTGACGCTCGACAATTCGTCGGCGGGGCTGCTCGCGGACTTCGCGGCGAACAATTACGCCGTGCCGACCGTTTGGCCGGGCTCGGAGGTGACGGCGGGCTTCGAGTTCGACGTGCCCGTTCGCTTCGAGTCGGATCGGCTCGACGTAACGCTCGATATCGAGCGGCTAGGGTCGATCTCGTCGATCCCCCTCATTGAAATCAGGAGTTAGGCGATGGCGGTCTTTAACAGCTTCGCCGCGTTCATGAGCGCCGGTTTCGCCGGCCTCTCGCGCGAGAGCGAGGCGTGGATGCCGGATGGCGCTGGCGGTTTCATCCGCTTCGGACAGGGCGAGCTGCGGCGCCTCAACGATATCGGCGCCTATCTCGAGCCGAGCGAAACCTACTATCCGGTGAACTCGGCGCTGGCCGGCGCGGTGGAGGGCGTGGTCGGCTCGGGCGGCGCCACGCCCACGGACTGGTCCCTGTCGTCGTCGTTTTCCAACACCGCCGTGGTCGCCATCGGAACGCATGGTGGTCTGCCAACGATCACGCTCGATCTCAAGCTGGACAATACCGGCGGTGGCGCGAGCATGTCCGCGCTGGTGCGGCTGAACGACGAGCCGACCGCCGCGAAGGGCCAGACATGGACGGCCGCGATCTATTCGGATGTCGTCGAGGTTTTTCCCGACGATACCGCGGCGGGCGCGGTCGAGCGCCTGCAGGTGCAGGAGCGGAACGCGAGCAATGGATTCGTGGCGAATGCGTCGGTTGTCCTCGCGGGCGCGGGGATCAACGAGAGGAAGTACGTTACGCGCGTATTGAGCGGTGACGCCACGGCTCGCCTGCAGATTTTCTACGAGTGGAACGGGGTGCCCGCCGGCACCGTGCTGCACCGCCGGGTGCGGCTCAAGATGCCGACGCTAACCCGGAGCGCCGCGCTCTCGACGCCGATGGTGACGACGAACGTGGGCGCCGTCCAACGGCTCGCCGATGTGTTGACGCTCGACAGCAAGGTCGGGAACACGCTCGACTGGTCCATCCGGTATGGCGACGACAGCACCGCGTCCCTCGCGAGCGACCACACCGGGCCGATCGTCATTGATCCGGCCGCGCTGGCACGGCCGGACGTAAAGGCGATCTGGGCGGAGTTGGCGTCGTGAAGGCGCTCTCGCCCGGCCTCGCCGAGCACTTCGCGAGCGGGCAGACCACCCTGGCGTGGTGCTGGCGGATCGAACGCGGCGACGGCGTGGTGTTCGGCTTCACCGACCATGATCGCGCGCTTTCGTTCGGCGGCACCGACTTCGAGCCGGAGTCGGGCTTTGTCGCTTCCGAGCTTCGTGGCGGTTCGGACCTGGCGGTGGACGCGCAGGACGCGGAAGGCGTCCTGTCCTCGGACCGGATCACCGAGACCGATATTCTCGACGGGCGCTGGGACAATGCCGAGGTCGAGGTCTGGCGCGTCAACTGGCTGGACGTCTCCGAGCGCGTGCTCATGCGACGCGGCAATATCGGGCAAGTCCGGCGGGGACGCATGTCGTTCGTCGCGGAGGTCCGCAGCCTCGCGCATTATCTCGGCCAGACCGTGGGCCGGACGTATCAGGCGACATGCGACGCCGCGCTCGGCGACGCTCGGTGCAAGGTCAATCTCGAAAGCCCCGCCTACAAAGGCGCCGGCACGGTGACCAGCGTGCAGCGCGGGCGCGCGCTGACCGCCTCGGGACTAAACGCCTTCGCCGCCGATCTATTCTCGCTCGGCACGCTAGAGTGGGCCAGCGGGGCGAATGCCGGCCGGCGCGCGGAAATCATGCGGCACGAGGTTAGCGGTGGCGTGGTGACGCTGACGCTGCTCGAGGAGCCGGTCCGACAAATCGATGTCGGCGACACTTTCGTGGCGCGAGCCGGTTGCGACAAGCGCCTCGCGACCTGCAGGGCCAAGTTCGCCAATGTCGTCAATTTCAGGGGTTTCCCGCATATCCCGGGACAGGACGCGGTGATCCGCTACGCCACCAAGGATGGCGGGCACTCGGGTGGCGTGCTGTGAGCAGGCGCGCGGGCGCGGCGACGGCGCGCGTCATCGAGGCGGCGCGCGGCTGGCTGGGCACGCCTTATCACGATCAGGCCAGCGTCAAGGGCGTGGGGTGCGATTGCCTTGGGCTGGCGCGTGGCGTCTGGCGCGAGGTCGTCGGCCCCGAGCTGACGAAAATTCCGCCCTATTCGCGAGACTGGGGCGAGGTCGGCCCGCGCGAGGTGCTGGCGAACGGCGCGATGGCCTGGATGGTGCCGCTACCGCTTTCCGAAATTCGGCCGGGCGCGGTGGTGCTGTTTCGCATGCGCGCCGGGGCCATTGCCAAGCACTGCGGGATCCTGACCGGCCCCGCCAGCTTCATCCATGCCTATGACCGCCTCGGCGTCGTCGAGGAGGTTCTGACCGATGCGTGGCGCCGCCGCATGGCGTTCGCCTTCCTCTATCCCCAGCGCGGCCGGATCCGGCGCGAGAAAATCTGAACGGAAAATGGCGGCAATTGTTCTCGGCATCGCCGGCACCGCGTTGGGCGGGGCCATCGGCGGCTCGATCCTTGGCATCTCGGCGGCGACCATTGGCGGCATGATCGGCGCCGGGGTCGGCTCGTTTGTCGACAGCTGGATCGTCTCGCAAATGATGGGCGGCGACGCACAGCGCATCGAGGGCGCCCGCCTCGACGCTGCGATGATCACGAGCTCGAGCGAGGGCGGCGTCATCCCTCGCGTTTATGGCCGCATGCGGCTGGGCGGCAACATCATCTGGGCCACCGACTTTCGCGAGGAAATCCGGACCGACCGCCAGGGCGGTGGCGGCAAGGGTGGCGGTGGCGGCCCGGAAATCATCACGACGACCTATCTCTACTACTGCTCGTTCGCGGTGGCGCTGTGCGAGGGACCGATCTCGGGGATCGGTCGCGTCTGGGCGGATGGAAAGCCGCTGAATTTCGAGGGCGTCACCTGGCGCTGGTATGACGGTGGCGAGAGCCAGGCCGCCGATCCGTTTATCGCGGCGCGCATGGGCGCCGACGCGCCGGCCTATCGCGGCACCGCCTACGTGGTGTTCGAGGAACTGGCGCTCGAGGCGTTCGGCAACCGCATCCCGCAGCTCACGTTCGAGGTATTCCGGGCGGTGGATGATCCGGACACCGCCGAGGGCCTCGCCAAGGCGGTGACCATCATTCCCGCCTCCGGCGAATTTGTTTACGCGACCGAGAAGGTGACGCGCGGCGCTGGCGCCGGCGCGACCGAGCCGGAGAACACCAACTGCATTCCGGTGACGAGCGATTTCGTGCTCGCGCTCGACCGCCTGCAGGCGGCGGTTCCCGGGATCGAAAGCGTGTCGCTGGTCGTCGCCTGGTTCGGCGACGATCTGCGCTGCGGCGAATGTCAAATCCGGCCCGGCGTTGAGTACGACAACAAGCAGACCAGTCGCGCGTGGTCCGTCGATGGCGTCAACCGCGCCAGTGCCTATGTCGTCAGCCGGGATGGCGACGGTCGCCCGGTCTATGGCGGCACGCCGGCGGACTTCGCGGTGACGCAGGCCATCGCCGAATGCAAGGCGCGCGGCCTGCGCGTCACGTTTTATCCGTTTATCCTCATGGACGTTCCCGGCGGCAACGCGCTGCCGGATCCCTACAGCGACAACGCGGCCACCACCGGCCAGCCCGCTTTCCCCTGGCGCGGCCGGATCACATGCTCGCCCGCCGCGGGCTACGCGGGCACGGTGGATAAAACCAGCGCGGCCGCCGATCAGGTGGCGACGTTGTTCACGCGGACGTGGGGCCTCCGCCGGATGATCCTGCATTACGCGAGCCTCTGCGCCAGCGCTGGCGGGGTCGATGCCTTTATCATCGGCTCGGAGATGCGCGGGCTGACGCAGGTCCGGAGCGCCGCCGGCAGCTATCCCGCTGTTTCCCGGCTGGTGACGCTGGCGAACGATTGTCGCGCCGTCCTCGGCGCAGGCACCAAGATCAGCTACGCGGCGGACTGGTCCGAGTATTTCGGGCACCAGCCCGGCGACGGGTCCGGCGACGCTTACTTCCATCTCGACCCGCTCTGGTCGGCCTCGAATATCGATTTCGTCGGCATCGACAATTACATGCCGCTGTCGGACTGGCGCGATGGCTTCGAGCATGCCGACGCGCTCGAGCACGGGACGATCTACGACCGCGCGTACCTGCAGGGGAATATCGAGGGCGGGGAAGGGTTCGACTGGTTTTATGCCTCGACGGCGGATCGAGCGGATCAGGTCCGGACGCCGATCGACGATAGCGCCGGGAAACCATGGGTCTGGCGCTACAAGGATATCCGCTCGTGGTGGTCGAACGCGCACTATAACCGCCCCGGCGGCGTCGAGGCCGGCTCGCCGACCGCGTGGGTGCCGCAAGGCAAGCCGATCCGTTTCACCGAGTTTGGTTGCCCGGCGGTGGATCGCGGCACCAACCAGCCCAACGTGTTCCACGATCCCAAGTCGGCGGAGTCCTTCGTCCCGTATTTCTCGCGCGGCTGGCGCGATGATGCCATCCAGCGGGCCTATCTCGAGGCGGTGCTGCTCTATTGGGGCGACAACGCCAATAATCCGGCCTCGACCGTCTATTCCGGCCGGATGATCGACGTCGGGGAATGCGCCGCCTGGACCTGGGACGCGCGACCCTATCCCTGGTTCCCGGCGCTGGACGAGGTTTGGGCGGACGGCGCCAATTGGCGGCTGGGCCACTGGCTCAACGGGCGGCTCGGGGCCGTATCGCTGGCCGCGCTGGTTCGCCTCTTGTGCGCGCGGGCCGGATTCGACGAGGCGCTGATCGACGTCTCGGGTCTGTGGGGCGCCGTCGAGGGCTACACCATCGGCGCGCTGGAATCGCCGCGCGCGTCCTGCGCCGCGCTGGCGCGGCATTTCGGTTTCGATGCATTCGAGAGCGAGGGGCGCATCGTTTTCCGCATGCGCGGCCGCGCGCCGGTCATGAGCGTGACGCTGGATGATCTTGTCGAGGCCGAGGGCGGCAATGGCGACGTGATCGAGTTCGAGCGCGGCCAGGAAACGGAGCTCCCGCAGGCGCTCAAATGGACCACGGCCCGGTCCGACGAGGAATACGACGCGGCGACCGTCGAGGCGCGGCGCGTCACGGTGGACGCCTCGCGTGTCGTCGCCGAGACCTTCCCTTTCTCCGCGCCGCCCGAGGAAAGCGAGCGCCGGGCCCGCCGGGCGTTGCAGGAGGCGTGGGTGGGACGAGAGGGCGCGACGTTCCGCCTGCCGCCGTCCCGGATCGCGCTCGACCCGAGCGACGTGCTCGAGCTGGTGCATGATGGCCGCTCCTATGATCTGCGGCTCCTGACCATCAATGACGCCGCCGACCGAGGCGTCACGGCCGTGCTGCAAGATCGGGAAGTGTACGACCTGCCGCCGGGGCCGGTCCGTTCCGCGCGCCTGTCGCGTTCGATCCTGTTCGGCGCGCCGGTGGTGGAATTCATGGACCTGCCGCAACTGCTGCCCGACGACGCGCCATACCAGCCGCTGGCGGCAGCGTATGCCTCGCCCTGGCCGGCGGCGGTGGCGGTGTATCGCTCGCCGGAGGAATCGGGCTTCACGCGGATCGCCACGCTCAACGGTCCGGCACGCATGGGCACCGTGGCCTTCGACTTTTACGGCGGATCGCCCGACCGGTTTGATCTCGGCAACTCGCTCTATGTCGATCTGCTCTCCGGCACGATCGAGAGCGTGACGGACCTGCAGCTTTTCGATGGCGCGAATGCCTTCGCCGTCGAAAGCGCCCCCGGCGCGTGGGAAATCGTGCAGGCCGGCGAGGCGGAGTTGCTCTCGGATCGGCGCTACAGGCTCTCCCGCCTATTGCGGGGCCAGCGCGGCACAGAAGCGGCAATCGGCGACCCGACGCCGGCGGGCGCCCGGGTGGTCGCGCTTGATGGCGCGCTGGCGCGGATGCCGATCAGCGCCGCCGATGTCGGACTTGAATACAATTGGCGCGCCGGGCCGGCGTCGCTGCCGCATAGCGATCCGGCCTTTGTCGGGATCACCTTCGCGCCGGGCGGCGTTGGCCTGCGGCCA
>JBARYG010000061.1:0-9417 GCA_049647745.1 Mesorhizobium sp.
CAATAACTTAGTTCCATAATTTAGATTACGCGACATTTCTATGTAGCGGCTATTTAGTAATGCGACAGTTGGGCCAGTTAGAGATGCGACAGTCTCGCCTCTCGACGCGCTGGTCAATGCCAACGTCGGGAGCAGGGATGACGACCTTCAGCCTGGTCGAGACCATGAGCGGTCGGAGTCGTCATGTCCTGTTTGATCACCATGTCGCAGAAAGAATTGCATCGCCTCGAAGTTATCCAGAAGATCCGTGACGAACGCCTGAGCGTCGTCCAGGCCGCCGGACTGCTCGACCTCAGTCGAAGTCAGGTCCATCGGTTGTTGCAGGCCTATGACCGGGATGGTCCAGCCGGCCTCGTTTCGAAGAAGCGCTCGCAGCCGAGCAACCGGCGCCACAGCGAGGAGTTTCGCAATGCAACGCTGGATCTGATCCGCGAGCACTATCTGGATTTCGGTCCGACGCTGGCGCGTGAGAAGCTGATCGAGCTGCACCGGATCTCTGTTGCCAAGGAGACGCTGCGGCAATGGATGACCGAGGCCGGCATCTGGATCTCGCGTCGCGAACGCAAGAAACGGGTTTTCCAGCCACGCGGCCGGCGTGACTGCTTTGGCGAACTGGTGCAAATCGATGGGTCACATCACTGGTGGTTCGAGAACCGTGGGCCCAAATGCGCCCTGCTCGTTTATATCGACGATGCCACCGGAAAGCTTCTGCATCTGCACTTTGCCGGATCGGAGAACACGTTCGACTATCTGCATGCGACGAAGGCCTACCTGCAGCAATGGGGCAAGCCGCTGGCATTCTATAGCGACAAGCACGGCGTCTTTCGCTCCACGCATGCGTCGGAGAAGGACCGGACGAGCGGCCTGACACAATTCGGTCGGGCTCTTTATGAGCTGAACATCGACATCATCTGTGCCAACACTCCGCAGGCCAAGGGTCGTGTGGGACGCGCGAACCAGACATTGCAGGATCGGCTGGTCAAGGAGATGCGGCTTCGAGGCATCGATACGATCGAAGCTGCCAATGCCTATACGCCTGAGTTCATTGCGGATTTCAATGCCCGCTTCGGCAAGCAACCACGCAATCCGAAGGACATGCACCGCCCCCTCGCCGATCATGAGAACCTTGATGGCGCCATGTGCCGCAAGGAAGTTCGCACGCTGTCGCAATCCCTGACGCTGCGCTACGACAAGGTGCTGTTCATTCTCGATCCGACCGAGATTTCCAGGCCATTGGCAGGCCAGAAGGTGATTGTCTGCGACTATCCGGACGGTCGGCTCGAGATCGTGCACGGGAGCTTTGCCCTGCCCTACAGGACTTTCAACACGTTGCGCTCGGTGCATCGCGCGGAGATCGTCGACAACAAGCGGCTGGACGACATGCTGTCGATCGTCGCCGAGATGCAGGCTGGGCGCAAGCAGCAGCGCAGCAAGAGCGGCCCTCGCCGCACTGGCCAGAAGGACCATATGTTCGGCATTCGCGACGGCAGCACAGCCAACGGCTATCAGAAGCGGGGTCGCAAGCCGGGGCGGAGGACGGATTTCATGAATGATCCGGGGGTGATTGCGCAGCGAGAGAAAGCGTTAATGAGGCAGCCAGCGGCGGAAAGAAGACCGTCAATGCACGCCAATGTCGCTTTGCGTATCCGATTCCAACTGCAGGCAAGCTGCCCAAAGTGGCGTCTTGTGGAAGGAGCCGTCCTGGAGAAGAGTGAGCCCCTCTCGTGCCTCATAGAGCAAGCCGAGCCAGCACAAACGTCGAAAGACGCCATACCGGAGATCGGATTTCAGCTCCCAGGCTTCTAGGGTCATTTCGGTGTCCGACAGAGGCGCCAAGTCTGGATAGAGGATTTTCACAACGTCCATTGGCATGCAACCTTCTCTGGCCTTGATATTGAGAAGATTGAGCAACATACGCCACCAGCGTAACCGCGCTCGGACCCCTTCCTCTCGTTCATTGTCGTGGACATACGAATAGAGGTAATCCGTGGCGACCAGATCGAAGAAAGCGTTGGGATTCACCAAGAACTCCCGACTGCGTCTGGTTGGCAGCAGCACATCCTTTTTCCGGCGAAGAAGCTTCAGATGACGGGCCATGTCCCCCACCACCCAGAGCGGCGGCATGTCGCTTTCGTTCAGCACCTTGTTCATGCTGTAGAGGTCTTCGGCTGTGAACCCTGGCCAGAGGAAGTGCACGGCTGCCCAATGTACGAACTTGCGGTTCATGGCGCCGGTTGCCGTCAACCCTATGCCACCCTCATCGTCAGCATAGGAAACCGAAAGAAGCATGCCGCGAAGAAGTGGTGAAAGCGCGGCGACATCCACGTCCCCCTGCAGGTTGATTTCCGGAAGCATCATGCGGCTTTGATCCCTACCCCGCCTCATGCAGGTGCAAGGGAGTATCAACCGGCGACGGAACATTTGCTACTGAGGAAGCTAAAGCCGATGGGTAAGTCTCACCCGCCCCCGCTCCTCCCTTGCAACCCGGCCCAGCCGGTCGGATCGGGGGCTGATCGTCGGAGCAAGTGACGAACCATGACTGTCGCATTTCTAACCGGCTGGCGACGTCGCGTCTCTAAATCGCTTTGACATTCTACATCGCCACATTCACACCGCAAAATAGAAATGCCCTGTTTCCGCAAAGTAGGAATGTCGCCTGTTCCCTCGATACGCCAGTGTTTGCGCCCATGGCGCGGGAGGCAGCAGAGTGGGATTGATACTGAAGAGCGAACGAGAGTTGCGGCGGATCGAGGTGCTGTCGCGGGTCATTGAGCAAAGAATGTCCGTCACGGCGGCCGCGCATGTACTTGAGTTGACGACACGTCAGGTTCAGTGCTTGCTTAAGACCTCCCAGGCCGACGGCGCCGCAGCGCTTAGGCACAAGTCGCGCGGTCGACCTTCCAACCACCGCTATGCGACGGGCGTTGCGGAATTGGCCGTTCAATTGCAGGTCGCAACTCACTGCGTGATTGCGACAACGGTGGGCCAGAAATGAGATGGCTACTACCCTAGGAACGGCCACAGGATAGCAGCCCGCCGAGCCAAGGCCATTCGCACAGCTTCCAAAAACGCCAAAAGGCCTCACCTAGCGCACGCATTTTGATAAAGACGTATGAGGCAGAAATGATTACATAGCTCCGAGAATATTGCCTTCAGTCGGAATGGTCATGGGCAAACATCGAGATCATCGCAAACTGCGCCGTGGACGTCATGAAGACGACATGGCTGACTTTAGTGATGGCGCCGCGGAGCCGGCATATTTTCAGCGTTTGAACATGCCTGCGCAAACTTTTGACACCAATATTAGCTCAACCGATGCTCATGAAGAGATCAAGGGCACGGTCAAATGGTATAATGGCGACAAGGGATTCGGATTCATCAGTCCAGCAAGTGGCAGCAAGGACGTTTTCGTTCATGTTACGGCTTTGTCGCGCTCCAGCCTGTCCAGTTTGACGGAAGGTCAGAAGGTTTTCGTAGAGTGCGCGTCAGGCCGTAAAGGTTTGGAAGTCCACAGTATTAGGGTTGTATAGAGCACCTACCGCGGTGACTACCCGGGAGACCGGCCTTTGAGCGCTTCTCGATAATGTCGTAAGCGGTTGACGCGAATCGTGCCTCTCGCCCACAGTCACGAAAACCACCGAGAGAAAATCATATCGATAGCGCCGAATTTTTCCCGGTGCCGCGACAGGCTCGCCTGGCGTTTTACGTCACTACCTCGGGGGGAAAGATGAAAAGCATCAATCCCGGCCGAGGCCGAGCTGCGTTGCAGCTTCAAGGGCGCCGCTACGCTTGAACCGCACGCCAGATGGTGGACGGTTGCCGAGCTGATGATAGAGCGGCTTCGGATCGCGATCGCGCGAGTTCATCCACGCGCCTGATATCGGAGTAGTGTAGCGCCGGCACCGGTTCTGTTGCAAACTTTTGTGACAGTGAGCGGTCGGGCTTCTCCGGACACAATTCAGGCAGCGATCGCCTCGAACTGTTCCTTGAGAGAAGGTGCCGGGTTGAATGCGAATCGACCCTGGCGTTTGCGCATCATGTGGACCATCTCGACGCCAGACAGCGTGACGGCTGCCGAGGAGAACGACTTGAAGCCCAGCATCGACCGCACCCGCCTCTTGCTGCTTCGGACACGGATCGGCTTCAAAGCTTGGCGCGACCGATCCCGCAATCGGTTTTCCGCATCACAGGAGACAACCGCCTCCTGGTTCGTCTGGCTACCGTCGATGACGATGCGCTCAGGACGGCCATGGCGCGCCAAGGCCTTGCGCAGAAAGCGTTTGGCGGCTGGCAGGTCACGGTGCTCGCTGAACCCGAACTCGACGGTGTCGCCGACGCTGTCGATGGCGCGATAGAGATACATCCAGCGACCGCGGACCTTGATGTAGGTCTCGTCCATGTGCCACCTGCCGCCGACGGGCCGCTTTCGCCGATTGAATTGCTTCAACAGCAGCGGCGAGAAATGAACGACCCAGCGGTGTATCGTCGAGTGGTCAACATTGACGCCGCGCTCGGCCATCATCTCTTTGAGATCCCGCAGACTGAGGCCGCAAGCCAGATACCAGCGCACGCACAGCAGAATAACCGAGCGGTCAAAATGGCGGCCCTTGAACATGAAACGAACTCCGAAATTGGAGCTGACTTCATGCCATCATCGGGTTTCCGGAAAGTTTGCAACACAACCCAATCGGCTACTGTCTGCCCGGTTCGGCATCTCCAGCTCGAGTGTCGAGTGCAAGCGCTATCTGGGGCGTGCAGGGCAGCGGCGAGGCAACGCTCGTTTCCGCCTGTCCCTGCGCGCGCCGCAGCAATGCGACCGTCGCCAGGACCGCCAGGAGGGCACCGGCATATGCAAACAGGCCGGAAGGTCCGTGTCGGCTCATCAACAAGCTGGCCATAAACGGCCCGATGGCCGCTCCGAGGCCGTTTAAGAGCAGAAGGCCTCGCGCGGCCGACAGCATCTCGCTGGCCTGGAGCCGATCATTGGCATGGGTTACGCAAAGCGTGTAGAGTGGGATACCAAAACCTCCGAACAGAAAACCAAGAGCGAGCAGAACCGGAAGGGAGGTCCCTCCGGCCAGAACGAAGCCAGCGGCGGCAGCGGCGGCGGCCAGAGCAGCGCCCGCAATGACCAGCCGGCGCGGCACATGATCGGACAGCCAGCCCAACGGCCATTGTAGGACCAGCGCGCCTACCAGAACGGATGCCATGAAGATGGAGATGCCTGCCGTATCGAGGCCGTTCTCCTGTGCGAAATTCGGCCCCATACCCCAGAAGGCGCTGAGCGCAAGGCCGGACAGGAAGGCACCGAGCGTGCCGAGAGGCGATAGCGTCAGCAGTCGATACAGTGACAGCCGCTGTTGTGGTGGAATCGCCGGGGGCCGACCGGGCAGAAGTGTGATCGGCGTCAGCGCAAGGGAAATCAGGATGGATACGACGAGAAACAATACGATCCCGTCCGGCGATGACAGGTTCAACAATCCCTGACCGAGCGCCCAAACGCCCATCGTGACGACGCCGTAGAGCGAGAGCAACCGGCCGCGTGTCGCCGCGACCGCGTGGGCATTGAGCCAACTCTCCGCCACCAGGATCAGTCCCGCATAGGCGAAACCCGTCACTGCCCGCAACAGCATCCACACCGGGGGGTCGATGAAAATGAGATGCAGCAGGGCGGTCACCGAGGCTATGGACGCAAACCCGGCAAAGGCGCGGATGTGACCCGCCGACAAGATGACGTGCGACAGTAGTACGGAACCGAGCGCATAACCGGCGAAATACGCCGACATCATGAAGCCAATGGTCTCGCCGGCAAAGTTTTCGTTGCCCGCGCGCACGACCAGCAATGTTCCCAAAAGCCCGTTGCCGAGCACCAGCAGGCCGACGCTGACCAACAGCGCGGCTACCGGCGCGACGGTGAGGCGCACGCCCTTCACGAACCTTTTCGAAGCTTCAGGACCGGCCAGCCCGGAGCGTGTACTGTTTTACGCAGTCCGATCCCTATCACTGATCAGCCTCTCCATTGGCCCATCCCATTGAAGTTAACGCCAGCTTCCCCAGCGATGAGAACGCCATGGCAAGCTTCTGGCGGTTACATCAGTGCTAAGCTTTTACCCCAAGGAGCAGTTATCTGTCGCCGGCTCCCCAGGCGTCGTTCAATCGCGCCAGTAATTATTGGCGGCCGCGACCGTTTGGAAATGAGTGGCGATCACCTGAGATGACGCGATCAGCTGGACAGTGTCCTGTTCATATGCGGCCCGCAGCTTGTCGCGCACCTCGGCCGAGGGCTGGGTGAGCTTGACGCCGATGCGGGCCAGTTTAGAGGCGAGTTCAAAACCTTCCTGTGGCGTCGCGGTCTTGAGCGAGGGGAGCCAGGTGTCAGCCATGCAGTCTTCCTTTCCTGTGTGCTGTTGTTTCAGAGGTTTTGTCCGCCCGAACCGGGAGCGGCATGGGAATTGGCGGATACTCGGGAGCAGCAAGATCGGTAATTGTCACTCTCCTCCAGGCTTGTTGCTGAACCAGGCGTCGAATTTTCCGGCCACCCCGTTCCAGTCGTCGGCATCGTCGGGCGGCGCCTTCTTGCGCGTGATGTTCGGCCACGCGGATGCAAATTCGTGGTTCAGCGCCAGCCAGGCAAGCGTAGCCGAAGGGTCTGTGTCCGGAAAAATAGCTTCGGCTGGGCATTCGGGAACGCAGACGCCGCAATCGATGCATTCGTCGGGGTGAATGACGAGCATGTTCTCGCCCTCATAGAAGCAGTCTACGGGGCAAACTTCCACGCAATCCGTATATTTGCATTTGATGCAATTGTCCGTGACGACATAGGTCATTTTGTAGCTGCCGGTGGACGCTCCAGGGTGGGCACAGCCCGTTTTGTTTTCGCTCGCCCGACAATCGCTAATCCGGCTCCTAAAAGATACATCGAATACGTATTTTTCATACCAATTTGCGCCAGGGCAAAGGCCTGACCTTCAAACATACCCGCCGCCAGCCCCTCTGCGACACATTGCGCATTCGCCCCGAACGATTATGATATACGTCAGATGCACCATTTCGGATGATCGTCAGGAGGCGCTCCATGCCAGATGATCCCTGGACTCTGGCCCGTGGCCGAGCTTACCCTTCGCTAGCCCCAAGCTCGGCTGACGGGGATGACAATACGCAATGGGACGATGTTTCGGAGGCTTCGTGGGAATCGTTTCCCGCCAGCGATCCCCCAGCATGGATCAGCCGCGTGCATGGTGGAGAAACGGTAGATAATGAGCGGAAGTCCGGGCAGATAGTGAGTCAGGATAAATGACTACGGCTTATTTCATCGCCCCTGCCCTGCCCGGTTACCCTGGATTTTCGACCGCTAGGCGCAGATTATTTTTCATGATGTCTTTCAGCGCGTCGGTCGGCAACCCGGTGACACGCTCCAAAGTCTCGTTTGGGCCGCAATCGTCATGATGAGGATAGATAGCATATTATCGGCGATCCACCGCCGCCTGCTCGTCATCGGTGATGACCGGCAACTCACGGAAGCAGCCGCGCTTCTATCGGATGACGCGAGGCATATGGCGATCGTGTGCAACGCCGGAGGCCAAATGGTCGGCGTCGTCACCCGGACGGATATCGTGCGCCAGATCCAGCACTGCCAAGGTTGCGCCTGCACGACCTTGTGCGCGGATGTCATGACGAAAGAGGTTGTCTCCTGTGCGCCCGACCAGATACTGGAAGATGTCTGGTCGACCATGAAGCAGAAGCGATTGTTGTGCGTCCCGGTCATTAATGCCGAATCCAAGCCGCTCGGGCTTCTTTTTGCATCGGATGCCTTGGAATCGCTCCTGTCCGAAGTCGAATACGAAGAGGATCTCCTGAAAGACTACGTCATGTGCGTCGGCTACCGCTGACCGTCGGCACCGTTAGCCTAAGACCGAGACCTTGGTCACCGCAAGAATCGCGACGATCGCTACTCCGTAGGCCGTCCCGGTATTGACCGTCAGCAGGAATGCCTTGAGTACAGGCCGATGGACATAGTCCTCGATGATGATCCGGGCACCCAGCCGCATGTGGACGGCGAAATTGAGAACGGCCATGGCGATCAGCACGGCCACGACCGGGTTTGCGATCAAAAGGCGCGCAGACGCATAGTCGGCGCCCGCCAGCTTCCAGAAGACCAGCATCAATGCCGCGACGAGAGGAAGGCCAAGGACGGAAGTCACGCGCTGCTGCCAGAACGGTTCCGTTCCGCTCCCGGCCGAACCGAGTCCTCGCGCACGCGCTAGTCCCGAACGCATTGGTCTCATGATGGATGTCCTCCGATCCAAAGCAGTGCAATCCAAAACAGGACCGCGCAGACCAGTGAAGCAGCAAGGGTCGCCCGGGTCAGATATTCGCGCCACGGATAGGTATGGGCAATACTCAGGTCCCAGATCAGATGGCGAATGCCGCCGAACGCATGGTGAAGAATGGCCCAGGTAAATACAAAAAGGACTGGCAACCCCACCCAGGAATCAAGAATTCGCTGCATCGTCTCATAGGCTCGCGGTCCGGCCGCCAACGCCGTGAGCCAGGCGGCCATTCCGACGAAGCCGACATACAGGACGATGCCGGTCGCCCGGTGCACGATCGACATAGTCATGGTCAGGGTCGGACGGTAGGTCTGCAGGTCCGGTGCCAAGGGTCTGGAATGTTGCCGCTCTTTTTTGTTCTCCATGGCATGCGACCTTTACTGCTGGCGCGTGACGAGCATGGCTTTTATTTTGGCAATTGCCTTGGCCGGCTCAAGACCCTTGGGACAGGTCTTGGTGCAATTCATGATGGTGTGGCAGCGGTAGAGGCGGAATGGATCTTCCAACTCGTCAAGCCGTTTTCCGGTCGCCTCGTCGCGACTGTCGACGAGCCAGCGATAGGCGTTCAGCAATACTGCAGGCCCGAGATAGCGGTCGCCGTTCCACCAATAGCTGGGGCACCCGCTCGTACAGGAAAAGCACAGGATGCATTCGTAAAGGCCATCCAGTTTGGCGCGCTCTTCGGGCGATTGCAGGCGTTCGCGCTCCGGATCGGGCCCTTCTGTTTGAAGCCATGGCTGGATGAGCTTGTGCTGGTCGAACAGGTGGGACTGGTCGATCACCAGGTCCTTGACGACACGCATATGGCTGAGCGGAAAAATGCGGATCGGCCCGTCGATATCGTCCATCGCCTGTGTGCAGGCCAGCCAGTTCCTGCCGCCGATGTTCATGCTGCACGAGCCGCACACGCCCTCGCGGCAGGAACGGCGGAAGGTCAAGGTCGGGTCAATCTCGTTCTTGATCTTGATAAGGGCATCGAGAACCATCGGCCCGCAATCGTCCTGGTCGATAAAATAGGTATCGAGCCGCGGGCCGCTCTCTGCATCGGGGTCGTAACGATAGATTTCCAATGTGCGGGATGGGCCTT
>JBARYG010000062.1:0-33729 GCA_049647745.1 Mesorhizobium sp.
TCGGCACGCCCTCGAACATCAGCGTCGTCGCGCCGTTGGCGAGCGGCCCGTAGAGGATGTAGGAGTGGCCCGTCACCCAGCCGACATCGGCCGTGCACCAGTAGATGTCGCCGTCATGGTAGTCGAAGACGTACTGGTGGGTCATCGAGACATAGACCAGATAACCGCCGGTGGTGTGCAGCACGCCCTTCGGCTTGCCGGTCGAGCCGGACGTATAGAGGATGAACAGCGGGTCTTCCGCCTTCATCTTTTCCGGCGGGCAGGCAGGCTTCACCGAAGCCGCTTCCTCGTGCAGCCACACGTCGCGGCCTTCTACCCAGTCGATCTTGCCGCCAGTGCGGCGCACCACCACGACCTTGTCGACCTTGACGCCGTCCTTCGCCGCGATCTCGATGGCCTTGTCGGTATTGTCCTTCAGCGGAATGTGCTTGCCGGCGCGCAGGCCTTCGTCGGCAGTGATGACGAAATTCGACTTGCAGTCGACGATGCGGCCGGCCAGCGCGTCCGGCGAGAACCCGCCGAACACCACCGAATGGATCGCCCCGATGCGCGTGCAGGCGAACATCGCATAGGCGGCCTCCAGGATCATCGGCATGTAGATGGTGACGCGGTCGCCCTTCCTGACGCCGTGCTTCTTCAGCACATTGGCAAAGCGGCACACATGCTCATGCAGCTCGTTATAGGTGATCTTCTTGTCGTCGTAGGGATTGTCGCCCTCCCAGATGATGGCGACCTGGTTGCCGCGCTTCTTCAGGTGGCGGTCGATGCAGTTGTAGGAAACGTTGGTCGTCCCGTCCTCGTACCACTTGATCGAGACCTTGCCGTCGAAGGAGGCGTTCTTCACTTTCGTGTAGGGCTTGAACCAGTCGATGCGCTTGCCATGCTTGCCCCAGAATTTGTCAGGGTTCTTTACGCTGTCGGCGTACCACTTCTTGTAAGTCTCGTTGTCGATCAACGCATTCTTCTTCCACCCGGCCTGTACCTTGTGGACGTAATCCTCTGACATCGCCTGCTTTCCTCTCCCTGGACGGTTGCCCTCGCCTGTCGCACGGGCAGCGCGGCAAAGGGCCGCGTACCTTTGGTATTATTACCACTTCGGTCGTCACGGCAACATCAGACCTTCGACGGGCAGCGGCGTGATGACGCAGTTTGGCAACGATGGCGCCCAAATATCGAACCGAAACGGCAAATCGCGCGTTTAACGAGTGGTTAACCATCCGGGAACAGACTCCGTTCCAGGACAGGGCTCATAGGCTTGCGAGGGCGATCATGAGGGACCAATCCGAACTGGACCTGATGCTGAAAGGCTACGGCCTGACCACGGCCAACATCCTTTACCACTATCCCGACCATCCGCATCTGCTGCAAAGTTTCGTTTGGCAGGACTACGATCTTGCGCCGAAATTCCCGGTGCTGGTCAGGTTCATCGAATTCTGGCGGGAAAAACTCGACGGGCCGCTCCATTCGGTGACCTACACGCATCGCAAGCTGATCGCGCCCAACGAATGGCGCAAGGTCGACGGCGAGTTCGTGCTGCATTGAGGACGCCCAGGCGCTGAATTCGCCGCGCGGACAGGTGCTGCGGTGGCACAAGCGGTTCCCCCCGTTTGCGAAGGCCGGTTCGGTTGCAAACCCCAGGCCGGCGGGGTATTGAACTTCCTTGGCTTCGCTGAACCTGACGGTTCGGCGCACAAGGAGAAACCCAATGAAAAACAGACTGCTAGCTGGCGTCGCGCTGGCCGCGTCCCTCACCTTCGCAACGATGGCGCATGCCGATATCGTCATCGGCCTTGTCGCGCCGCTTACCGGGCCGGTGGCCGCCTATGGCGACCAGGTTAAAAACGGCGCCGAAGCCGCTGTCGAACACATCAACAAGAACGGCGGCATCCTGGGCGAGCAGGTCACGCTCAAGCTTGCCGACGATGCAGGCGATCCCAAGCAGGGCGTTTCAGCCGCCAATAATCTCGTTGGCGACAGCGTCCACTATGTCGTCGGCCCGGTCACGTCGGGCGTCGCCATGGCGGCTTCGGACGTCTTTGCCGAGAACGGCGTGCTGATGGTCACGCCGACCGCGACCGCGCCGGACCTCACCAATCGCGGCCTGACCAATGTGCTGCGCACCTGCGGTCGCGACGACCAGCAGGCCGAAGTCGCCGCGAAGTATGTTCTCGACCACCTGAAGGACAAGAAGATCGCCGTCATCCATGACAAGGGCACCTACGGCATGGGCCTTGCCAACGCGTTCAAGGCAGCCATCAACGCGGGCGGCGTCAAGGAAGTGATGTATGAAGGCCTGACCGCCGGCGAAAAGGATTACACCGCGCTCGTTGGCCGCCTCAAGCAGGACGGCGCCGAGGTTATCTATTTCGGCGGTTACCATCCCGAAGGCGGCCTCCTCGCCCGCCAGCTCGCCGATGCCGGCGTGAAAGCGCAGATCATCGGCGGCGAGGGCCTGTCCAACACCGAATACTGGGCGATCGGCAATCAGGCGGCCGAGGGCACGCTGTTCACCAATGCTTCCGACGCGCTGAAGAACCCGGATTCGGCCGATGCGGTCGCGGTCCTCAAGGAAAAGGGCGTGCCGCCGGAAGCCTTCACGCTGAATGCCTATGCCGCCGTGCAGGTCATCAAGGCCGGTATCGAGAAGGTCGGCAAGGCCGATGACGCCATGGCGGTCGCTACCGCGCTCAAGGGCGGCGAGCCGATCCAGACTGCCATCGGCAAGCTGACCTATGGCGAGAACGGCGACCTGTCGTCGCCGAGCTTCTCGCTGTTCAAGTGGGATGACGGCAAGATCGTCTCGGCTGAATAAGCCGCAGGCTTCTTCGAAACAAAGGCCGGAGGAAACTTCGGCCTTTGTCGTTTCAGCGGTGACCGAAAATGGCGGAGCCGACGCGCACGCTGGTCGCGCCGAAAGCGACCGCCGCCTCGAAATCGCCCGACATGCCCATGGACAGCTTTTCGACGCCGGCCTGTCGCGCCAGTTTTTCCAGCAGGGCGAAATGCGGGCCGGGATTTTCTTCCGCCGGCGGAATGCACATCAGCCCCTCGATGGAAAGCCCGTGAACGTCGCGGCAGCGCTCGACGAAGGCGACCGCCTCGCGCGGCTCGATCCCCGCCTTCTGCGGTTCCGAACCGGTGTTGACCTGCACATATAGTTTCAGCGCACGGCCCTGCTTCGCCATCTCCCTGGCGAGTTCCGCCGCGATCTTTTCGCGGTCCACCGTCTCGATGACGTCGAACAGCGCCACCGCTTCCTTCGCCTTGTTCGATTGCAGCGGCCCGATGAGGTGCAGTTCGATATCGGGAAATTCGGCCTTCAGCGCCGGCCATTTGGCCATCGCCTCCTGCACGCGGTTTTCGCCGAAGACACGTTGCCCGGCTTCGATGACCGGATGGATGAAGCCGGCGTCGAACGTTTTCGAAACGGCGACCAGCGTCACCGCGCCGTTGTCGCGCCTGGCCGCGCGCTCGGCGGCGGCGATCTTCGCCTTCACCGCGCCCAGTTGTTCGACGGCATCGCCCATAGCTCAATTCCTTCGTTTTCGCGGCCCGCGGCCGCCCTTTTGGTTGACGGGTTTGCCAAACCGTGGTGAAGACCCGAACCACGATCTTATGACGATGTAATCCCCGGGTTTTCCCCGCCTTCTTTAAGTGAAAAACGGATCATGGCAACCGAACGATATAATCCCCGCGCGGCCGAGCCCAAATGGCAAAAGGCCTGGGACGCCAAAAAGCTGTTCGAGACCCCAAACGACGATCCGCGCCCGAAATACTACGTCCTGGAAATGTTCCCCTATCCGTCCGGGCGCATCCATATGGGTCACGTCCGCAACTACACGATGGGCGACGTCGTCGCGCGCTACCATCGCGCCCGGGGCGAAAACGTGCTGCATCCGATGGGCTGGGATGCCTTTGGTCTGCCGGCCGAGAACGCCGCGCGTGATAACAAGGTCAATCCGCGCGACTGGACCTATGCCAACATCGAGACGATGAAGGGGCAGTTGAAGACCATGGGCCTGTCGCTCGACTGGTCGCGCGAGATCGCCACCTGCAACCCCAGTTATTACCGCCACCAGCAGAAGATGTTCCTCGACTTCTGGAAGGCGGGGCTCGCCGAGCGCAAGTCCGCCAAGGTCAACTGGGACCCGGTCGACATGACCGTGCTCGCCAACGAGCAGGTGATCGACGGCAAGGGCTGGCGTTCGGGCGCCCCGGTCGAGCAGCGCGACCTGACGCAGTGGTTCTTCAAGATCACCTCGATGGCGCAGGATTTGCTGGACAGCCTCGGCACGCTCGACCGCTGGCCGGAAAAAGTCCGCATCATGCAGGAAAACTGGATCGGCCGCTCGCAGGGCCTGCTGATGCGCTGGCCGCTCGTTCCCGGCAGCGCGCCCGCCGGCGAGAGCGAACTGGAGATTTACACTACCCGCCCCGACACCATCTTCGGCGCCTCCTTCATGGCTATCGCCGCAGACCATCCGCTGGCCAGAAAGGCGGCCGCGAACGATCCGAAGCTCGCCGCCTTCATCGAGGATGTGCGCCATCGCGGCACCTCGGCGGCGGAACTGGAAACGGCGGAAAAGCGCGGCTTCGATACCGGCATCCGCGTCGTTCACCCATTCGACCCGGAATGGACGCTGCCGGTCTACGTCGCCAATTTCGTCCTGATGGAATATGGCACCGGCGCCATCTTCGGCTGCCCTGCGCACGACCAGCGAGACCTCGACTTCGCCAATAAATACGGGCTGCCGGTGACCCCGGTGGTTAAGCCCGAAGGCATGGATGCCGCCTCTTTCCAGATCACCGAAGAGGCCTTCACCGACGACGGCACCATGATCAACTCGCGCTTCCTCGACGGGATGGCGCCCGAGGCCGCTTTCGAGGAAGTGGCGACGCGGCTTTCCGGCGTCACCATCGGCGGCCGTCCGCAAGCCGAGCGCAAGGTGCAGTTTCGCCTGCGCGACTGGCTGATCTCGCGCCAGCGCTACTGGGGTTGTCCCATTCCGGTGATCCATTGCGACGATTGCGGCGCGGTGCCGGTTCCCGACAGCCAGTTGCCGGTCGAACTGCCGACCGACGTCACCTTTGACAAGCCGGGCAATCCGCTCGACCACCACCCGACATGGAAGCATGTCGCCTGCCCGAAATGCGGCAAGGCGGCGCGGCGCGACACCGACACCATGGACACCTTCGTCGATTCGTCGTGGTACTTCGCCCGCTTCACCGACCCGTGGAACGAGACGGCGCCGACGACGCTTGCTTATGTCGACGGCAAGAACGGCTGGCTGCCGGTCAACCAGTATATCGGCGGCATCGAGCACGCGATCCTGCATCTGCTCTATTCGCGCTTCTTCGCCCGCGCCATGAAGGCTACCGGCCATCTGAACGTGGTGAAGGAGCCGTTCGAAGGCCTGTTCACGCAAGGCATGGTGGTGCACGAGACCTATCGCGGCCCGAACGGCTGGGTAACCCCCGCCGAAGTCGGCATCGAGGAGATCGACGGCAAGCGCCGCGCGAGCCTGCTCACGGACGGCAGCGCGATCGAGATCGGCTCGATCGAGAAGATGTCGAAGTCGAAGAAGAACGTGGTCGATCCCGACGACATCATCGCCAGCTACGGCGCCGATACGGCGCGCTGGTTCATGCTGTCGGATTCGCCGCCCGAACGCGATGTCATCTGGACGGAAGCCGGCGTCGAAGGCGCGCACCGCTTCGTGCAGCGCGTCTGGCGGCTGGTGTCGGAAGCCGCCCCGCACGTAAAGGGCGTCGATCCGGCGCCTGCCCGCAGCGGTGAACTGGCCGCCGTTTCGCGTGCCGCGCACAGGATCCTCAAAAGCGTCGGCGAAGACATCGAGACGCTGCATTTCAACCGGGCCGTCGCGCGCCTTTACGAACTTACCAATGTGCTGTCGCCACAGGTGGCGGCGATCGCCGGCGACGATGCCCACGGCAACGGGGCCAGCCACGACGAGGCGAAGGCTATCGCGCGGCAGGCGCTGGATTTCCTCGTCGTGATGATCGCGCCGATGATGCCGCATCTGGCCGAAGAGTGCTGGGCAGCGCTCGGCGGCAAGGGCCTCGTTGCGGAACAGCCATGGCCGGTGTTCGACCCGACGCTCACCGTCGACAACGAATTCACCTACCCCGTGCAGGTCAACGGCAAGAAGCGCGGGGATTTGACAATTGCCCGCGACGCAGACCAAGGTGAGATCGAAAAGGCCACGCTGGCGCTGGACTTCGTGCAAAAGGCGCTCGAAGGGAAGGCGCCCCGCAAGGTAATCATCGTCCCCCAGAGGATCGTCAATGTCGTTGCCTGAGTCCAGCAAGATGAAGATGACGGCCGTGCGCTTCCTCGCGCTTTCCGGCCTTGTCGCCGCAGCAGGCCTGATGTCGGCCTGCACGGTGCGCCCGCTTTATTCGAATGCGCCGCTGTCGGCCGGATCCCAGGTCGGGGCGAAGGCCGAACTGGCCTCGATCGCGGTCAAGCCGGTGAGCAGGCGCTATGCCCAGCAGGTGCGCAACAACCTCATCTTCGCCCTCACCGGCGGCGCCGGTCAGCCGGCGTCCCCGGTCTATTCGCTCGATCTCGGCGTAACCGAACTTGTTCAGTCGGCCGCCCTGATCCAGACGACAACCAACGAGGACACGCCGTCCGCCGGTACGGTGACGCTGACGGCGGCCTACACGCTCACCGATGCCAAGACCGGAACGAAGGTGGCCTCCGGCCGCCGTTCCATATCGTCGTCCTTCGATCGGCCGCTTCAGGAGTTCGCCGCCTACCGGGCGCAACGCGACGCCGAAGACCGCGCCGCGCGGGAACTGGCGGACCTGTTGCACCTGGCCGTAGCGCAGGATCTGGCCAGGCGCTGAGAGCCCGTTCGCAGGCCCGTCCCCAACCGGTCGTCCGACGCGGCCGGATGGGTTGATCAGACAGGCCCTGCGATCTGGATGGCGGGCGGCGTTCAGCCGATCTTCTGGCCGGTCTTGGCCCAGTCGGCGAGGAACTGTTCCAGTCCCTTGTCGGTCAGCGGATGCTTGACCAGCGCCCGAAGCGTTGCCGGCGGTACCGTCGCCACGTCCGCGCCGATGATCGCCGCCTGCTTGACGTGATTGGTTGTGCGCACCGAGGCGACCAGGATTTCGGTATCGAAATCGTAATTGTCGTAGATCTGCCTGATCTCGGCGATCAGTTCCATGCCGTCGATGCCGGTATCGTCCAGCCGGCCGACGAAGGGCGAAATGAAGGTGGCTCCCGCCTTGGCGGCAAGCAGCGCCTGCGTCGCCGAAAAGCACAGCGTGACGTTGACCATGTGGCCTTCCGACCGCAGCGCCTTACAGGCCTTGAGGCCATCGAAGGTCAGCGGCACCTTGATCGCGATGTTGTCGGCAATCTTGGCCAGCACCTTGGCTTCCTTCATCATCTCCGAATATTCGGTGGCGGTGACTTCCGCCGAAACAGGACCCTCGACGATGTCGCAGATCTGTTTGGTGACTTCGGCGATCTTGCCGCCGGATTTGAGGATCAGCGACGGGTTGGTGGTGACGCCGTCAACCAGGCCCAGATCGTGAAGCTCGCGGATTTCCTTCACATCGGCGGTGTCGACAAAAAATTTCATGACGGTCTCCTTATGTTTCCGGGTGTCGGGAGGGCACGCCCGGCATTGGGCTTTGCGCAAACTGTTGGGCTTTGCTCTAGACCAAAGTCGGGGCAAGGTCACGCGCGATGAGCAAAGATTCGCCCTTTGATGCGGCGGCGCCCGTGCTGGTTCCCATGCCGGCTGAACGCCCCTACACCTATGCGGTTCCGCCCGGCATGCGCGTGGTGCCGGGTTCGATCGTGCGCGTGCCGCTCGGGCCGCGCCAGGTCGCCGGCATCGTCTGGGACGGCGCGGTCGAAAATATCGACGCAAAAAAGCTGCGGCCGATCGAACAGGTGTTCGACTGCCCGCCGATCCTTGAGCCCATGCGCCGCTTCGTCGACTGGGTGGCGCAGTATACGCTTTCGCCGCCCGGCATGGTGGCGCGCATGCTGTTGCGGGCACCGGAAGCCTTCGATCCCGAACCGTGGATCGAGGGCCTGCAGCGCACTGAGGCCGAACCGGACCGGATAACGAGCGCCCGCGCCCGCGTGCTCGACACCGCCGAAGGCGGCCTTGCCTGGACGCGGTCCGGCCTGGCGCATGCCGCCGGCGTATCCTCGACCGTGATCGACGGCTTGAAAGCGCAAGGCGTCTTCGAAACCGTGATGATCCCGCCGCGCCCGGTCGTCGCCGCGCCTGAACCAGGCTACGCGGTTCCCGACCTCATGCCCGACCAGAAGGCCGCCGCCGACATGCTGCGTGCCGGCGTGGCTGCGGAAGAATTCGGGGTCACGCTGCTCGACGGCGTCACCGGCTCGGGCAAGACGGAGGTCTACTTCGAGGCCGTGGCGGCGGCACTCGAACAAGGCAGGCAGGTGCTGATCCTGCTGCCCGAAATCGCGCTGACGCATGCCTTCCTTGAACGCTTTCAGGATCGGTTCGGCGCAAAGCCCGGCGAATGGCATTCCGACCTGCCGCCGCGCATGCGTGAAAAGGTCTGGCGACAGGTGACGGAAGGAACGCTGAAAGTCGTCGCCGGCGCGCGCTCGGCGCTTTTCCTGCCCTTCAGCAACCTTGGTCTCATCGTCGTCGACGAGGAGCACGACCCGGCCTACAAGCAGGAAGACCGCGTCTTCTACAACGCGCGCGACATGGCGGTGGTACGCGCCCATATCGGCGGCTTCCCCGTCGTGCTGGCTTCGGCCACCCCTTCAGTGGAAAGCCGTGTCAATGCCGAGCAGGGCCGCTACGCAAGGGCCGTGCTGTCGGGACGCTTCGCCGAGGCCGCCCTGCCCCATCTCAAGGCCGTCGACATGCGCCGCGCCCCGCCGGCGCGTGGCGGTTTTTTGTCCCCCGTGTTGCTGGGAGAGATGCGGCGGACGCTGGAGCGGCAGGAACAATCGCTCCTTTTCCTCAACCGGCGCGGCTATGCCCCGCTGACGCTGTGCCGCGTCTGCGGCCACCGTTTCGGCTGCCCGGTCTGTTCGGCCTGGCTGGTCGAGCATCGCTTTCGCGGGCAACTCGTCTGCCACCATTGCGGGCATAATGAAAAACGGCCCGACGCCTGCCCCGAATGCGGCACCTTCGACCATCTCGTCGCCTGCGGGCCAGGCGTCGAGCGCATCGCCGAGGAAGTCGTGCAGCATTTCCCCGATGCCCGCGCCATCGTGCTGTCATCCGACATGATGGGCGGGGTGCGGCGGCTGAGGCTGGAACTGGAAGCCATCGCCAAGGGCGAGGCTGATATCGTCATCGGCACGCAGCTTGTCGCCAAGGGCCACAATTTTCCGAATATGACGCTGGTCGGCGTCGTCGATGCCGACCTCGGCCTTGCCAACGGCGATCCGCGCGCCGCCGAGCGCACCTTCCAACTGCTCTCGCAGGTCACCGGGCGCGCCGGTCGCAGCGGCAAGAAAAGCCAAGGTCTTTTGCAGACCTATCAGCCGGATCATCCGGTGATGCGGGCCATCGTTTCCGGCGATGCCGAGACATTTTATGGGCGAGAGATCGCCGAGCGGGAACGCGCCGTGCTGCCGCCCTTCGGCCGGCTGGCCGGCGTCATCGTCAGCGCCGCCTCGCGTGCCGAGGCCGAGGGCCATGCTCGCGCGTTGCGCCGCGCGGCACCGCAAGCCGCCGATATTTTCGTGCTCGGGCCGGCAGAGGCGCCGCTTTCGCTCATCGCCGGTCGCCACCGCTTCCGCCTGCTGATCCAGGGCGAAAGGCGCGCCGACATGCAGGGTTTCGTGCGTGCCATGCTGGCGGCGGGTCCGAAGGTGCGTGGCTCGGTGCGCGTGCAGGTGGATATCGATCCGCAGAGCTTTTTATAGGATTGCGCATGGCCCTATCCGCCGCTTGACTTCACCAGCGGAGCGCCTTCAATGCGCGAAACCGTCGAGGGGACAAAATGGAATATTCCTTTCCGTGGCCGATGAGCGAGGGCGAATGGCTGGCGTGGTCGAGCGCGGCGGTCACCGTGCTTCTGGGGCTGGCCCTGTTCCTCGCGCCCGGTCTTTCGTTTCGCGTGCTGCGGCTGCAGGCTAGGCCGGAAAAGCCCGCTGCCATCGCCGAGGCGAGGGGCCGGATGTCGGGCTTTTATCTCGGCGTCGGCCTCACCTGCATCCTGCTTGCGCAGCCGCTGCTTTACATGGCGCTCGGCTTCTCCTGGTTGTTCACGGCTTTCGGCCGCTTGCTGTCGATGATGTCGGATGGCGCCAACACGCCTTATAATTGGGCCTTCGTGATCGTCGAACTGGTGCTGGCAGCGCTGCCGCTGGCTTTCGCCTTCGGCTTTTTGCCCTGAATCCCGAATGGATCGTTGAACTCGGCCGCCGGATGCGACAATAGTGCCGTGAAACCAGCCGGACGGTGCATTGCGGTCTTAAAAAGCCTGTGCTAGACGGCAATCGACTTTCGGCTCGGGGATGCGGAAGCCGTACCCCTGTGCTTGAGAAAACGAAGTAAGGTCAAAGATTTAGCCAGAGTTTTTGCTCGCGCCAACAATCTGCGGCCTGTCAACTGAGAGAAAAGACGGTCCGTGGCCCAATCGTCATCGCCAATCTCGGGTGTCGCAGAACGCTATGCGGGGTCGCTGTTCGATCTCGCGCTGCAGGCGAATTCCGTCGCCAAGGTCGAAGCCGATCTCGATAGTTTCGAGAAGATGCTCGGCAGCAGCGCCGATCTCGAACGCCTGATCAAGAGCCCCGTCTTCTCCAGCGAAGACCAGACCCGCGCCATCGCGGCGATCGCTGCCAAGGCGAAGATCACCGGCCTGGCTGGTAATTTCCTGCGCGTCGTCGCCGCCAACCGCCGCCTGTTCGCGGTGCCCGGCATGATCAGGGCGTTCCGCCGGATCGCCGCCGAACATCGTGGCGAGGCTGCCGCCGAAGTCACTTCGGCCCATGCGTTGACGCCGGCGCAGCAGACCGAACTGAAGGCCGCGCTGAAAAGCGTAGCCGGCAAGGACGTGGCCATCTCGGTAACCGTCGACCCGTCGCTGCTTGGCGGGCTGGTGGTCAAGATGGGCTCGCGTCAGATCGACACGTCGCTCAAAACCAAACTCAATTCGCTTAAGCTTGCACTGAAAGAGGTCGGCTGATGGACATCCGCGCTGCGGAAATTTCCGCAATTCTGAAAGACCAGATCAAGAATTTCGGCAAGGAGGCTGAGGTCTCCGAAGTCGGCCAGGTTCTGTCCGTCGGCGACGGCATTGCCCGCGTCTACGGCCTCGACAACGTCCAGGCCGGCGAGATGGTCGAGTTCCCCGGCGGCATCCGCGGCATGGCGCTCAACCTCGAAGCCGACAATGTCGGCGTCGTCATCTTCGGCGCCGACCGCGACATCAAGGAAGGCGACGTCGTCAAGCGCACCGGCGCCATCGTCGATGCCCCTGTCGGCATGGGCCTGCTCGGCCGCGTCGTCGACGCCCTCGGCAACCCGATCGACGGCAAGGGCCCGATCAAGGCCGACAAGCGCATGCGCGTCGACGTCAAGGCGCCCGGCATCATCCCGCGCAAGTCGGTCAACGAGCCGATGTCGACCGGCCTCAAGGCCATCGACGCCCTGATCCCCGTCGGCCGCGGCCAGCGCGAACTGGTCATCGGCGACCGCCAGACCGGCAAGACCGCCATCGTCCTCGACACGATGCTCAACCAAAAGTCGGTTCACGACACCGGCCCGGACAAGGAAAAGCTCTACTGCGTCTATGTCGCCGTCGGCCAGAAACGTTCGACCGTCGCGCAGTTTGTGAAGATCCTGGAAGAGCGCGGTGCGCTCGACTATTCGATCATCGTCGCGGCGACCGCTTCCGATCCGGCGCCGATGCAGTTCCTGGCGCCGTTCACCGCCTGCACCATGGGCGAATATTTCCGCGACAACGGCATGCATGCCCTGATCTCCTATGACGATCTGTCGAAGCAGGCCGTCGCCTATCGCCAGATGTCGCTGCTGCTGCGCCGCCCGCCGGGCCGCGAAGCCTATCCGGGCGACGTCTTCTACCTGCATTCGCGCCTGCTCGAGCGCGCTGCCAAGCTCAACGACGACCTCGGCGGCGGTTCGCTGACCGCCCTGCCGATCATTGAGACGCAGGCGAACGACGTGTCGGCCTACATCCCGACCAACGTGATCTCGATCACCGACGGCCAGATCTTCCTCGAAACCAACCTGTTCTTCCAAGGCATCCGCCCCGCCGTGAACGTCGGTCTTTCGGTGTCGCGCGTCGGCTCGTCGGCCCAGATCAAGGCGATGAAGCAGGTTGCCGGCTCGATCAAGGGCGAGCTTGCGCAGTACCGCGAAATGGCGGCCTTCGCGCAGTTCGGCTCGGACCTCGACGCCTCGACCCAGCGCCTGCTCAATCGCGGCGCGCGCCTGACCGAGCTTCTGAAGCAGCCGCAGTTCTCGCCGCTGAAGGTCGAGGAACAGGTCGCGGTGATCTTCGCCGGCGTCAACGGCTATCTCGACAAGCTGGCGATCAACGACGTCGGCCGGTTCGAGCAGGGTCTGCTGTCGCATATGCGCGCCGCCGGCAAGGAAATCCTCGACCAGATCCGCAAGGAAAAGGCGCTGTCGGACGATCTTCGCGCCAAGCTCAAGGCGGAGCTCGATGCCTTCGCCAAGACCTTCGCCTGATTGACGCCGGAACGGACGGACCTTGGATTAGAGTTTGAAGCATGGCGTCACTGAAAGACCTTCGTAACCGCATCGCCTCCGTCAAGGCGACGCAGAAGATCACCAAGGCGATGCAGATGGTCGCCGCGGCGAAGCTTCGGCGCGCGCAGGAAGCGGCGGAAGCGGCGCGTCCCTACTCCGAACGCATGGCGGCGGTTCTGGCCAATATCAGCCAGGCGGTCGGCGGCGGCGGCGACGCGCCGGCGCTGATGACGGGAACCAGCCGCGACGATACCCATCTTCTGGTGGTCTGCACGGCCGAGCGCGGCCTGTGCGGGGGCTTCAACTCGCAGATCGCGCGCCTCGCCCGCGAGCACGTCCGCAGGCTGCTGGCCGACGGCAAGACGGTGAAGATCATCTGCGTCGGCAAGAAGGGCTACGACATTCTGCGCCGCGACTATGCCGGGCAGATCATCGAGCGCGTCGACCTGCGCGAGGTCAAGACGCTCGGCTTCGTCAATGCCGACGCCATCGCCAGGAAGGTCATCAGCCTTTTCAACGAAGGCGGCTTCGACATCTGCACGCTGTTCTATTCGCAGTTCAAATCGGTGATCAGTCAGGTTCCGACCGCGCAGCAGATCATTCCTGCCGCCGTCGCGTCCGACAGCAGCGACGAGGCGAATGGCGGCGCCGTCTACGAATACGAGCCGGAGCCGGGCGAAATCCTGGCCGACCTTATTCCGCGCAACATCTCGGTGCAGATTTTCCACGCGCTGCTCGAAAACGCAGCCGGCGAGATGGGCGCCAAGATGAGCGCCATGGACAATGCGACGCGCAACGCCGGCGACATGATCAACAAGCTGTCAATCACCTACAATCGCCAGCGGCAGGCGCAGATCACCAAGGAACTGATCGAAATCATTTCGGGCGCCGAGGCGCTCTAGGCACGACCGGGGGAGGCCAAAAGCCTTCCGGCGGCAACGTGCAGGACAAGAACACGGACGAAAAGGGTAAAGACGATGGCGAAAGCAGCGACCCCGCAAAAAGCACCCGCCAAGGCGGCAGCGGCGGCACCGGCAAAGAAGGCAGCACCTGCTAAGGCTGCGCCTGCGAAGGCGGCCCCGGCCAAGGCCGCCGCGGCCAAAAGCTCGGCCCCCGCAATCAAGAAGAGCGTTGCCGTCGGCAAGGTACGCCAGGTCATCGGCGCCGTCGTCGACGTGCAGTTCGAAGAAGGCCATCTGCCGGCAATCCTGAACGCGCTGGAGACGGAAAACGTCGGCCACCGCCTCGTTCTGGAAGTCGCCCAGCACCTTGGTGAAAACACCGTTCGCACCATCGCCATGGACTCGACCGAGGGCCTGGTTCGCGGCCAGAGCGTCACCGACACCGGCGGTCCTATCTCGGTGCCAGTCGGCCCCGGCATGCTCGGCCGCATCATCAACGTCATCGGCGAGCCGGTGGACGAGGCCGGTCCGGTCGACGCGACCGAATACCGCGGCATCCATCAGCCGGCGCCCGAATATATCGACCAGTCGACCGAAGCGCAGATCCTCATCACCGGCATCAAGGTGCTGGACCTGTTGGCGCCTTACGCCAAGGGCGGCAAGATCGGCCTGTTCGGCGGTGCCGGCGTCGGCAAGACCGTGCTGATCCAGGAACTGATCAACAACATCGCCAAGGCGCACGGCGGCTACTCGGTGTTCGCCGGCGTCGGCGAGCGTACCCGCGAGGGCAATGACCTCTATCATGAGTTCATCGAATCGGGCGTCAACAAGAAGGGCGGCGGCGAAGGCTCCAAGGCGGCGCTCGTCTACGGCCAGATGAACGAGCCGCCCGGCGCGCGTGCCCGCGTCGCGCTGACCGGCCTCACCGTCGCCGAATATTTCCGCGACCAGGGCCAGGACGTGCTGTTCTTCGTGGACAACATCTTCCGCTTCACGCAGGCCGGTTCGGAAGTCTCGGCTCTGCTTGGCCGTATCCCTTCGGCCGTGGGCTACCAGCCGACGCTCGCCACCGACATGGGCGCGCTGCAGGAACGCATCACCACCACCACCAAGGGTTCGATCACCTCGGTGCAGGCGATCTACGTGCCCGCCGACGACCTGACCGACCCGGCGCCGGCGACTTCGTTCGCCCACCTGGACGCGACGACGACGCTCAACCGCTCCATCGCGGAAAAGGGCATCTATCCGGCCGTCGATCCGCTCGACTCTACCTCGCGCATGCTCGATCCTCTGGTCGTCGGCGATGAGCACTATCAGGTGGCACGTCAGGTTCAGTCGACCTTGCAGCGCTACAAGTCGCTGCAGGACATCATCGCCATTCTCGGCATGGACGAACTCAGCGAAGAAGACAAGATCACGGTCGCCCGCGCCCGCAAGATCGAGCGCTTCCTGTCGCAGCCGTTCTTCGTCGCTGAAGTGTTCACCGGCTCGCCGGGCAAGCTGGTCGACCTCGCCGACACCATCAAGGGCTTCAAGGGCCTTTGCAACGGCGAGTACGACCACCTGCCCGAAGCCGCCTTCTATATGGTCGGCACCATCGAGGAAGCGGTCGAGAAGGCGCAGAAGCTGGCGGCGGAAGCAGCCTGATCCATGCCGGATCGCGGCCTCCGGCTCGAGGATGCGGTCAACGAAACCTGCCCATGGTCGGGCAAGCCGATCTCGGCCGATTCGTTGACCGTCTACAACGGTCGCACGGTCGGTTTCTGCAATCCCGGCTGCCGGGACAAATTCGCGACGGCGATCTCGCATTTCGAGGCGTCGTTGTTCAAGGCATCAGAGGCACAGGCACATGGCTGAAGCTTTCAAGTTCGAACTGGTATCGCCGGAGCGCCTACTTGTTTCCGAGCAGGTCGAATCCGTCGTCATTCCGGGCGCCGAGGGTGAAATGACCGTCATGGCCGAGCATGCGCCGGTGATGACCACCATCCAGCCCGGTGTGGTCACGGTGAATGCCGCCGGCGGCCAGCAGGAGCGTTACGTCGTGTTTGGCGGCTTCGCCGATATCCTGCCCGCGGGCTGCACGCTGCTCGCCGAATCGGCGGTGGCGGTAAAGGATATCGACCGCGCCGACATCGCCCGCCGCATCCAGGAAGCGCGCGAGGACGTGGCCGACGCCAAGGACGACGCTGTCCGCGCCAAGGCCGAGCAATTCCTGCACCAGCTTACTACGCTCGAAAGCGCCATCCTGCCGGCCTAATGTGCCGTCGCGGTACAATTGATAAAAAGCCGGGTTTTCCCGGCTTTTTTAATGCCCGCCCGCTTTCTCAGTGCTCGGATGTCGACGCTGGCCGAACCCTTGAGCCCATAAGGGCTTCGCACTCGCACAGCCTTCCGGTGGCTCGCAACCGGACGCGCATACTCCAACAAAAAACCCGCCTCGCGGCGGGTTCTTCGAAGTTTGAAAAGGCCGCGCTGCTTACAGCCCGAAACCTTCGAAACGCTTCTTGAACTTCGACAGGCGACCGCCGCGGTCGAGCAGGGTCTGCTGGCCGCCGGTCCAGGCCGGATGCGTGGTCGGGTCGATATCGAGGTTCATCGTATCGCCTTCCTTGCCCCAGGTCGAACGGGTCATATATTCGGTGCCGTCGGTCATGACGACCTTGATGGCGTGATAGTCGGGGTGGATGGAGTCTTTCATCGGTCTGTTCCTGGCTTTGAGCGCGGCAGCGGCCTGACGGCCTGCGTCGAAGCGCCCCTTTTTAAAATCCGAAGCCGCAGCTTATTGAAGAGCCACGGCTTCTAAAACGGTCGAGGAGCCTATACAGCAGTCGCAACTGAACCACAAGGCCGCAAGCAGGCCATTTCCGGCTCGCGGAGAAGACCAGACCCAGGAACCCAGACAATGGCGCAAACCTCAGGCGCAGACGGGCGCAGACGCTCGCTCAGGCCGCTTCGGCGCTTGTTTCCGTTCATCGGCCGCTATCGGTCTCTGGTGATCGGCGCGCTGGTTTCGCTGACGCTTGCCGCCGCCACGACGCTGGCACTGCCGCTGGCCGTCCGGCGCATGATCGACCACGGTTTTTCCACCTCCGATTCTACCCTGATCGCCAACTATTTCCTCATGCTGATGGCGATGGCCGCCCTTCTGGCGCTGGCTTCGGCGGGGCGCTATTATTTCGTCATCACGCTTGGCGAGCGCGTCGTCGCCGATATTCGCGAAAAGGTGTTTTCGCACCTGACCACGCTTTCCCCTTCGTTCTTCGACACCGCGCAGACGGGGGAGATCATCTCGCGGCTCGCCGCCGATACCACGCAGGTCAAGTCGGCGGTCGGCGCCACCGCTTCCGTTGCGTTGCGCAACGTGATCCTCGGCTTTGGCGCGCTGGCGATGATGGTAGTGACCAGCCCGAAACTTTCCGGCCTCGTTATCGCCGCCATCCCCGTCATCGTGTTGCCGCTAGTGGCGTTCGGGCGCTCGGTGCGCAAAAAGTCGCGACTGGCGCAGGACACGCTGGCTGAGGCCAACGCCTACGCCAGCGAGCAGATCGGCGCGGTGCGCACGTTGCAGGCCTTCACCAACGAGGGGCTGGTTACCCGCCGCTTTTCGCAGGCGGTGGAAACGGCGTTCCAGGCTGCGCGGACCTCCATCTTTGCCCGTTCCTTCCTGACCTTCTTTGCCATCTTCACCATTTTCGCCTCGGTCGTCGCAGTGCTTTGGTTCGGCTCCCGCGACGTGCTGGACGGCACCCTGTCGCCGGGAACGCTCGGCCAGTTCCTGCTCTATTCGGTATTCGCCGCCGGCGCGCTCGGCGCGTTGTCGGAAGTGTGGGGCGAACTTTCGCTGGCGGCCGGCGCCGCCGAGCGGCTGTCCGAGATCCTGGCCGAGGTCCCCGGCATCCAGGCGCCGGCTCGTCCGAAGCCCCTGCCCTCCACGACAAAGGGCGCCGTCAGCTTCGACAACGTATCCTTCTCCTACCCCGCGCGCCCCGACCGGGCGGCCGTGCACGGCCTGAATTTTTCAGTGCGGCCGGGCGAGACGGTGGCGATCGTCGGCCCTTCGGGTGCGGGCAAAAGCACGGTCTTTTCGCTGATCCTGCGGTTTTACGATCCCGAGGCCGGGAAAATCCTGGTCGACGGCGTCGATGTGCGCGAGGCCGACCCGAAAGCCGTGCGCGACCGGATCGCCATCGTGCCGCAGGACGTCACCGTCTTTGCCGCCAGCGCCGGCGACAATATCCGCTTCGGCCGGCCGGATGCTTCCGCCGCCGAGATCGAGGCCGCCGCCAAGGATGCGCTGGCCGACGAATTCATCCTCAAGCTGGAAAACGGCTATGACAGCCAGGTCGGCGAGCGCGGCGTGACGCTCTCGGGCGGCCAGCGCCAGCGCATCGCCATTGCCCGCGCCATCCTGCGCGACGCACCGATCCTGCTTCTCGACGAGGCGACCTCGGCGCTGGACGCCGAGAGCGAAACGCTGGTGCAGACCGCGCTCGAACGGCTGATGCAAGGCCGCACCACCATCGTCATCGCCCACCGCCTGGCGACCGTGCTGAAGGCCGACCGCATTCTGGTCATGGACGAAGGCCGCATCGTCGAGGAAGGCACTCACCGCAGCCTCGTAGCTTCGGGCGGCATCTATGCGCGGCTGGCAAGCCTCCAGTTCGAAACCGGCTCCGATGCGTTCAAGGGCGCGGCAGAGTAAGGCTCGCTCAGTTCTTGCCGTAGCGCCTCTTCAGGTGCCCGATGAAATACGCAGCGTCGAGCCTTTCGCCCGTGGCGCGTTCGAGCAGTTCCGGCGTCGAAAAACGGGAGCCCTGCGACCATATCTTCGCGCGGCGCCACTCGTTGATGGCCGAAAAGTCGCCTTTTGCCAGATCCTCGTCGGCTGACGGGTGTTCTTTCGTCAGGGCCGCCCATTGCTGCGCCGCCATCATCGCGCCCAGCGTGTAGGACGGGAAATAGCCGAAAGCGCCGCCCGCCCAGTGCACGTCCTGCATCGGTCCGTCGGCCGGGTTGTCGATGGTGGAAAGGCCGAGATATTCCTTCATCCCGGCATCCCAGGCTTCCGGCAGGTCGGCAACCTCCAGCCGGCCGGCGACAAGCTCCTGCTCCAGTTCGAAACGCAGGATGACATGCAGCGGATAGGTAACCTCGTCGGCATCGACGCGGATCAGCCCACGCTCGACATGGTGCACATGCGGCAGGATGTCCTCAATCGACCAGCTTTCGCCGAGATGCTTTTCCACCACCGGCAGCGCCCAGTGCCAGAAGGCCGGGTTGCGGCCGATCTGCTTTTCCACGAACAGGCTCTGGCTTTCATGCACCGCCATGCCGCGTGCCTTGCCGAGCGGCCAGTGCGCCCATGCCTTGGGCAGGTTCTGCTCGTAAAGCGCGTGGCCGGTCTCGTGCAGCACTCCCATCAGCGCCGACAGGAACTCGGAAGTCCGGTAACGGGTGGTGATGCGCACGTCGCTCGGCACACCGCCGCAGAACGGATGATGCGACACCGACAGGCTGCCGTGAGTTAGGTCGAAGCCCACCGCCGCCATCATCGCCAGCCCAAGCTCGCGCTGCTTTTCCACCGGATAGACACCGGAAAGCGGCCTGAGCGGATGTCTTGCGCGCCTTTCTTCCTGAACCGCCAGTGCTTCGGTAACGAAATCCGTCAAAAAGCGCTTCAGCTCGACAAAGATCGGCGTGATGGCGGCCGCCCGGTTGCCGGGGTCGTATTGCTCCATCAGCGCGTCATAAGGCTGAAGCCCCAGCACATCGGCTCGCATCGCCGCTTCCTCGCGCACCATGGAAACAACACCCTCCAGCGCAGGGAGAAAGCTGGCCCAGTCGTTCTTTGCCCGCATGTCGCGCCAAAGCTGCTCGCAACGCATGCGCACCCCGGTCTGGCGTTCGACGAAAGCCGACGGCAGGCAGGTCAGGTTCGTATACTGACGCTTGAACTCGGCAAGGGCAGCTGCCTGCTCCTCGTTCAGGTTTTCCTGCCCAGCCGCCTCGATCCAGTCGGCGATCTCCGGTGCCGTGGCGCGGGCATGGTACATGCCGGCCAGAGCCGACATCGCTTCGGCACGTTTCTCGCCGCCGCCGACCGCCATATGCGTGGCTTCGTCCGCACCGAGGATAGCGAGCGCATGCTCCAGCGCTTCGAGCTTGTGGCCGAGGTCGTCGAGTTTCTGAAAAGACATATTCAGCCCATGGTGATTCCAGCGAAACTGGAGAGGACACCATAGGAGCCGTGGGCGTCAATGCGTCACCCGGCTCCGGATCGCTTCCGACAGTTTCATCGGAAGCGATCCGTCCGTCGTCAAAGCCTCAACCGTTCGGGTAGTGTCCGCCGTCCGCACCATCACCAAAGAGGAGCCCGCTGCCCGTATCGGTCAGGAGTCTCTGGTCCAGATGGTCGACACGGCGCATGAGTTGGTGATATTGCCCTGCAGGCAACCGACCATGGTCGGTGGCAGCCACCCGCTGCGCCATCCTGCTGATACTGGCGTCACGCATCTCGAGCCCATGCGCCACGGCCGGTGTGATCGTCTTCGCCTGTTCCGCATTCGCGATACCCTGGTCGAGCCCTGTCAGTTGGCCGAGAACGGAATCGATGCGCGGCCCCTGGAAGGCGGTGGGCGCGGGCATCGGCAGGGCGCCGTCATGGCCACCAAACCCGGCCGCATAGGCACCGGCGAACGGCACGGCCAGCAAAGAGGCCGTAAGAGCGAGCATTTTCGTGGAAGTTCTGAAAGAGCGCATGGCAGCGTCTCCCTGGATAACGAACCCAGCGCCTGTCGCGCTGCGGCTCCAAGCTACGGACCGTCCGGTCTCGTCGCGTCGCGATGTTGGGAGCATCGCCGGCGGGCCTCGATCCGCCCAACGAAATTAGAATGCAGGCCGGAAAAGTGTAATTACAAAAGGGTAATCTTGCTCACATTGCCGTGTGGCGATCGTGTTTGGCCGGCCGCCTCCTGCAGGCGCAAATCAACGCTCGGTGAGTTTCAGTTCGATGCGCCGGTTCTTGGTGCGTGCCTCGTCGGTATCGGCCGGGTCGAGCGGCTGGAACTCGCCGAAGCCGGCAGCGACCAGCCGGCTTGGCGGCACGCCGTTTTCAATCAGGAACTTCACCACCGAAGTTGCGCGCGCCGAAGACAGCTCCCAGTTGTCGCGGTAGCGGCCGGTGCCTGACAGGGGCACGTTGTCGGTGTGCCCGTCGACGCGCAGCACCCAGTTGATTTCCGGTGGAATCTCCTTCTGCAACTCGATGATGGCGTCGGCCAGCTTCTTCATCTCCACCTTGCCGGCTTCGTTGATCTGCTCCGAGCCGGTCGGGAACAGCACTTCCGACTGGAAGACGAAGCGGTCGCCGACGATGCGGATATTTTCGCGGTCGGAAAGGATCTCGCGCAGCCTGCCGAAGAAATCCGACCGGTAGCGGTTCAGTTCCTGCACGCGCTGCGCCAGCGCCACGTTGAGCCGCTTGCCGAGGTCGGCGATCTTGGTGTTGGAATCGCGGTCGCGCGCCTCCGATGCGTCGAGCGCATCCTCCAGCGCACCGATCTGTTTGCGCAACGCGGCGATCTGCTGGTTGAGCAGTTCCACTTGGGATTGCGCCCGCTGGCTGAGCTGGCGCTGGTTGTCCAGTTCGCCCGAAAGCGCGTCGGCCCGCGCATTGGCCGCGTCGCCCGCGCCCGCGCCTTTTGCCAGAAGCTGTTCGAGACGACTCTTTTCCGCCTCGCTCGCCGACAGCGAGGCCTGCAGGTTGGCGAGCGCGTCCTGCGCGTCCTGGCTGTTACCTTTTTCCAGCGCCAACAGCGAGGTCAGTTCGTTGATCTGCGAATTGAGGCGGTTGAGCACGGCGTCCTTGCCGGAAATTTCGCGGCTGAGCAGGAACTGCGCCAGCACGAACACCGACAGCAGGAACATGATCGCCAGAAGCAGCGTCGACAAGGCGTCGACGAAGCCGGGCCAATAGTCGATATGGCGGTCGCCGCGCCGCCCTCTCGCCAGCGCCACCTCAGTGAACTCCTTGCTTCTTCAGGGCTTCGGCAATCTTCTCCAGCGTACTGCGCATGGCTTTCTGCTCGTCGGACTGCGCCTCGACCCAGTCGCGCATGATCTGCTGCTCGGAACGCATGTTCTTGACCAACCCGGAAATGCCGTCTGCAAGGTTGGCCATGGCGGTGGCGACACGCGGGTTGGAGCCGCCAGCCTCCTGCATCGAGCGCAGCCGTTCCGACAAGACACGAATTTCGTCGGAGGATTCGGCCTTGGCCGCCTCGGAGACGACGAGGTCGGACGACAGGTCGGTCACCGAGGACAGCCAGTTTTCCAGTTCAGTATAAAAGCGCGTCTGGGCGCGGCCGGCCTGCACGTCGAGGAAGCCGAGCACCAGCGAACCGGAAAGGCCAAACAGCGACGACGAAAACGCCGTGCCCATGCCCGCGAGAGGGGCCGACAGGCCCGCCTTCAGCGCTTCCAGCACGGCAGCGGAATCGCCCGTGCCGGGGTCGAGCGACTCGATGGTGTCGCCGATCGAACTGATCGTGCCCAACAGGCCCCAGAACGTGCCGAGCAGGCCAAGAAAGATCAGCAGGCCGACGAGATAGCGCGATGTGTCGCGGCTCTCGTCGAGGCGGGTCGCGATCGAATCCAGCATGGTGCGCATCGAACTGGTCGAGAAGGCAACGGACGAGGAACGCCCGATCATCGCCTTCATCGGTGCCAGAAGCACCGGCTCGACCGTCTCGGACCCGGCGCGGAAGGAGTTCACCCAGCGCACTTCGCGAAACAGCCGGCCAACTTGGCCAAATGCAAGCAGGATACCGACGATCAGCACGCCGACGATCAGGCCGTTCAGGCCGGGATTGTGTGCAAAGGCAGTGGAAATCTGCCGTGTCAGGATGGCTGCGATGAAGGCAACGATGGCCAGGAAAACCACCATCGAAAGCAGGAATACCTGCGGGCTCGAAACCTTATGCGGATCGTAGTCGAGCACGTCCGAGCGCCTGCCTATTCCGAACGATTTGAGTAATGCCATCCGTGTTCCGTTCCGATGTGGCCGCTTTTGATCCCAACGATCGTGGCGTGGGGGACTCTAAGCGGAAATGTGACGAAATTGAAAGGCGTTTGGCAAGTGCCGTGCGCGCAGTTGGCTGGCCGTCAAAGGCGATTGAAGACCAGGCAGTCCGCCAGCGCCGCCAAATGGAGGCCGGCGCCCGTGACGACGAAACCGTGCCACAGCGCGTTGTGGAAGCGAAGGCGCTTCCACACGAAAAAGACGACGCCGCAGGAATAGACGAGGCCGCCGGCTATGACGAGGGAGACGGAATTCGCCGGCAATGTCCGCACCAGCGGCTCGGCCAGAAGGACGCCGCTCCAGCCGATTGCGAGATAGAAAAGCACCGCCAGCCGGTCGAACCGGCCGGGCAGCAGGATCTTCATGGCGATGCCAGCACCCGCCGCCGTCCAGACGCCGGCAATCATCCAGCGGGCCAGCGGCGACCCTTCGATCTGGGCGAGGAAGGGCGTGTAGGTGGCCGCGATCAAAAGGTAGATCGCCGAATGGTCGACGCGCCGCAGCACCCATTTCGCCGGCGAGGAAACTGGCCACAGATTGTAGGCAAGCGACACCGAAAGCACGGTAAGCAGCGAAACCACGTAGAACACGGCCGCCAGATATTCGCCGGGGCGGGCAAGCGACGCGGCATAAACCAGAAGCAGCGAACCGGCGAAAGCCCCCAGCACGATCCCGACCGCATGGACGATACCATCGGCGATGCGTTCGGCGCGCGAATAGTGCCAACGCCCCACGAAGGGAATTTTCAAGTCTGGCAGTGTATCAGTTGGGGTCATTCGGCAAGCCTGTCGTCCCTTTATCTGGGGAGCATGCAGGCTTCATGCCAGACTTGCATCGCAGCTTTGTGACGCAGCCCCGATCCGGCTAAGGGAGTAGCGGCCTATCCCTTGATCGGCCGCTTCAGCGTCTTTGCCAGTGCGCGCTGGATCGTCTCGTTCCCGGCGATGAGAGAACCGCTTTCCAGCATGTCCTGGCCGCCGTCCGTATCGGACAGGAAGCCGCCCGCCTCGCGGATCAACAGCATGCCGGCGGCGATGTCCCATGCCGCCAGGCCGGTTTCCCAGAACCCGTCCATGCGGCCGGCGGCGACATAGGCAAGGTCGAGCGAGGCGGCGCCAAGGCGGCGAATACCGGCAACTTCGCCCATCACGTTGCGCAGCTCGACCAGGAAATGGCCGTGCTGGCCGCGCCCGAGATGCGGCACGCCGCAGCCGATCACGGCATCGGAAAGCTTGGTTCTGGCGGCAACGCGCAGCCGGCGGTCGTTCATGAAGGCGCCGCCGCCGCGCTCGGCGGTGTAAAGCTCGTCCATCGCCGGATTGTAGACGACGCCGGCGACAAGCTGACCCTGCCGCTCCAGCGCGATCGAAACGGCAAAAATGGGGATGCCATGCAGGAAATTGGTGGTGCCGTCGAGCGGATCGACGATCCAGCGATGCTGGTCGTCGTCGCCGGCGACCGCGCCGCGCTCTTCCATCAGGAAGCCGTAGCCCGGCCGCGCCTTCGACAGCTCGGCGAAGATGATGTCCTCGGCCTTGCGGTCGGCCTGGCTGACATAGTCGCCCGGGCCTTTCATCGAGACCTGCAGGTTCTGCACTTCGCCGAAATCGCGCGACAGCGAGCGGCCGGCCTTCATGGCGGCCTGGACCATCACGTTGAGGAGGGCTGAACGGGCCATTTTATCAAGCTTCCTGCCGCTGTCCGATCAATCGGCGCGGCGCATGTAGATTAGTTCGTTGGTGTCGACGACGATCCGCTCGCCGGCATCGACGAAGGGCGGTACCAGAACGCGGATGCCGTTTTCGAGTACAGCCGGCTTGTAGGACGACGCGGCGGTCTGCCCCTTTACCACGGGGTCGGCCTCGGAGATGGTCAAGGTTACATAGTCCGGCAAAGAAATACCGATCGGCCTGTCGCCGTAAAGCTGCACCGTCACTTTCATGCCGTCCTGCAGGAAAGCCGCACGTTCGCCGACGAAATCCTTCTGCAGTTCAAGCTGCTCGTAGCTCTCGGCGTCCATGAACACCAGCGCCTCGCCCTGCTCGTAGAGGAAAGTAAAATCCTTGAGGTCGAGTTGCACGCGCTCGACGGTTTCGGCGGAGCGGAAGCGCTCGTTGAGTTTGGTGCCGTTGATAAGGTTCTTCAGCTCGACCTGGTTATAGGCGCCGCCCTTGCCGGGCTTCACCGTATTCGTCTTGACCGCCACCCACAGGCCGCCGTCGTGCTCGACGACATTGCCGGGACGGATTTCGTTGCCGTTGATCTTGGCCATGATGGGTAGGGGTCCGGAAAATGAGATGGGATCGCCGGGGGCGGTTTCGGCGCTTCCAAGACCACAAAATGCCGAAAGAGGCAAGAGAGGCCGGCAAAGCGGGTCGAAACTGCCGGAGCGCTTTCGCGATCAGGGAAGCCGGTTGGCCTTTTGCAGCGCCTGTTTGGTCTGATCGTCAGTCAGGCCGTCCATGAAATCCTCCATCTCGGGATCGATCAGGCCGGCGCGGCGGGCAAGGATGTACCAGGCGCCGGCCAGAACCAGGTCGGGTTCGGTGCCGATGCCGCCCATATAAAGTTTGGCAAGCCGGTTGCGGGCGGCGACGTTGCCGCCATCGGCGGCGCGCTTGATCCAGCCGAAGCCGGATTTGAGATCGCGCTTGCCGCCGCGCCCGTCGATCAGCCAGCCACCGAGATCGTATTGCGCGGTGTCGTAATTTTGGAGCGCCGCCTGCGCCAGCAACTGGCGCGCGCGCGCGTCGTCCCTGGCCTTGCCGCCGACGCCGTTGGCGTAGATTTGCGCCATCGCATATTGCGCGTCGGCAAGGCCGGTGGCGGCGGCGCGCTCATAATAGGGAACCGCCCGGACAAGCCCCATGTTGCCGGGGTCTTCGCTGACCAGCAACTGCGCGAAATTGAACTGCGCCAGGCGATTTCCTGCTTCGGCCGCGGCCTGCATCAGGGCATGCGCCTGCTTTTCGTCCTTCTTGACGAAGCGCCCGTCGAGCAGCATCAGCGCATACTGGAACTGCGCCTCCGGCATGCCCTGCTCGGCAGCCGCCGCATACCATTTCGCCGCCTCGGCCGCGTTGAGCGGTACGCCAAGGCCGCGCGACAGGATTTCGGCCACCAGCACCTGCGCCGCCGGATCGCCGTTCTTGGCGCGTACCAAAGCGAGGTGATACGCGGTCAGATAGAGGCCGCGCTGGAACGCACCGAAGGCGGCATCCGCCGGCCTTGCGCCGAAACGTTCCGGGTTGACCGTCGCAGCCGACGGCAACGGGCCGGGCTCAGCCGTGGTGGCGGGCTGCGGCAGCGGCTTGGCGATCGGCCGATCGATAGCGGGCTTGTCGATATGCGGCCGGTCTTGCGGCGCCGCGGCCGGTTCGGCGGCCGCGCCCGTCAGCGTGGCTGCTAGGACAGGTAACGGGAAAAGCCACCGCCAACGCATCGTCAGTCCTCGAAGCGGGGGGCTTTATGGTCGAGCAGCGCATTGGCGCTGGCGACCGCCTCGCTCGGGTCGACCCCTTCGGTGAAGACGGCGCTCGACAGCGCGACGAATTCGCAGCCGGTGGCGGCGACCGCCTCCACCGAGGCGATGTCCGAACCCGCCATGACGATGCAGGGAATCTCGATCATTTCGGCCCACCACTGTCCAAGCGACAGGTTGCGCGAATGCGGTTCCGGCTTGGTGTCATAGCCGAAGCGGCCGAAGAAAATGTAGTCAGGCCGCATTTCACCCAGTTCCAGCGCATCGTCGCGGGTCTTGGCACCACCGCAGCCGACCATCATCTTCGCCTGGAAACTGTCGATCGTCTCCGCCAGTTCGGTCTTGCCTGCCTCGACATGAAGACCGTCGGCATGGACACGCCCGGCAATGCGGGTGTCGCCGGCAACGACGACGGCGATACCTTTAGCCTGCGCCGCTGGCACGATCTGCTCGGCAAAAGTCTGGAAAGAGGCCTCGTCCATGCCGTATTGCGGCAGGATCAGCGAGGCGACGTCGCCGCCGTCGAACGCCGCACGGACACGCTCGGCCGGAACGCCGGACGGCACGATCAGCACGATGCGGCAGCGGTTGGGAAGTGTTTTATCGTTCATGAATTCCGATCCCGGTTCTGCCTCTTGGCCGGTGAAGATGGTTGCATTGCGGCATAGAGCAATGCACCGCGCTTGAACAGGCTCGCCGGCGGGTTCAAAAAGGTAAGCGCCTCAAGGATCGACGATCGGCCATCAGACAAAGACGTAAGGCATGGCACAGAACATTTACGACCGGCCCGATTTCTTCGCGAATTACAGCGCGCTCGCCCGATCCGTGAAAGGGCTTGCCGGCGCGCCGGAATGGCCGGCGTTGCGGGCCATGCTGCCGCCGATGAAGGGATTGCGCGTGGTCGACCTCGGCTGCGGCTTCGGCTGGTTCTGCCGCTGGGCGAGCGACCACGGAGCAGCCGCAGTGACAGGCATCGACCTGTCCGAAAACATGCTGGCACGCGCCAGAACTCAGACGGCCGACCGCTCCGTTACCTACATACAAGCCGACCTCGAACAGCTCAACTTGCCGGAAACCGCTTTCGACCTCGCCTACAGTTCGCTGGCGCTACATTATGTCGAGGATGCCGGAAAGCTTTTCCGAACGGTCCACCGGGCGCTGGGTGCGGGCGGGCGTTTCGTCTTCTCGACCGAGCACCCCATCTTCATGGCCCCGGCCGGACAGGAATGGATCGCGGACGCAGCCGGGCGCAGGACATGGCCCGTCAACGGCTATTCCCTGGAAGGGCCGCGCACCAGCGACTGGCTGGCCAAGGGTGTCGTCAAATATCACCGGACGATGGGCACGACGCTCAACCTGCTCATCGAGACGGGCTTCACCATCGACCGCGTCGAGGAATTTTCTCCGACCGAAGCTCAGGTCGCCAGCAATCCGGCGTTGGCGGAGGAGCGCGAGCGGCCGATGTTCCTTTTGGTGTCGGTGCATCGCTGACGGCGCGTCAACACTTCCAGATGACGCCGCCTGCAAGCTGTGATTAGAAGGCTCAGGACACAATCGGAGACCGGGATGACCAATCCCTACCAGCAGGATCTCGACAAGAACCCGGCCAACTACCAGCAGCTGACCCCGATCACCTATCTGGAGCGGGCGGCAAAGACCTTTCCGGACCATGTCGCCATCATCCATGGCAGCCAGCGGATCGACTATCGCACCTTCTGGCGGCGCTCGCTGAAACTCGGCTCGGCGTTGGCGAAGAAAGGCATCGGCAAGGGCGATACAGTGACGGTGATGCTCTCCAACACGCCGCCGATGCTGGAAGCGCATTTCGGCGTGCCGATGGTCAAGGCGGTGCTGCATTGCCTCAACACCCGCCTCGATGCGGCGGTCATCGCCTTCCAGATCGATCATGCCGAAACGAAAGTGCTGATTGTCGACCGTGAGTTCTCCAGCGTCGTCGGGCAAGCGCTGGCCATCGCAAAGACAAAACCGCTGGTGATCGACTACGACGATCCCGATTACGCCGCCGACGCCCCCTACCCCAAGGGCGAATGCATCGGCAGCCTCGACTATGAGGATTTCATTGCCGACGGCGATGAGGCTTTCGCCTGGTCGATGCCCGACGACGAATGGGACGCCATCTCGCTCAACTATACGTCCGGCACCACCGGCAACCCCAAGGGCGTGGTCTACCACCATCGCGGCGCCGCGCTGATGGCCTACACCAACACAATCCACGCCGGCATGGGCAAGCACTGCGTCTATCTGTGGACTCTGCCGATGTTCCACTGCAACGGCTGGTGCTTCCCGTGGACGCTGGCGGTGCAGGCGGGCACGCATGTGTGCCTGCGCTGGGTGCGGGCCAGGCAGATGTACGACGCCATCGCAGACCATGGCGTCACCCATCTGTGCGGCGCGCCGGTGGTCATGTCGCTGCTCATCAACGCGCGCGAGGAAGACCGGCGCACCTTCGACCAGATCGTGAACTTCAATACCGCCGCTGCTCCGCCGCCGGAAGCGGTGCTTTCCGGCATGGCCGACGCCGGCTTCGCCGTCACCCATCTTTACGGCCTGACCGAGACTTACGGGCCGGCCGTGGTCAACGAATGGCACGACGAATGGGACGCGCTGGAAAAGGGTCCCCGCACCGCGAAAAAGGCGCGCCAGGGCGTGCGCTACGCCTCGCTGGAGGCGCTGACCGTCATGGACCCCGAGACGATGCGCGAGACGCCGCCCGACGGCGAGACCATCGGCGAGGTGATGTTCCGCGGCAACATCGTCATGAAAGGTTACCTGAAAAACCGCAAGGCGAGCGACGAGGCCTTTGCCGGCGGCTGGTTCCATTCCGGCGACCTCGGCGTCATGCACCCGGACGGCTATATCCAGATCAAGGACCGCTCCAAAGACATTATCATTTCGGGCGGCGAGAACATCTCGTCCATCGAGGTCGAGGATGTGCTCTACAAGCATCCGGCGGTGCAGGCCTGCGGCGTGGTGGCGCGCGCCGACGACAAATGGGGCGAAGTGCCGATCGCCTATGTCGAACTGAAACCGGGCAAGCCTGCGACCGAAGCCGAGATCATCGAGCATTGCCGCTCGGCCCTGGCGCGATTCAAGGTGCCCAAGGCCGTGATCTTCGCCGAGATCCCGAAAACCTCGACCGGAAAAATCCAGAAGTTCCGGTTGCGCGAAATGGCCCGGCAAGCGTGAGAGACCCGCCACCCGTTTGTACGCAAATTGAATAAAAGGCCCCTGCGTTAACCCGTCATTAAGCTTTACGGGTGTTTACTATGTGCATCCAGTGATCTGGATTCTTACCAAGTGGTTGGAGCCACTTTGTTTGACGCCTCCCTGTTAAACTCCTGAGAGCCGCCTCATCCGCGGCTCTTTTTTTTGCCCGGATATTCCTGAAGAACCCGGCGCAAAACGCACATGCGCAGCCGTTTCAAAAAGTGGACAGGGCAGGATAACCCTGCCCTGTCCGGCCCCACGCCAAAATTTACTTCTGTTTCTGCTGGCTCGCCTTGTGGTGCCAGCCATCGGCCTTGCCCCCATGCTTGCCGTGCCAGTTGTGCCTGCCCTGCTTGCCATGATGGGCGGCGCGCAGTTCCTTGCGTTCCAGCTTGCCGTCGTCGTTGCGATCAAGAGCGGCGAATTCCTTGGCTTTCTGCTTCTGGATTTCGTCAAGGGTGATCTTGCCGTCGCCGTTCACATCCAGGCGTTTTTCCATGCGGTCGGCGGCGCGCTGGACCATGCGCTTCTGCACGAACGCCTCTATCTCCTCGCGGGAAAGCGTTCCGTCATTGTTGGTATCAGCCGCCTTGAGGGAGTCCATCCGGGAGAACGTCTCAAGGTCGATGGGGCCATGCTTGACGTTGCTTGAATCCTTTGAAACTTCAGTTGTGGTTTGATTAGCATCCGCTTGAGTCGCGTCTTGAGCAAATGCGTATCCGGCCGTGGCCATAGATGCGATAACAATAACTGATGCAGCGATGCGTTTCATTACTCAAACTCCATTTCTTCGTTTCGGGTGCGCCTTGGGAGAACGCATGAGAAATATGGATTTTGGCGCATGAACGCCGGATGAATACCCCCATTAAACATCGGTAATGTTACGGGCGGCTACTGAACGCGCCAGGCCGCCATGGATAATGGGCTTCGGGCGGGTGCGAGGGGGCCGCCCCATGCGCAAAGGAGAGGCCGAAGCACGGCGGCGCACAGGTGCCGCGCGTTAACCCTTTATTAAACATGTCCTTGCCAACGCCTCAGGCGGAGCGCATTTTTCCGACCTTGGTTGTATAGGATGCGGGCGTGCCGGCAAAAGCCGAATCGCCCGACGCAGCAGGGCCTGGCAATGAACGAACCTTCGAGGGAAAGCGTGAAAACGATCAAGCTGGCGGAACGCCGTGTTTTCTCCCAGTCCTTCAAGCCGCTCTACAACGAAGGCATGGGACTGGTCGAACAGACCGCCGAATATCTCGACGGCAAAGGCCGCGCCGAGGCGAAGAAACTGTCGCGGCTGGGCGCCACGCTCTATGCCGCCGAGTCCATGCGGCTGACCACGCGGCTGATGCAGATCGCCTCCTGGCTCCTGCTGCAGCGCGCTGCCAATTCCGGCGAAATGACACGCGACCAGGTCGCTTCGGAAAAATCCAAGGTCCGGCTCGATACCGCTTCCGCCCATGAGGATGCCGCCGGCTGGTCCGAACTTCCCGATGCCTTTCTCGATCTCGTCACCCGTTCGCTGCGCCTGCAAGCGCTGGTGCGGCGCATGGACGATGAAATCTACGGTTCCGGCACGGTGACGCAGATCGAATCCGGCAGACGGCACCTGAACCCGGTGTCCGACCAGATCTCGCTGCTCAACACGGCTTTCGCCCGCGGCTGAGCTCGCAAGCTGCCGCGTAAATCCGCCGTCTCGTAAATCTACCGTAATGTTTCTGGTTTGTTCACTTTTTGCTGGCATCGCTTGCCGTGAAAGGTAGACTTCGCGCATGGCGGAAACGATTCGCATCATCGGTATCGATCCGGGGCTCCGCCGTACGGGCTGGGGCATCGTGGAAAGCCTCGGAAATTCGCTGCACTTCATCGCTGCAGGCACCGTCAAGTCCGACGACAAGGCGGCTTTGGCCTTTCGGCTCTGTCAGTTACATGACGGGCTCACCGAAGTTCTGCAGGCCGCCATGCCGCATGAGGCGGCGGTGGAGCAGACCTTCGTCAACAAGGATGCCGTCGCCACGCTGAAGCTCGGTCAGGCGCGCGGCATCGCCATGCTGGTGCCGGCGCGCGCCGGGCTGCCGGTCGCCGAATATGCACCGAACGCCGTCAAGAAGGCGGTGATCGGCGTCGGCCATGGCGACAAGAAGCAGATCCACATGATGGTCAAGGTACTGCTGCCCAAGGCTACGTTCGACAGCGAACACGCCGCCGACGCGCTCGCCATCGCCATCTGCCACGCCCACCATCGCCAAAGCGTCGCCTACAGGCTGGCGCTGGCGGGGTAGGAAAGCCCAGGGCCGACTATGCACCGGCGGGTATGTTCTTGACTTGTTCCGATCGACGCGGTAAGTAATACCGGAGAGGTATTACCATGCGTGTCACGACAAAGGGCCAGGTTACGATCCCGAAGAAAATTCGCGATCGCTTGGGCATCGGTCCCGGCAGCGAGGTCGAATTCGTGGAACGGGATGCCGGAGTTACGCTAGAGAGGCGAGAGACCGCGCCCGAAGCGGGTGTGCAGAGCTTCGATGAATGGGCTGACAGTGTCGCAGGCACATTCGACACGATGGGCATGGACGGAAAGGCCTATGTAGATTGGCTGCGGGGGCCACGTGAAGATCTCGACCCTCGTTGACACCAATGTCCTGATCGACATTCTCGGTCCGGCAGACCTGGCAACGCGGCGCTGGTCTTTGGCCGCTCTGAAGCGCACGCTTGGCGACGGGCCGATCATCTTCAGCGCAATCGTCTGGGCCGAACTGTCGAGACCTTCGCTCGGCGAAGAGGCGCTGTCGCGTATCCTCGCCTGGCTTCGGCCGCTTCGCGAGGACTTTCCTTTCGATGCCGCGTTCTCAGCTGGAACGGCGCACGCGCAATACCGCCTGCGCGGCGGAAAGCGCGAAAGAACCCTGCCGGACTTTCTCATCGGCGCGCATGCCATGGTCGCTGGGCATCGCCTGCTGACACGTGATGCGGGCCGATACCGATCCTACTTTCCCGGCCTCAACATATTGAGCCCCGAGACTTATGCCCTGGAGGACGAGTAAATGATCGGCAAGCTCAAGGGCACGCTGGACGAGATCGACGAGGATCACTGCATCGTCGACGTTCATGGCGTCGGCTACGCAGCCTTCTGCTCGACGCGCACGCTGGCCACCCTGCCCGCGCCCGGCGAAGCCGTGGTGCTGTTTATCGAGACCTATGTGCGCGAGGACATGATCCGGCTCTATGGCTTCCAGTCGGCGCTAGAGCGCGACTGGTTCCGCCTGCTGATGGGCAATGTGCAGGGCGTCGGCGCCAAGGTGGCGCTCGCCGTATTGTCCACGTTGTCGCCGGCCGACCTCGCCAACGCCATCGCGCTGCGCGATATCGCCATGGTTTCCCGCGCGCCGGGCGTCGGCAAAAAGGTTGCCGAGCGCATCGTCACCGAACTGAAGAACAAGGCGCCTGCCTATGCCGGTTCCGCCTCCGGCACCATCGGGTTGAAGCAGGAACTGGGCGAAGGCGTCGCGCCCGCACCGATTGCCGATGCTGTGTCGGCGCTGGTCAATCTCGGCTACTCCCGCGACACCGCCGCCAATGCGGTAGCTGGCGCGATCAAGGCTGCCGGCGAGGGCGCGGATTCGGCCAGGCTAATCCGCTTCGGCCTCAAGGAGCTGTCGCGGTGAAGCGATCCTTGCCTAGTATCCTTGGGCATGGCAGGACGGCGGGATGACCCTCTCCCCCCGCCTGATCGCGCCGGAAAAGCGCGGCGAAGACGCCGAACAGACGCTACGGCCGCAAACGCTGGACGAGTTCGTCGGGCAGGCGGCGGCGCGCGCCAACCTGAAAGTGTTCATCGAGGCCGCCAAGGGGCGTAACGAAGCGCTCGACCACGTCCTGTTCGTCGGCCCGCCCGGTCTCGGCAAGACGACGCTGGCGCAAATCATGGCGCGCGAACTGGGTGTCAATTTCCGCTCGACCTCGGGGCCGGTCATCGCCAAGGCCGGCGACCTCGCTGCCCTGCTCACCAACCTCGAGGACGGCGACGTTCTGTTCATCGACGAGATCCACCGGCTGAACCCGGCGGTCGAGGAAATCCTCTATCCGGCGATGGAGGATTTCCAGCTCGACCTCATCATCGGCGAAGGGCCGGCGGCGCGTTCGGTCAAGATCGATCTCGCCCGCTTCACGCTGGTTGCCGCAACTACGCGGCTTGGCCTTTTGACCAACCCGCTGCGCGACCGCTTCGGCATTCCGGTGCGACTCAATTTCTACACGGTCGAGGAGCTGGAACAGATCGTGCGGCGCGGCGCACGCATCCTCGGCATGCCGCTCGGCGAC
>JBARYG010000063.1:0-31484 GCA_049647745.1 Mesorhizobium sp.
CCCCAAGAGTTATCGGCATAGTCGTGTGGCGTCCAAATATTGGCTTGTACGACAGATTTAGGCTTCAGTTTTTCAATATCAAAATTCTTTCCAAAGAAAGTATCTTTTCTTTCTCCGTCAATTACGTGATCCAATATTATTGCGGAACCTCTGCTATCTCTTATGGAGATAGAAGTGATAGTTCGTTTACTTAAATTCTTTAATTCTATAACGGACACTCCATCGCAGTTTCTTATAGCTCGTAATTTTTCCTTCTCTGTCTCCGTTGGTCGAATTTTGAGGCGATAATTATACGTGTACTCATCAATAGAATCTCTTAGATGGGTAGGAATTTTAAAAGAATTATGAGTTATTTTTACAGCTAGCTGGGATTTTGGATTAAGCCAGCTCGCCCATATAGGTTGCAGAAAAGCGACTAAAAGGGCGCCTAGAATGGCGCCCAATAGTCCAATCAAAGCAACTTGTGTTGCTTCGGTTATCAATTCAGCTGCACCCGCTCGTAGCACCACACGTATCGCACTTTTCGCAGGTGCCGTTTCGCACCATGGTGAAGTTCTGGCACTCCGAGCAGCTGTTGCCGGTGTAGCCTTGCAGCAGCGATTTCGCGCGGCGGTCGGCGGCTAGCTTTTTCGCCTCGGCGGCCTCGTTGGCGGCGGCATCGGTGAACAGCGTTTCGGAAACGGTTTCGCGAAGCTGGTTCTCGTCCGACAGTTCCTTCGCCCGCTCCTCGTAGTCGCGCTTGAAGGCCAGCGCCTCGCTGCTTGCCGGCTCCGCCTTCAGCGCCGTTGCCGCCGATGAAGCCAGTGCCAGTACGTTGGACCCCGAAAAGGCCGAGGGAGCCGCTCGCTGAGGGGAGGATTTCTCAGGTGCAGCCCCCCCGGCAAAGCCCTTCGGCTCGTTGCCGGCGGAAACCAGCTTGACCGGCGAGACGCCGCGCGTCAGGCCCTTGGAGAAGGCGAACGCCTTGCCTTCGGTGATGCCCTTGCCGAGCGAGGTGTTGGAGAAATCGGTATCGACATGGGCAAGGTCGTTGCGGCCGAGATAGGAAATCGCCAGTTCCCGGAACACATAGTCGATGATCGAGGTGGCGCTCTTGATGGCGTCGTTGCCCTGCACCATGCCGGCCGGCTCGAACTTCACGAAAGTGAAGGCCTCGACATATTCGTCCAGCGGCACGCCGTATTGCAGGCCAAGCGAAATGGCGATGGCGAAATTGTTCATCATCGCGCGGAAGGCGGCACCTTCCTTGTGCATGTCGATGAAGATCTCGCCGAGCCGCCCGTCGTCGAACTCGCCGGTGCGCAGATAAACCTTGTGGCCGCCGACGACGGCTTTCTGGGTGTAGCCCTTGCGGCGGTTCGGCAGCTTTTCTCGGTCGCGGTAAAGCCGCTCGACCACGCGCTCGACGATCTTTTCGGTGACCTGCACGGCACGGCTCGCGGCGGGCGAGGCGATCAGCGCCTCCATGGCCTCGTCTTCCTCGTCGTCGTCATCGGCGATCAGCGAGGAATTGAGCGGCTGGCTGAGCTTGGAGCCGTCGCGGTAGAGCGCGTTGGCCTTCAGTGCCAGCTTCCACGACAACATGTAGGCGTTCTTGGCGTCCTCGACGGTCGCCTCGTTCGGCATGTTGATGGTCTTGGAAATGGCGCCCGAAATGAACGGCTGCGCCGCCGCCATCATGCGGATGTGGCTTTCGATGGAAAGCGAGCGCTTGCCGATCTTGCCGCAAGGCGAGGCGCAGTCGAATACCGGCAGATGCTCGGCTTTCAGGAAGGGCGCGCCTTCCAGCGTCATCGCACCGCAGACATGGATGTTGGCGGCCTCGATGTCCTTCTTCGAGAAGCCGAGCGCCGGCAGCATCTCGAACGAGAAATCGTTGAGCTGTTCGTCGGTGAAGCCGAAGGTTTCCTTCACCCACTCGGCGCCGAGCGTCCACTGGTTGAACACGAACTTGATGTCGAAGGCCGACTTCAGTGCGGCGTTGAGCGCCTCGATCTTCTCGTCGGTGAAACCCTTGGCCTTGAGCGAGCCGGGGTTGATGCCGGGCGCCTGGTTGAGGTTGCCGTGGCCGACCGCATAGGCGTCGATCTCGGCGATCTGGCTTTCGGAATAGCCGAGCGAGCGCAGCGCCTCGGGTACGGCTGCGTTGATGATCTTGAAATAGCCGCCGCCGGCGAGCTTCTTGAACTTCACCAGCGCGAAATCGGGCTCGATGCCGGTGGTGTCGCAATCCATGACAAGGCCGATCGTACCGGTCGGCGCGATCACCGTCGCCTGCGCGTTGCGGAAGCCGTGCTCCTCGCCAAGCTCGATGGCGCGGTCCCAGGCCGCCTTGGCATGCGCCACCAGGTCCTTTTGCCAGATATGATCGGCATTGAGCGGCACCGGGTTGACCGCCAGCTTCTCGTAGCCGTCCTTATCGCCATAGGCGGCGCGGCGGTGGTTGCGCATGACGCGCAGCATATTGGCGGCGTTGCGGTCATAGTCCGGGAACGCGCCGAGCTCGCCCGCCATTTCGGCCGAGGTCGCGTAGGCAACGCCGGTCATGATTGCGGTGAGCGCGGCGCAGATGGCGCGGCCCTCTTCCGAGTCATAGGGAATGCCCGAGGTCATCAGCAGGCCGCCGATATTGGCGTAGCCGAGGCCGAGCGTGCGGTAGTCGTAGGAAAGCTTGGCGATCTCCTTGGACGGGAACTGCGCCATCATCACCGAGATTTCGAGCACCATCGTCCACAGCCGCACCGAATGCTCGTAGGCGGCGATGTCGATGGTGCCGTCGGCATTGCGGTAGGGCAGGAGGTTGATCGAGGCGAGGTTGCAGGCCGTGTCGTCGAGGAACATGTATTCCGAGCACGGGTTGGAGCCGCGGATCGGGCCGGCCGCCGGCGAGGTATGCCAGTCGTTCATCGTCGTGTTGAAGTGCAGGCCGGGGTCGGCAGACGCCCAGGCGGCGTAGCCGATCTTTTCCCACAAATCGCGCGCCTTCATCGTCTTCATGACGTGCCCGTCCTTGCGGGCGGTCAGGTTCCAGTCACCGTCCTGCTCCACGGCGCGCAAAAAATCGTCCTTCAGCGAAACCGAGTTGTTGGAGTTCTGGCCGGAAACGGTGAGGTAGGCTTCCGAATCCCAGTCGGTGTCGTAGGTCTTGAACTCGATCGAGGTGTAGCCCTGCCTGGCGAACTGGATGACGCGCTGGACGTAGTTTTCCGGTACGGCGTCCTTCTTGGCCGCCTTGATCTCGCGCTTCAGCGCCGTGTTGATCGACGGATCGAAGCAGTCGTCGTCCTGCCCTTCGCAGTTGACGCAGGCCTTCATGATTGCGTCGAGGTGCTTCTTGACGATTTTCGAGCCGGTGACGAGCGAGGCGACTTTCTGTTCCTCCTTCACCTTCCAGTCGATGAAGGATTCGATGTCTGGATGGTCGGCGTCGACGATCACCATCTTGGCGGCGCGGCGCGTCGTGCCGCCCGACTTGATGGCGCCGGCGGCACGGTCGCCGATCTTGAGGAAGCTCATCAGGCCCGACGAGCGGCCGCCGCCGGAAAGTCTTTCGCCTTCGCCGCGCAGCATCGAGAAATTGGAGCCGGTGCCGGAACCGTATTTGAACAGGCGCGCCTCGCGCACCCACAGGTCCATGATGCCGCCCTCGTTGACGAGGTCGTCCTGTACGCCCTGGATGAAGCAGGCATGCGGCTGCGGGTGTTCATAGGCCGACTTCGACCTGGTCAGCTTGCCGGTGAAGGGGTCGACGTAGAAATGGCCCTGACCGGGGCCGTCGATGCCATAGGCCCAATGCAGGCCGGTGTTGAACCATTGCGGCGAATTAGGCGCGACGCGCTGCGTGGCCAGCATATAGGCAAGCTCGTCGCGGAAGGCGCGGGCGTCGTCTTCCGACTTGAAATAGCCGCCCTTCCAGCCCCAGTAGGTCCAGGTGCCGGAAAGCCGGTCGAACACCTGCCGAGCGTCGGTTTCAGAGCCGTAGCGCTCGGCTTCCGGCAGCTTGGCAAGTTCGGCCTCGTCGGCGACCGAGCGCCACAGGAAGGAGGGGACGTCGTTCTCCTCGATTTTCTTCAGGCGCGCGGGCACGCCGGCCTTGCGGAAATATTTCTGGGCGAGGATGTCGGCAGCGACCTGGGAGAACTGCGCCGGCACGTCGATGTTGTCGAGGCGAAACACCACCGAACCGTCCGGATTCTTGATCTCGGAAAGCGCCTTGCGGAATTCGATCTCCGCATAGGCCCCAGCCTGTCCGCTCTTGGTGAAACGCCGCTCGATGCGCATTGGTCCCGTTCCTTCGATTAAGTCTATATATAGCACCTTTCGACGGGGATTTCCGCCCCCGTTTCGAAACGCGCATGTCCACCGCAAGCCGGCTGTCAAAAGACTACCGGCAGCCCCGTCCGTCGTCATCGCCGCAACTTTGGGCAAGGCTTCTGGCGAAGCGCTGCCCAGCTTGCCGGCGGCCCCGACAATCCCTCAAAACTGGAACTTTTCACGATTCCCTCACACGAGGGAAACTCACATTATCTAGCGCCAAGCCTACCTGCAAACACTAAATATAGTATTAACAGACAATTTATTCCAGCCTGGCAATTGCCCCCTTCACCGCTTGTCGTTCCAAATTTCGCATAGCCCCGCCGGCCTCGTAAACGGGCGGAATGCGGCCAAAACGCATGAAATCCGGGAAAAAAGACCGGGCTCTGAACTTTCCGGTCACGCTCTCAACAAGAGCGCATGGCCTATAAAAAACGACTCGGTTTGCGCCGTCAAGGATTCGTTTCTGTAACTTTTATGACCCCAACATATTGTGTGCCGGCTATGTGGATAACGGGGATAGAATCGGCCGCCATCGTTTGCTGTCGGCTCGCGGTGGCTGGCGGATCGCTGGCGTCAATTCAGGCGGATTTCGCGGTGCACGGCCATCCGGCATCGACCGGGCGGCGCCGTGGCAAAACGGTCGGTATGTTTCAGGTGGAAAACGGCTCGGGATTGGCGCCGAAATGGGCAATGATCTGGCTGAGATCGGGCTCGTTGACCATGGCCGCCGCCTCTGCGACGGCGACCCATTTGCGCAGGCGCGAATGCTTTTCCTTCCACTGCTCGGCAACACTGTCGACCTGAAGCGGGAAGACCGGAACCTCGCAGGGCACTTCCTCGCCCGACGCCAGCGCCTTGGCGTAAAAATAGCGTCCGACTTCAAGGTGCGAAACCCGGCCCTTCAGCCCCGCTTCCTCGGCGGCTTCGCGCGCGGCAGCCAGACAAAGCGGCTCGCGCGCCTCCGGCCAACCCTTGGGCAGCACCCAGCGGCCAGTATCGCGACTGGTGATGAGCATGATTTCGACGCCGTCCTGTGCCTTGCGCCAGGGCAGGGCGGCGACTTGCAGACGACAGGGCACCGTGCCGAAGAGTTTGCGGACCCGTTCAGCCAGGTGATCGTGTGTCTGCGGCCCGGTCAGCACCTGAAACCATGCCCCACTAAAGCATGTCTCCCGAAAGCGATCCCGGCTTCAGGGCAGAGACATGCGTAAAATCAAACACCTGAAGCGTAGGGAGCGAATCCGAAAGATCGCTGTACGCTTCAGAGAATCGTTTGCCGTCTCACGAATTTTACGGCCAATTAGGTGGAATAAAAGTAAAAATCGCCGCAAAATCCGGCAAAACTGCAACTGCAGGCCGTCACTACCGCTCTCGATACCGCTGGATTGCGGCCGGTTCAGCCGGCGTGATCGTCGGCGATCGGCTTCTGGTAGGTGAAGCCCATGTCCCAGGGGAAGTAGATCCAGGTGTCCTGGCTGACCTCAGTAACGAAGGTGTCGACCATCGGCCGGCCCTTGGGTTTGGCGTAGACGGCCGCGAAATGCGCTTTCGGCATCATCGCCCGCACGATCGCCGCCGTCTTGCCGGTGTCGGTAAGGTCGTCGATGATCAACACGCCCTCGCCGTCGTCTGCCAGCAGCGTCGGCGTGACTTCCTTCAGGACCTGCAACTGCCCTTGGCTCGTGTAGTCGTGATAGGAGGCGACACACACCGTCTCGATGACGCGGATGCCAAGTTCCCGCGAAATGATCGCCGCCGGCACCAGGCCGCCGCGGGTGATGCACACGATCGCTCGCCATTGGCCCTTGTTCATTCCGGCCAGCCGCCACGCCAGCGCGCGGGCGTCGCGGTGGAACTGGTCCCAGGAAACGGGGAAGGCTTTTTCGGGAAGGGACATTTTCGTGCACTCCGGGAGGCGCGGAGGCCGCGCACAAGAAAACGGGGGAATGCGTGCGGAACTAGCCGGAAAACCGGGGTTTTGGCAAGAGAGATGGAACAAAAGGGTTAGCGGACGGCCGGTCCTCCAACAGATTTCGTGGCCTGCTCCCGATCTTTCCTGCTCACCGTGTTTTCCCATGCGCTTTTGCTCAGGCAAAAGCACATCCACGGTGCCGGCGTGCCGGACAAATCCAGCGTTGCGTCATAGGCGTGTCGGGCGCCGAGTTTGGCTGTGGCTTTTTGTGAGCGCACATTGGTCGGATCGATATGGAACCAGACTTCGGAGAATGTTTCGAAGGCGTGGCCCAGCATCAGCCGCTTGAGCTCGAAATTCGCTGCTCCGCCCCAATAGGCATGGTTCAGGAAGGTAAAGCCGATCGAAACGCTGTCAGCCTGATCTGGCGCTGCGTAATAGCGCGAGCAGCCGATCAGTTTGGCCGTACGAGGATCGACGACGGCAAGCGTCGATGCGGTTTTCAGCAGGAAGTCAAAATACCGTTCGAAAACGTCTCTCTTGTAGCGGTCCCTTGCCGGGTGTCCGGTCCAGATTTCCGGGTCGCCTGCCGCCACGAACAGGCCTTCGAAGTCGTTCTGCCGCAAGCCGCGCAGAGAAAGCGCGCCGTTGTCGAGCGACGGTTGTGCATTGAAGTCGGGACGGAGCATGCTCGATCTGTTCCGTTGATGCGAGGCTCGCCAAGATATGCGGCACTTCTCGCCTTAGGCTTGCGCCAGGTGGAGGCGGCGACCGGGGCCAGCAGGTTTTTTATGCCTAACGCGACAGGAAGGCCGCGACCTGGCCCGAGCGCAGCACCGAATGCGTGACGCCGCCGAACAGCAGCCGCCGCAGCCAGGAGTGGCTGTAGGCGCCGAGCACGAGCAGGTCGGCGCCGGTATCGGCCAGCCGGTTGTGGATCACATCCTCGATGGCGCTGCCTTCCGACTTCTGGGCGAAGACGCCGACGGACGCCCCGTGGCGGGCAAGCGCGGCGGCGATTTCGACGCCGGCGGCATCGGCGCTTTCCTCCAGCGTATCCGGCGGGTCTACGATGAGGATTTCGGTTTTCTCGGCCTCGACGATGAAGGGAAGCGCGTCGAACGCGGCGCGCGCGGCTTCCCTCGTGCCGTTCCAGGCCAGCAGGATGTGCTTGAAACTGCTGACGACGGCTCCCGAGTGCGGCACCACCAGCACCGGCCGGCCGGCATCGTAGACCAGCGTGTCGATGTCGGCCTTGGCGTCGCCGTCCGATTCGCGCTGTGCCGCGATAATCAGGTCGGCCGCGCGCACCGTCGAAATACCCGACAGGGCACTGTCGCCGGAAAAGCTTTCGAGGCTGCGCCAGTCGAAGGACAGGCCCGAACTCTCGATGGCCTTGAGGAAGGCGGCGTGCAGCCTGTCGGAACGCTCCTTGTTCATCGTCGCCGACACCTGGAGGAATTCCGTATCGGGAAAGCCGGTAGCCGAAGTGTAGGGGATTGGCAGCGACTCGGCATGAATACCGACAAGATGGCTTTCGAAACGTTTTGCCAGCGGAATGGCGCAGGCCAGCACCCGCTCGACGTCCTGTTCGCTCTGAAGAATAGCCGCGATCGTCTTGAAGCGCATTGAAACACCCCTCCCATGTTTAACGGACCCAAGGCCGGCATTGCCAAAACGCCAGCGCCCCGATCTGGTTCCGGCTTTTGCCGGTTCGTTGGTGCCGCCGCTCAGCCGGCTTTGGCGAACCCCGCTACCATTGCCTCGACATCGGCACGCGCCGCGTCGAGGGCCTCCTGCGTCCTGGCGCGCACCACCAGTTCCGTCCAGAACTTGCCGTCACCATACTTCGGATAGGAGCCGATAATGGTGTCTGGATGTGACTTCTGGATGTCAGCCAGCGGGCCGCCGATCAGACCTTCGCCAAACGGGCAGGGCACCGTCGCCGACAGCATTTTGGTGCCGACTTTAAGCGTCGGCACGACATTGTCGAGCATCGCCTGGAAGATCGACGGCACGCCGGCCATGACATGGACGTTGCCGATGCGGAAGCCGGGCGCCATCGAGACGGGATTGTCGATATGGTCGGCGCCGCGCGGCATCCGCGCCATGCGCTTGCGCGCCTCGGTGAACTCGATGTCGCGCTTGGCGTAGCTTTCTTCCAGCATGGCATAGGCCTTGGCGTCGTATTCGCACGGCACACCGAAGGCCTTCGCGATCGAATCGGCGGTGATGTCGTCATGCGTCGGGCCGATGCCGCCGGTGGTGAAAACGTAGGTATAGCGGGCGCGCACCGCATTCACCGCCGCGACGATCTCGTCCTCCTCGTCGGGAACGATGCGCACTTCCTTCAGGTCGATGCCGATCGCCGTCATGATGTCGGCGAGATGGCCGATGTTCTTGTCCTTGGTGCGGCCGGAGAGGATTTCGTCGCCGATGACGAGCATAGCGGCGGTAACGATATCGGTCATTCAGGCCCTCCGGCAATCGACACGTACAGTCCCATACTCCCGTGCCGGAAGCGGGGCAATGGCTCATAAACGGTGAACGATCTGTGCTCCATTATATGGTTTTCGATGAACGATAGGCACCTTAGATAAGCCTCGACGGCACGCTCGGTGCCGACCGATTTGCATATCAAGGAGACGGAAATGGCGAAGGTACTGGTACTTTATTATTCGAGCTTCGGGCACATGGAGCAGATGGCCAAGGCCGCGGCCGAAGGCGCGCGCGAGGCTGGCGCAGACGTGACGATCAAGCGCGTTCCCGAACTGGTGCCGCTGGAGGTTGCCAAGGCCTCCCATTACAAGCTCGACCAGCAGGCCGATGTCGCCACGCCGACGGAACTGGAAAATTACGATGCCATCATCATCGGTTCGGCCACCCGCTACGGCGCGATCGCTTCGCAGATGAAGAACTTCCTCGACCAGACCGGCCCGCTGTGGGCTCGCGGGGCGTTGCTCGACAAAGTCGGCTCAGTCATGGTTTCGACCGCAACCCAGCACGGCGGCGCGGAACTGGCGCTGCTGTCGACGCAGGCTTCCTTGCAGCACCACGGCATGATCATCGTGCCGCTGTCCTATGCCTATCAGGGCCAGATGGGCAACGACGTGGTCCGTGGCGGCGCGCCTTACGGCATGACCACGACCAGCGACGGCGACGGTTCGCGCCAGCCCTCGGCGCAGGAACTGGAAGGCGCACATTTCCAGGGCAAGCGCGTCGCCGAGATCGCAGCCAGACTGCACGGCTGATATTTTCTGTATGAATGAAAAAGGGCGGCTCAGGGCCGCCCTTTTTTCCTTTATATGCCTGCCGATTCTATTCGCCGGCCAGCGCTGCGCGGATTTTCTCGGCGTTCGCGGCCAGCACTTCCGGCTTTTCCATCGCGCCCGTATGCGGTTTCAGCGGCACGCCCCCGAAGCGCGGCAGCACATGGACATGGAGATGGTAGACGCTCTGACCGGCCGCCGGCTCGTTGAATTGCTGGATGGTAACGCCATCGGCGGAAAAAGCCTTCTTGACCGCTACCGCGATCTTCTGGACCACGGCAAAAAGCGGCCCGAACGTCGCCGGGTCGGCGTCGAGCAGGTTGCGCGAGGGCGCTTTCGGCACCACCAGCGTGTGGCCCTGGCCTTGCGGCATCACGTCCATAAACGCCACCACCGCCTCGTCTTCATAGACTTTTTGGGAGGGGATTTCGCCACGCAGGATCTTGGCGAAGATATTGGTGTCGTCGTAGGCCATATCGGTGTCTCGTTTCTGCCGGTAAAAACCCATCATCGCCTTTAGAGTGACCGCGAATCAATAGGGCTGCATCTGCATGTACTGGAACGTTTTCTATCTCACGATCGCGATCATGTTCGAGGTCGTGGCGACATCGGCGTTGAAGCTGACCAACGGCTTCACCAACTTTCTGCCGTCGCTGGTCGCCGTTTCGGGCTATGCGCTGGCCTTCTATTTCCTGTCGCTGCCCTTGCGCACCATGCCGGTCGGCATCGTCTATGCGCTGTGGTGCGGCGCGGGCATCATTCTCATTACCGCCATCGGCTGGTTATGGTTCCGCCAGACGCTGGACATGCCGGCGCTGGTCGGCATGGGCTTCATCATGGTCGGCGTCGTCATCATCAATCTGTTTTCGAAGACGGTTGCCCATTGAGGTCCGGCCCGTCAATCGCTGGACTGCCTTTGCGAAACGGCGTGTGCTCTTCCAGATAATCGCCCATCCGTGCGACCTCGTGGCGCTCGCGCTTCAGATAGTCGGCGATGGCGCTACGCAGGCCCGGATGCGCGATGTAGTGCATGGAATGCGTGGCGACCGGACGATAGCCGCGCGCCAGCTTGTGCTCGCCTTGAGCACCTGCCTCGACCACCTTCAGCCCGCGCTCGATGGCGAAGTCGATGGCCTGATGGTAGCAAACCTCGAAATGCAGGTAGGGGTGGTCTTCGATGCAGCCCCAGTTGCGTCCGAACAGCGTGTCGGAACCGATGAAGTTGATCGCGCCCGCAACATAGCGACCATTGCGCTTCGCCATCACCAGCAAAATGTCGTCGGCCATGCGCTCGCCGATCAGCGAGAAGAATTCACGGTTGAGATAGGGCCGTCCCCATTTGCGGCCGCCGGTATCCATGTAGAAGGCGAAAAAATCGTCCCACATGCTCTCGGAGATAGCCTTGCCGGTCAGCCGGTCGATGGTAATCCCGTCCGCCAGAGCCTCGCGCCGCTCTTTCTTCAGCGCCTTGCGCTTGCGTGACGCCAGCGTGGCGAGGAAATCGTCGTAGCTTGAAAATCCTTCGTTGAAGAAATGGAATTGCTGGTCGGTGCGGTGCAGGAAACCCGCCGCCTCCAGTCCCTCCACGTCGCTTTCCGGCAGGAAGGTGATGTGCGCCGACGAAACGCCAAGTTTTTCCGTGACCAGTTTCAGACCGGAGGCGAGTCCCGCTTTGACTGCACGGGCATTCTCGCCCTTTGCAACGAGCAGGCGAGGGCCGGTGGCCGGCGTGAACGGAACCGAGCATTGCAGCTTGGGATAGTAATTGCCGCCGGCGCGCTCGAAAGCGTCGGCCCAGCCATGGTCGAACACGTATTCGCCCTGGCTGTGCGATTTGACGTAGCAGGGCGCAGCCCCCAGCAGCTTGCCGTCCGGCGTTTCCAGTCGCAGATGGTGGCCCTGCCAGCCGGTACTCCGCAAGGCGCAGCCGGAATCTTCGAGCGAGCTCAGAAAAGCATAGGAAACGAACGGGTTATAGCCGTTTTCTGAATCGGTACGCGTAGTGCCGGAGAGGCTGTCCCACTCCTGCCGGGTGAAGGCACCGATGCCGGTAGCGATGCGCACGGCATAGTGTGCCTGTGCCGCTTCTTCCGCTTCGCTGCCCTGATCCATGTGCCTTACTTAAGGTGCGTGCCGAACGGTACAAGCCCACGATGGGGCAGGGTGTCAGGCAATGCGCGCGGCATCCGGCTCGAAACCCTCGAAGGTCATCTGGTCGGCATATTTGAACGTCAGGTCCACCGCCGGCTGGTCGTGCACGGTCCAGGTGATGACCGGCATTCTCAGTTTTTCGCGCACGAAGCTGACGAACGGGTTGGGCAGGTCGCCGGCGGCATAGGAAGTGAAGGCGATATCGTGCGCCAGCATGGAAAAATGTGCCTCGATCAGCCCATTGTCGCGGCCATAGGCGGTCAATCCGCCGGGAATGCCGGGGGCAAAGCGCGAAAAATCGCGGATCAGCCAGTGGTCGAACGACATGATCGCGGCCTTGCCGTGATAGCGCGTCAACTGCTTGCCGACGCGCTCGACCAGCCCGGTGTCGCGGCCGGGCGTGCCCTTCACCTCGACGACGATCGGCACGCGGCCGTCGACGCGCTTCAGCACTTCCTCCAGCGTCGGCACATGGTCGTTCGTGCCGCCGATGCGCAGCGTCGCGAGTTCGGCCGCCGTGCGTTGCCACACAAAACCGTCCTCGCCGGTCAGCCGCTTCAGATTGTCGTCGTGGATGATGACGGGCACCCCGTCGGACGACAGGTGCACGTCGCATTCGATGGCGTAGTTGCGCTCGATTGCCGCGTCATAGGCCGAAAGCGTGTTTTCCCAGCGCGTCTTGTTCATGTCGTGGAAGCCGCGATGGGCGACCGGCCGGGCAATCAACCAGGATAGATCGGTCATGGAGGGCTCGCTCACTCGACTTCGAAGATCGACTCGATCTCGACCGACGCGTTCAGCGGCAACGATGCCATGCCGACCGCGACGCGGGCGTGCTTGCCGCGCTCGCCCAGCACCTCGGCCAGAAAATCCGAGGCGCCGTTGCCGACCAGATGCTGCTCGGTGAAATCGGGAGTCGAGGCGACATAGATATTGATTTTTACCAGCCGGCGTATCTTTTCTAGATCGCCGAGCGCCGCCTTTGCCTGCGCCAGAATGTTGATCGCGCAGTATTTCGCGGCTTCCTTGCCGGTGGCGGTGTCAACGTCGCGACCGAGCAGGCCGGTGAAGGCAAGCTTGCCGTCCTTGATCGGCAACTGGCCGGAGGGAAACAACAGATCGCCGGCCCTGACGTACGGCACGTAGTTGGCGGCGGGTGCTGCCGCCACGGGAAGCGTGACGCCCATATCGCTCAGCCGCTTTTCGATTGTTTCGCTCATCGTATTTCCCTATTGCTGGATGCTACCGCGTTGGTTGGGGCCGAAAGTGCTATTTTTGCCTCGCTTCCGCCACGACTTTTTTCTAGCTGGACCATCTTTCCCTGGCGGCTGCCACCAGCCGCGCCTTGTCGGAGCCTGTCCATGCGCGCAAAGCGCCTTGCATTCTACGCAGTACTGGTGTCGGCGGCGTCGATTGCCGCGCCCGCCCTGGCCGTTCCGATGCTTCAGGCGCACCGCGCCGTCTACGACCTGTCGCTGGACAAGGCGACCGACCGCTCCGGCATCACCGGCATCACCGGCCGCATGGTCTACGAGTTCAACGGCTCGCCCTGCGACGGCTATACGGTGAATTTCCGCTTCGTCACGCAGATCGCCACCAACGACACGACCCGCCTGAGCGACCAGCAGACCACCACCTACGAGGACGCAAAGGGCAAGACCTTCTCCTTCGTTACCAAATCCTTCGTCGACCAGCAGCTCGACAAGGAAGTGAAGGGCACGGCGGTGAAGAAGGACAACGGCGTCGAGGTCGATCTCGACAAGCCGCAGAAAAACGTCGTCCAGCTTGCCGCGACCCAATTTCCGACCCAGCATCTGGTCGAACTGATCGGCAAGGCCGAAAAGGGCGAGCGGTTCTACGAAACCAGCCTGTTTGACGGGTCCGAGGACGCCAACAAGGTGATGACCACGACGGTCGTGGTCGGCAAGAAGACCGAGGCCGAGAAGGGCGATCCGGAGCTTCCGGCGCTGGCCAAGCTTGCCAAGGACGAATACTGGCCGGTCGACATCGCCTATTTCGACCTCTCCGACAAAGCCAGCGGCGAGGAAGTGCCGGAATACCGGATCAGCTTCAAGCTGCACGAAAACGGGCTGACGCGCGATCTGGTGATGGACTACGGCGATTTCTCGATGACCGGCAAGCTGGTCAATCTGGCGCTGTTCGACAACGCGCCGAAGAAAGCCTGCAGCAACAAATAGACTGCCAGTTTCCGATGGCAGTCTATGTCGATGCGGCGATCTGGAAATGGGCGGACAAGCTGTGGTGCCATCTGCTGGCCGACGAAATCGAGGAATTGCACGGTTTCGCGGCGCAACTGGGCATCAAGCGTTCTTCCTATCAGGGGCCGCCCAAAACCTCGGCGCCGCACTACGACATCACCGGGCTGGAGCGTGACCGCGCCGTGCGGCTGGGAGCGGTCGAATGCAGCCGCGAGGAGATCGTCCTGGTGTTCAGACGGGTGAGGGTGAAGAACGGCAAGGTGCCGCGCTGAGAGAGCGTTTGGAAATTCTACCCAGCCGGTCATCTGGCGGGCGAATTATCAAACGGCCTTTGACGCAATTGCGGCCGAAAACGGCCTTTGGCACCATGGATTGCACGCCGCAGTCCCTTAGCGGCGGGCCGCCCGGGCGGTAAGGCCCTGTTCGAAACGCTATCGTCGAGGAGAGAAATCATGCCGGCACAAAAAGTCGCAATCGTCACCGCCGGGGGTTCCGGCATGGGCGCGGGCGCCGCGAAAAAACTCGCGGCCGACGGTTTTAAGGTCGCCATCCTGTCGTCGTCCGGCAAGGGCGAAGCGCTTGCCAAGGAACTGGGCGGCATCGGCGTCACCGGCTCGAACCAGTCGAACGAGGACCTCAAGCGGCTGGTCGACCTCACCATGGAAAAATGGGGTCGCGTCGACGTGCTGGTCAACAGCGCCGGCCATGGGCCAAGGGCGCAGATCAACGAGATCAGCGACGAGGACTGGCACAAGGGCATGGACACCTATTTCATGAACGTCGTGCGCCCGGTGCGCCTCGTGACACCCATCATGCAGGCCCAGAAATCCGGCTCGATCGTCAACATTTCGACCGCCTGGGCGCTGGAGCCGGCGGCGATGTTCCCGACCTCGGCTGTGTTCCGGGCGGGGCTTGCCTCCTACACCAAGCTGTTCGCAGACGCCTACGCCGCCGACAATATCCGCATGAACAATGTGCTGCCCGGCTGGATCGACAGCCTACCCGGCACCGACGAGCGGCGCGAAGCCGTGCCGATGCAGCGCTACGGCACCACCGAGGAAATCGCCGCGACCATCGCGTTTCTGGCATCGGAAGGGGCAGGCTACATCACCGGCCAGAACATCCGCGTCGACGGCGGCCTTATGCGCTCGGTCTAACGACTGGTCCGCAGACCGCTTGCGTTTGCGGCGCATCCCCTTTATACGCCCGCTCATTCCACACACGGACTTTGGTGTCTGCCCGGGAGAAATCCGGCTGAAACCTCCGGTGGCGATAAGGAAATCCTTCCTTTCGCCTGGGTCCGTGGAGGCTAACCGGAAAGGAACTTTGAGAATGGCTCTGCCTGATTTCAGCATGCGCCAGCTTTTGGAAGCTGGCATTCACTTCGGCCACCAGACCCACCGCTGGAACCCGAAGATGGCGCCCTACATCTATGGCGCGCGCAACAACATCCACATCATCGACCTGTCGCAGACGGTTCCGCTGCTGCACCAGGCGCTCAAGCAGGTTTCCGACACGGTCGCCCGCGGCGGCCGCGTGCTGTTCGTCGGCACCAAGCGTCAGGCTTCCGACATCGTGGCGGACGCAGCCCAGCGTTCGGCCCAGTACTATGTCAACTCGCGCTGGCTCGGCGGCATGCTGACCAACTGGAAGACGATTTCCAACTCGATCCAGCGCCTGCGCAAGCTCGACGAATTGCTGGCCGGTGAGGCACAGGGCCTGACCAAGAAGGAACGCCTCAACCTCGACCGCGAGCGCGAGAAGCTCGACAAGGCGCTGGGCGGCATCAAGGACATGGGCTCGACGCCCGACCTGATGTTCGTGATCGACACCAACAAGGAAGCGATCGCCATCCTCGAGGCCAAGCGTCTCGGCATCCCGGTCGTCGCCATCATCGATTCGAACTGCGATCCGGACAAGATCGACTTCCCGATCCCCGGCAATGACGATGCGGCCCGCGCCATCCAGCTTTACTGCGACCTGATCGCCAAGGCTGCCATCGACGGCATCGCCCGCCAGCAGGGCGCGCTCGGCGTCGATGTCGGCGCTTCGGTCGAAGCCCCGGTCGAGCCGGCTCTGGACCCGGCGCCTGCCGCCGACGAAGCCCCGGCGGACGAAGCTCCGCAGGCCTGATTGCTAAGGCCGTCCCGGCCTTCGCATTTCCTACATTGTGACGCGTTAAGCGTCAGGCATCGCGCATCGCCGATCTCTCGGTGGTGCGCATGCCCGTTTTGAACAAAGAGGCAGAAGAATGAGCATTTCAGCAGCACAGGTCAAAGAACTGCGCGACCTGACCGGCGCGGGCATGATGGACTGCAAGGCGGCCCTTGCGGAAACCAACGGCAACATGGAAGAGGCAGTCGACTGGCTGCGCAAGAAGGGCATTTCGAAGGCCGACAAGAAGGCCGGCCGTACTGCCGCCGAAGGCCTGATCGGCGTTGATTCCGGCGTGCGCGAAGCGGCCATCGTCGAAGTCAATTCCGAGACCGACTTCGTCGCCCGCAACGGCGCCTTCCAGGAAATCGTTGCCAACGTCGCCAAGGTGGCGCTGGCCTACGGCGACACCGAAGCTGTTGCAGCCGCGAAATATCCGGGCTCCGACAAGTCGGTCACCGACACCATCAAGGATGCCGTCGGCACCATCGGCGAAAACCTCGGCTTCCGCCGCTCGGCCAAGCTGACGGTCGAGCACGGCACGGTTGCGACCTATGTTCACAACGCGGTTGCCGACAATCTCGGCAAGCTCGGCGTGCTGGTCGCCATCGAGACGACGGGCGACGCGCACAAGGCCAACGCCTTTGCCCGCCAGGTCGCCATGCACATCGCCGCGATCAACCCGCTGGCGCTTTCGACCGACGAACTGGACTCGGCGGCAGTCGAGCGCGAGAAGGCGATCTTCTCCGATCAGGCGCGCGCCTCCGGCAAGCCCGAAGCGATCATCGAAAAGATGGTCGAAGGCCGCTTGCGCAAGTTCTACGAGGAAGTCGTGCTGTTGAAGCAGGCTTTCGTGATCAACCCCGACCTGACGGTCGAGCAGGCGCTGAAGCAGGCGGAGAAGGAAATCGGCGCGCCGGCGAAGATTTCCGCCTATCTGCGATTCGCGCTGGGCGAGGGGATCGAGAAGGAAGTGACCGACTTCGCGGCGGAAGTCGCCGCGACCGTTAAAAAGTAACGGCGCTTCAATCGCTTCCGGCCATTTTCGCCACTATGAATACGAAGGGCGCCGCGTGACATCGCGGCGCCCGTCGTGTATCGCAACCTCGAAAGAGGCGGGCTGCAAGGCGCGCCTCTCGTCGACGCGGCGCGCAACAGCAACGAGGAACCCATGACGCCCAAACCTCTTTACCGACGTGTGTTGCTCAAGGCGTCGGGCGAAGCGCTGATGGGCGAACAGCATTTCGGTATCGACGTTTCGGTGGTAGATCGCATCGCTTCCGACATCGCCGAGGCGCGCTCCCTCGGCGTCGAGGTAGGGGTGGTCATCGGCGGCGGCAACATCTTTCGTGGCGTGGCGGTGGCCTCCAAGGGTGGCGACCGCGTCACCGGCGACCATATGGGCATGCTGGCTACCGTCATTAATTCGCTGGCGCTGCGTACTTCCCTGCATAAGATCGGCGTCGACGCGGTGGTGCTTTCGGCCATCGCCATGCCGGAGCTGTGCGAAAGCTTTTCGCAGCGGCAGGCGACCGCCTACATGGACGAGGGCAAGGTGGTTATCTTTGCCGGTGGCACCGGCAATCCGTTCTTCACCACCGACTCGGCGGCGGCGCTGCGCGCGGCCGAGATCGAGGCCGATGCCCTGTTCAAGGGCACGCAGGTGGATGGCGTCTATTCCGCCGATCCGAAGAAGGACCCGGCTGCCACCCGTTTCGAGCGCATCACCCATGCCGAAGTCATCAACAAGGGCCTTTCCATCATGGATACGGCCGCGATTGCGCTTGCGCGTGAAAACAACATTCCGATAATCGTCTATTCCATCCACGAAAAGGGCGGTTTTGGCGAGATTTTGAAGGGTGGCGGCCGCTGCACGGTTGTCGCGGACGACTGACCGGACTTTAATTCGAAGACGCGAGCCCGACAGAGCGGGCGCAGGAGACGGCGATGAGCGATTATGACGATCTGAAACGGCGCATGGACGGGGCGATCGCTGCGTTCAGGCAGGATCTCGCCTCCTTGCGTACCGGCCGGGCGTCGAGCAATCTGCTCGACGCCATCCAGGTACAGGCCTATGGTACGACGATGCCCATCAACCAGGTGGCGAACGTGTCGGTGCCGGAGCCGCGCATGATCTCGGTGTCCGTATGGGACAAGGCGATGGTGAGTTCTGTCGATCGCGCCATCCGCGAGGCCAATCTCGGCTTCAACCCGATCGTCGACGGCACCAATCTGCGCATCCCGCTGCCCGAACTTAACGAACAGCGCCGCAAGGAACTGGTCAAGATTTCACACAGCTATGCCGAAAACGCCCGCGTGGCGGTGCGCCACGTTCGCCGCGACGGCATGGAAACGCTGAAGAAGGCCGAAAAAGACGGCGACATCAGCGAAGACGATCAGCGCAAGCAGTCCGATCAGGTCCAGAAGCTGACGGACGAAATGATCGGTACGATAGACAGCCTGCTTTCTGACAAGGAAACGGAAATCATGCAGGTGTAGGGTCGTCCCTCCATCGGCCCGAAAGCGAGAAGATGACAACGCCCGCGCATGTCGCGATCATCATGGACGGTAACGGACGCTGGGCCAAGGCACGCGGCCTGCCGCGCCTTGCCGGCCATCGCGCCGGCGTGGAGGCCCTGCGCAAGACGGTACGCGCCGCGCCCGATCTCGGCATTTCCTACCTGACCGTCTACGCGTTTTCCTCGGAAAACTGGTCGCGGCCGAAATCCGAGGTCAGCGACCTCATGGGGCTCTTGAAGCTCTTCATCCGGCGTGATCTCGCCGAACTGCACCAAAGCGGCGTGCGCGTCAGGATAATCGGCGACAGGGCAGGGCTCCAGCCGGATATCCTCGCTTTGCTGGAAGAGGCCGAAACGCTGACCGCCGCCAACCAGGCGCTGACGCTGGTCATCGCCTTCAATTATGGCGGCCGCGACGAGATCGTGCGTGCTGCCCGCAAGCTTGCGCTGGCCGCGGCGCGCGGCGAAATCGCGGTCGAGGCGATCACCGCCGAGCGGTTAGCCGCTTCCCTCGACACGGCCGACATTCCGGACCCGGAACTGGTTATCCGCACCAGCGGTGAGCTTCGCCTGTCGAACTTCCTGCTGTGGCAGGCGGCCTACAGCGAACTGGTCTTCCTGCCGTGCTACTGGCCGGATTTCAGCCACGAGCACTTCACCGACGCGCTGCGTGCCTTCGCCAGCCGCGAGCGGCGGTTCGGCGGCCTTGCGCCGCGGGAAGCCGTTTCATGAGCAACCTTCAGCTCCGAATCATCTCGGCGATTGTCATGGCGGCGGTCGTTCTCGGCCTGACCTGGCTCGGCGGCTTGCCGTTCCGGTTGTTCTGCGCCCTGATCTCGGTGGCGGTTTTCTATGAGTGGTCGCGCATGGCGCGGCCGTCGCCTGCAACCGGGCTCGATCTTTTCCCCGAAGCTCTGCTGGCGGTTTTCATCGTCATGCTCGTTGCCGGGCTTTCGGCTTCGATCCTGTTGATGTTTCTGCTGGCCATGGTCATCGCCGCCGGCCTTGTCGGCGCCGCGCGCAAGGCCGGGCAGTGGGATGCCGCCGGCCTTGCCTATGCGGGCCTGCCGGGCCTGACGCTGGCGCTGTTGCGCGGTGGCGATCATCCCGGCCTCCTCGCCATCCTGTTCCTGTTCGCGGTGGTGTGGGCGACCGATATTCTCGCCTATTTCGTCGGACGCGCCGTTGGCGGGCCCAAGCTCGCGCCGTCGATCTCGCCCGGCAAGACCCGGAGCGGCGCGCTGGGCGGCGCCGTTGGCGGGGTGGTTGCCGGCCTGTTGCTGGCAATCGCCGCAGGCGCGACCAATCTTGCCGAGTTGGGCGCGATAGCGCTCGCTCTTTCGATAGTGTCGCAGGTTGGCGACCTGTTCGAATCATGGGTCAAGCGGCGTCATGGCGCCAAGGATTCCAGCACGCTTATTCCCGGCCATGGCGGCGTCATGGACCGCGTCGACGGACTTGTCGCGGCCGCGCTCGCTCTGTACGTAATCGGCTGCATTTCCGCATCGATCGACCACCCGGCGCAGGGGCTGTTTCCGGCTTGATCGGCGAGTTTCAAGAAATCATCGCCAAAAGGGTCACGGATTTGCCCGCTTTGGCGCCACAGTCACCCGGCGGCAGGGCCGCAGGCGCATTGGGGGCCACGAATTGAACGAATTTCTGCACGCGCTGGTCAGCCCGCAAGGGGTTGTGGTGGGCACGCTGGTGCCGTTCCTGTTCGTGCTGACCGTGGTCGTGTTCGTCCATGAAATGGGCCATTATCTGGTCGGGCGCTGGTGCGGCATCGGGGTTCAGGCGTTCTCGATCGGTTTCGGCCCCGAACTCGTCGGCTTTAACGACCGGCACGGTACGCGCTGGAAACTGTGCGCCATTCCGCTCGGCGGCTACGTGAAATTCGTCGGCGACATGAACGTCACGTCCTCTCCCGCCGATACGGAGGGCCTCGATCAGTTGAGCGAAGCCGAGCGCAAGGTTGCCTTCCATACGCAGCCGGTATGGAAGCGCGCGGCGACGGTGTTTGCCGGCCCGCTTTTCAACTTCCTTTTGACCATCGCCGTTTTCACCGTGCTGTTCACGGCCTATGGCCGCTACGTCTCCGAGCCGATGGTGGCCGAAGTGACCGCCGGCAGCCCCGCCCAGGAGGCCGGCATCCAGCCGGGCGACCGCTTCGTCAGCGTCGACGGCGAGAAGGTCGACAGCTTCGCCGACGTCCAGCGCCTGGTGTCGGGCCGCGCCGGCGACACCATTACCTTCGTTCTGCTGCGCGACGGCAAGGACGTTACCGTCAAGGCCTCGCCCCGGTTGATGGAGCAGGAGGACGCGCTCGGCAACAAGGTCAAGGTCGCCGTCATCGGCGTGGTCAACAACCAGGAACTGGGCCAGCCGCGACTGGTCACTTACGGTCCCTTCAGCGCGCTGGCGGCCTCGGTGGACGAAACCTGGCACATCATCGAGCGTACGGGACAGTTCCTGACGCGCTTTGCCGTCGGGCGTGAGGACAAATGCCAGTTGGGCGGCCCGGTGAAGATCGCCGGCATGGCCGGGCAGGCCGCCAAGCTCGGCTTCGAATGGCTGGTTCAGCTCGTCGCCCTGCTGTCGGTCGGCATCGGCATCCTGAACCTGTTGCCGATTCCACCGCTCGATGGCGGCCATCTCGTTTTCTATGCGGCAGAGGCCGTCATCCGTCGCCCGGTTTCTGAACGGGTGATGGAGGCGCTCTATCGCACGGGCATGATTCTGGTGCTGGCCTTCATGGCGTTCGTTTTCTGGAACGATTTGTTTGGGTGCTGAAATCATGAACAAATTCGGCTTCGGCACCACCCTCGTTGAGAGCGCATTTACCATGATGGGGCAATTGCGTGACGCGAATGCCACTCACAGAGCTTAAGTAAATACAAATTAACCAGAAGCCTTGCGTGTAGGGAAAATCCGGTTAATACGGTACGAGAAAATACCCGAACGTCCGGTCTTCTCGCCGTGGGGACTTCGAGAAAAAGGTTTTATAGCCCGATGAAGGCAGCATCCAAGTTCAAGAGCGCCGCGTCCGCGGTGGCTTTGTCTGCCGCCCTGGTTGTGCCGGGCGCGCTCGCCGTTCAATTGGCGGCCATGTCCGCCGCACAGGCGGCAGTCGTCAGCAAGATCGTCGTCAGCGGCAACCAGCGCATCGACGCCGACACCATCCGCAACTACGTCGCCATCAAGCCGGGCAAGGCCTTCTCCAGCGCCGATATCGACGCGTCGGTAAAGGCGCTGTTCGGCACCGGCCTTTTTTCCGACGTGCAGATCAACCAGGTCGGCTCTTCGCTGGTGATCAAGGTTTCGGAATATCAGGTAATCAACCAGGTCCTGTTCCAGGGCAACAAGAAGATCAAGGACGCCCAGCTGGGCCTCACCGTCCAGATGAAGCCGCGCGGGACCTATTCGCAGGCTGCGGCGGACGCCGATGTCGAGGCGATCAAGGCAGCCTACCGGCATATCGGCCGTGACGACGCCACGGTAACCACGCAGATCATGGATCTGGGCGACAACCGGGTGAACGTTGTCTTCAACATCAACGAAGGCGACCGCACCAAGATCGCTGCGATCAATTTCGTCGGCAACCATGCCTATTCGAGCCGCCGGCTGGCCGATATCATCAACACCAAGCGTTCGGGCATGCTGTCGTTCATCATGCGCGACGATATCTATGACGAGCAGAAGCTGCAGGCCGATCAGGAATTGCTGCGCCGCTTCTACTTCAATCATGGCTATGCCGACTTCCAGGTCGTCTCGGCCGGCGCCGAACTCGATCCGGCGACGAACCAGTACACCGTGACCATCACGGTGGACGAGGGCGCCCGCTATACGTTCGGCGACGTCAGCGTCGACAGCACCATTCCCGAGGTGGATGCCAAGGCGCTGCAGTCCGTCGTCGAGACGCGCAAGGGCGACGTCTACAACGCCAAGGACGTCGAGGATTCCATCATTGCACTTACCGAGAAGGTGGCGGGCTCCGGCTATGCCTTCGCTCAGGTGACCCCGCGCGGCGACCGCAATTTTGAGAATCATACGATTTCGGTCGTCTACACTGTCGACCAGGGCGCCAAGGCCTATATCGAGCGCATCGAGATTCGCGGAAATACGCGGACCCGCGACTATGTCATCCGTCGTGAATTCGACCTCAGCGAGGGCGACGCGTTCAACCAGGTCATGGTCAAGCGCGCCAAGAAGCGGCTGGAAGACCTGGATTATTTCACCAGCGTCGACATTTCGACCGCGCCGGGTTCAGAACCCGATCAGGTTATCCTCGTCGTGACGGTGGTCGAAAAGTCGACCGGCGAGTTTTCGATCGGTGCCGGTTATTCAACGGGCGGCGACACGCCCGGACCGACGATTTCCGGTTCGGTCACCGAGCGCAATTTCCTTGGCCGCGGCCAGTTCATCCGCCTGTCGGCTGGCGGTGGCCGGCATTCCCGCGACTACGCGCTTTCCTTCACTGAGCCCTACTTCCTCGGCCGCCGGATCGCTGCGGGCTTCGACATCTATCGGTCGACGCGCGAATACGACACCTACGACGCCGAATCGACGGGCGCCACGGTTCGCTTCGGCCTGCCGATTACCGACAATATTTCCACCCAGCTCGCGTACAATATCTCGAAGGAAGAGTATAAGTACGCTGACGGCTGCCTGACAGCGGGTGTTCTTGATCCAGCTAAGTGCACTATCTCTCCTGCAATCCAGGACGCCATCATCGACCCGGCGACGGGCGAGGAGCGCGACCCTTGGATCAAGTCGTCGGTCAGTGCCGGTCTGACCTACAACACCATTGACGACATGAAGAACCCCCGCAACGGCATCTACGCCAACTTCAATACTGAAGTTGCCGGCGTTGGCGGCGATGCGAAGTTCGTGAAATTCACCGGGCGCGCGTCCTATTATCAGACGCTGTCGGAGCAGCTGGATCTGGTCGGCCTCATTTCTGCCGGTGCTGGTCATATCGAAAGCTATGGTTCCAACGAACTGCGCGTTTTCGATCACTTCCAGAGCAACGATCGCATGATCCGCGGTTTCGACTATAACGGTATCGGCCCTGCTGCCTTTAGAAACGGGGTAGATGGAGCGGCCGGATACGACCACCTTGGCGGTACCACATACTTTAATGCCTCGGCGGAAGCACAGTTCCCGCTGCCGATCATCCCGGAAAGCATTGGCCTGCGCGGCGCGGTCTTTGCCGATGCGGCAACACTCTACGGCAATAAGGTTTCGGGGGTTGCGTCGACCACGACCGGTATGGATTGGCGCGCTTCGGTTGGTGTCGGCCTGCTGTGGGCTTCTCCCTTCGGTCCGCTGCGCATCGACTATGCCGTTCCCGTCAAAAAGAAAGACTGGGACGACGTTCAGGAACTCAACTTCGGTATGTCGACCCGCTTCTGATCTTCGCGTAAAGGTTCTTGCGGGCGATCGACGCCCGCAAGTGAGTGTCCCTACATAGCTGGATAGTGCCCAGGAATGACTGATCCGGTGTTTTTCGTACCTTCACGCCGGTTTACGGTGGCTGAGGTAGCGAACCTTACCGGAGCGGTCCTGGCCGATTCCGGCCATTCCCATGTCGCGATCGATACGCTCGCCCCGGCCAGCGAAGGCGGCGAGGGCGCGCTGGTCTTCGTCGAGGGCAAGCGCAACTTTGCCTTGATGCGGGCCTTGAAGGCGGCCGCCATCATCTGCCCGCCCGAGGCTGCCGGCATGGCGCCGGCCGAGGTCGCGGTACTGGTCCACTCGCGGCCGCAGCAGGCGTTCGCGCTGGTCGGCCGCCTGCTGTTTCCGACGGCAGCGACGCCCGGGCCGATGACGTCGGAAACCGGCGTATCGCCGGGCGCCCATGTCGACCCGACGGCTCATATCGAAGACGGCGCGATTATCGAGGCCGGCGCGGTCATCGGGCCTCGCGTCGCCATCGGCCGGGGTACGGTCATCGCGCCGAACGCGGCCATCGGCCAATCCTGCCAGATCGGCCGCGATGGCTATGTCGGGCCGGGCGCCAGCGTCCAGTACGCGCTCCTCGGCAACCGTGTCGTCATCCACGGCGGCGCCAGGATCGGCCAGGACGGTTTCGGCTTCGTTTCCGGTGCCAAGGGTCCCGAGCGCATGCCGCAGGTCGGCCGCGTCGTCATCCAGGACGACGTCGAGATCGGCGCAAATTCCACCGTCGATCGTGGCGCCATGTCGGATACCGTTATCGGCGAGGGCACCAAGATCGATAATCTGGTCCAGATCGGCCACAATGTGCGCATCGGGCGCGGCTGCATCATCGCCGGGCATTGTGGACTTTCCGGTTCCGTGACATTAGGCGATTTCGTGATGCTGGGCGGGCGCGTCGGCATCGCCGATCACATTTCGATCGGTGCTGGCGCGCAGGTGGCCGCATCGTCGGGATTGATGCATGATATTCCGGCGGGCGAACGCTGGGCCGGTCTGCCGGCGCAGCCGACGCGAGAGTTCTTCCGGGAGCTTTCGCTGATCCGCTCGCTGGCCAGAGGCAGGAAGGGCGACAAGGATGGCTGATGCCGCCGCTGCGGTTCTCGAGACGGTCGACATTCTCGGCCTGATGAGGCTTTTGCCGCACCGCTATCCGTTTCTGATGATCGACCGTATCGTCGACATCGACGGCAATGAATCCGCCGTCGGCATCAAGAACGTCACCATGAACGAGCCGCATTTCACCGGCCATTTCCCCGATCAGCCGGTCATGCCCGGCGTGCTTATCATCGAGGCCATGGCGCAGACGGCGGGCGCCATCTGCATCCGCGCCGTCGGCGCGGAAAAGCCATCGCTGGTCTATTTTCTTACCATCGACAATGCCAAGTTCCGCAAACCCGTGGTTCCCGGCGACCAGTTGAGAATCCACGTCCGCAAGATCAAGATGCGCGGCAATCTCCTCAGATTCGCGTGCGAGGGCATGGTGGATGGCGCCAAGGTTGCCGAAGCGGAGATTTCGGCGATGATGGTCGACAAGGAATAAATCCGAGTGCTCATGAAAATCGAGACATCCATCCATCCCTCGTCGGTGATCGAGGCCGGCGCCCGGATCGGCGCGGGCGTGCGGATCGGGCCGTTCTGCCATGTCAGCGCCGATGCGGTCATCGAAGACCATGTTGAACTGATCGGCCATGTCTCGGTTCTCGGCGCAACCACCATCGGCGCTTCCACGAAAGTCTACCCGATGGCGACATTGGGCGGCCCACCGCAGAACACCAAGCACAAGGGCGGCCGCACCACGCTGGTTATCGGTGCCAACTGCACAATCCGCGAAGGCGTGACCATGCATCTCGGCACGGACAACAGCCGTGGCGAGACGACGGTGGGCGACAACGGCAATTTCCTCGCTTATGCCCATGTCGCCCATGATTGCGTGGTCGGCAGCAACGCCACCTTCGCCAACGGCGCGACGCTGGGCGGCCATTGCGAGATAGGCGACAACGTCTATATCGGCGGCTTGTCGGCGGTTCACCAGTTTGTGCGCGTCGGCGATAATGCCTTCCTCGCCGGCTGCTCGGCCTTTGTGGGTGACGTCATTCCCTATGCCATCGCGGTCGGCAACCGGGCCAGCCTGCGCGGCCTCAACATCATCGGACTGAAGCGCTCGGGCATGGCTCGGGCCGAAATCCAGGCGCTGCGCCGCTGCTACGATACGATCTTCGACCGTTCGCGCACCGTTGCCGAAAACCTCGAACGGGCGCGCAACGAATTCTCCGGCTCGCCGCAGGCCATGAAGATCGTCGATTTCATGTCCCATCGGGGCCACCGCCATTACGCGGTTCCACGGCTTGCAGGCGCAGCCGCCGATACCGATGACGAGGACTGAGAGCCTGCCGCGTATCCGATTCGAAACGGGTTCGCGGGTTGGCATCGTCGCGGGCGGCGGGAAACTGCCCGAAGCCGTAGCAAGTTCGCTTGAGGCGCAGGATCACAAACCGTTCGTTGTCATTCTGGAAGGCGAGGCCGATCCGGCCGGGCCGCTCGGCAGCCACGATCACGCTCTGCTGAAGCTTGAGCATTTCGCCGAGCTTGTTCCGCTTTTGAAGCGCAATCGCGTCACCCATCTGGTGCTGGCCGGCGAGGTCAAGCGGCGGCCGAAGCTTTCGGCGTTGCGCCTGAACGCCAGCTTGCTGGCCGCCCTGCCGCGCCTGGCCATCGAGCTTTCGCTGGGCGACGACGGGCTGTTGCGGGCCATCCTGCGCTATATCGAGCGGCGCGGCATCAGGGTTGTCGGCGCGCATGAGGTCGTGCCCGAACTGGTGGCGGTCGAGGGCAGCTACACCAGGATTGCCCCGCAAGCGTCGGATCGGCGCGACATCGAGGCCGCCCGCACCGCTGCCGAGGCGATAGGGGCGCTCGACATCGGGCAGGGGGCGGTAGCTATCGGCGGGCGTGTCATTGCGCTCGAAGGCATTGAGGCGACAGACGGCCTGCTTGCCCGCGTTAAGGACCTGCGCGGCCACGGCCGCCTTGCGGGCAAGACGCGAGGCGTTCTGGTCAAATGCGCCAAGCCGGGCCAGGAGGCACGGGCCGACCTGCCGTCGATCGGCCCGAACACGGTCGAGGGGGCGCATGCCGCCGGCCTGGCGGGGATCGCCGTTGAGGCCGGCCATTCACTCGTCCTCGATGGTCCCGCCATGGTCGAGCGGGCCAATGCGCTCGGCCTGTTCGTGATCGGCCTGCCGCCCAGGGGGGTAGATCATGACGGGTGAGGGCGTACTCACGATCGGCGTGGTCGCCGGCGAGGAATCGGGCGATCTGCTCGGCGCCGATCTGGTGCGGGCGCTGCGGCAGGCCACCGGTCGCGACATACGCCTTGTCGGCATCGGCGGCAGGCATTTGCAGGCGCTCGGGCTGAAATCGCTGTTCGACGCCGGCGATATCGCGCTGATGGGGGTTACTGCCGTTGTGCGCGACCTGCCGCGGCTGATACAACGGATCGGCCAGACGGCAAGCGCGATTGCGGCCGAGAAGCCGGATTGCCTCATCACCATCGATAGCCCCGATTTTTGCCTGCGCGTCGCCAAAAAAGTTCGTGCGGCCGCCCCTTCCGTCCCCATCGTCCACTATGTCTGCCCAAGCGTGTGGGCATGGCGGCCGGGCAGGGCGGTTGCCATGCGCCCCTATGTCGACCGCATCCTGTGCGTGCTGCCGTTCGAGGTCGGCGAGCTTGAAAGGCTGGGTGGTCCGCCCGGCACCTATGTCGGCCACCGCCTGACCCACGATGCCGGGGTGCTGTCGGCTGCCGAAGCGCAGGCCGCGCCGCGCGATCTTTCCGATGGTCGCGAAAAGACCCTGCTTATCCTGCCCGGCTCGCGGCGCGGCGAGGTGCGCAAGCTCATCGGCCCGTTCGGCGAAACGATTTCGCTGCTGCGCGCGCGCGGCCACCGCCTGCGCCTTTTGTTGCCCACCGTTCCGCATGTCGCCGAACTGGTCCGCTCGTCCGTCGCCGGCTGGGAGCAGATGCCGGAAATCACGGTGGATCAGGAAGAGAAATGGCGCGCTTTCGGGCAGGCGGACGCCGCGCTCATCGCGTCGGGCACGGTGTCGCTGGAACTGGCGCTTTCGCGCGTGCCGATGATTTCCTGCTACAAGCTTGACCGGCTGGCGCGCATCGTTGCAAGGCGCGCGCTCATCGCATGGTCGGCTGCCCTTCCCAATCTTATCGCCGACAAACCGCTTGTGCCGGAGCGCTACGACGAGTTTGTGACCCCGACCAGCCTGGCGCGCGAACTGGAAGCGCTTTTTGGTGATACCGGCATGCGTGCCTGGCAGAAAACAGGCTTTGCGGAAGTGGCGCGGTGTATGGAAACAGCCCGCCCGGCCGGCGAACTGGCGGCAGCATCCGTCCTTCAGCTCCTGCAAAAATAAAAAGGCGCCCTGCAAGGAGCGCCTTTTTTATCGAAGATGGCAATTCTGCTCAGCGCTTCGCGATCGGTACGTAGTCGCGTTCGGTGGCGCCGGTATAAAGCTGGCGCGGGCGGCCGATCTTCTGGTGCGGATCCTCGATCATTTCCTTCCACTGCGCGATCCAGCCCACGGTGCGCGCCACCGCGAACAGGACCGTGAACATGGCGGTGGGGAAGCCGAGCGCCTTCAGCGTGATGCCGGAATAGAAGTCGACGTTCGGATAGAGCTTCTTCTCGATGAAATACTCATCGGTGAGCGCGATCTTTTCCAGTTCGATGGCGATGTCGAGCAGCGGATCGTCCTTGATGCCGAGTTCGCCGAGCACTTCGTGCGCGGTCTTCTGCATGATCTTGGCGCGCGGGTCGTAGTTCTTGTAGACGCGGTGGCCGAAACCCATCAGCCGGAACGGATCGTTCTTGTCTTTGGCGCGGGCGATGAATTCGGGGATGTGATCGACATGGCCGATCTCGCCCAGCATGTTCAGCGCCGCTTCGTTGGCGCCGCCATGCGCCGGCCCCCACAGGCAGGCGATGCCGGCGGCGATGCAGGCGAACGGATTGGCGCCCGACGAACCGGCAAGGCGCACCGTCGAGGTCGAAGCGTTCTGCTCATGGTCGGCATGCAGGATGAAGATGCGCTCCATGGCGCGCGCCAGAACCGGGTTGACCTTGTACTCCTCGCACGGCACCGCAAAGCACATATGCAGGAAGTTGGCCGCGAAGTTGAGGTCGTTCTTCGGATAAACGAAGGGCTGGCCGACATGGTATTTGTAGGTCATCGCCGCGATGGTCGGCATCTTGGCGATGAGGCGCATCGAGGCGACCATGCGCTGGTAAGGGTCTGAGATGTCGGTCGAGTCGTGATAGAAGGCCGACAGCGCGCCGACCACGCCGCACATCACCGCCATCGGATGCGCGTCGCGGCGGAAGCCGGTGAAGAACTTGGACATCTGCTCATGCACCATGGTGTGGCGCGTGATGCGGTAGTCGAAATCGTCCTTCTGCGCCTTGGTCGGCAGTTCGCCGTAAAGCAGCAGGTAGCAGACCTCCAGGAAATCGCCGTGTTCGGCAAGCTGATCGATCGGGTAGCCGCGATGCAGCAGGATGCCGGCATCGCCGTCGATGAAGGTAATGGCCGAATCGCAACTGGCGGTGGAGGTAAAGCCGGGATCGTAGGTGAACGCTCCGGTGGTGCCGTAAAGCGCGCCGATGTCGATGACGTCCGGCCCGACCGTCCCGCTTCGCACCTTGAGTTCGTGAGTTTTGCCGCCAAATTCCAGTTTTGCAGTTTTTTCGGTCATCGCAAACTCCTTCAGCTCTTGTCTACGGACGTATCGATCACAGGCTTCTGATTGCAACAGCGAACAACGGGATGGTGTCCGCCATGGTTTGCCGGATTGGCCCCCGGCTTTACTATGTCAGGGCGCAATGTTGCACCGCAATAGGACTGTTTCAATCCACGATTAGGGCAGCATGCCTGCCCTAATCGATTTGATCTCCTATACGTGCGAGGCTTTCGTCGCGCCCGAGCACGGCAAGCACGTCGAACACGCCGGGCGAAGTGCTTTTTCCGGTGAGGGCGGCCCGCAGCGGTTGCGCTACCGCGCCAAGCTTATGTCCGTCGGCGGTTGCGAACGCGCGAATCGCGGCTTCCGCACCCGCCGCTGTCCACTCGCCGGAAACATCGCTCAGTGCCGCATGGGCTCCGCGCAGGATCGCCTTGGCCTCGCCGCCAAGCAGCGTTGCCGCCTTCTCGTCAAGCGGCAGCGGCCGCTCGGCAAACAGGAAGCCGGCGCCGTCGGCCAGTTCGACCAGCGTCTTGGCGCGCTCTTTCAGGCCCGGCAGGGCGGCCAGCAACTGCCACTTGCGGGATGTGTCGAGGCGCGCGGCGATTGCCGGGCCGCCCTCGAGATAGGGCAGGGTGTCGATGAAGATGTCGAGCAGTTTCGCATCGTCCATGCGGCGCATATGGACGCCGTTCAGCGCTTCCAGCTTGGCGAAATCGAAGCGTGCAGCACCCTTGTTGACGTCGACGATATCGAACCACTTGACCATATCCTCGACCGACATGATCTCGTCGTCGCCATGGCTCCAACCCAGCCGGGCCAGATAGTTGAGCAACGCTTCGGGCAGGTAGCCCATGGCGCGGTAGGCCTCGACCCCGAGCGCGCCGTGACGCTTGGAAAGCTTGGCGCCGTCCGCACCGTGGATGAGCGGGATATGCGCCATTTTCGGCACCGCCCAGCCCATGGCGTTGTAGATCGTCGTCTGGCGCGCGGCGTTGGTCAGGTGGTCGTCGCCGCGGATGATGTGGGTGACGCCCATGTCGTGATCGTCCACCACGACGGCGTGCATGTAGGTAGGCACGCCGTCGGAGCGCAGGATGATGAGGTCGTCGAGATCCTTATTGGGAAAGCGCACTTCTCCCTGCACGAGATCGTGGACGACGGTCTCGCCTTCGAGCGGCGCCTTGATGCGCACGGCGCCGGGAACGCCGGCCGGTGCTTCCGAGGGGTCGCGGTCGCGCCACTGGCCATTGTAGCGCGGCGGCAGGCCCTGCGCGCGCGCCTGTTCGCGCATTGCGGCCAGTTCCTCGGGCGTCTCGTAGGCGTAGTAGGCTTTGCCCGCGCGCACCAGTTCCTCGGCCACCTCACGGTGCCGGTCTGCGCGCTGGAACTGCGAGATCGCCTCGCCATCCCATTTCAGGCCAAGCCATGATAGCCCGTCGAGGATGGCGTCGGTCGCCGCCTGCGTAGAGCGTTCGCGGTCGGTATCTTCGATGCGCAGCAGCATCTTGCCGCCGACATGGTGCGAATAGAGCCAGTTGAACAGCGCCGTGCGCGCGCCGCCGATATGCAGGAAGCCGGTGGGCGAGGGGGCGAAACGGGTAACGACCTTGTCGGACATGGCGGGTTCTCGAACGGAAAGATTGGCGCGGGCTTTCGCGGCTCGCGCGTTCATGTAGCATAGGAGGTCGAGGGCGCAAGGGGCAGAACCCGATGGCTGAGCCGGGCCGGGGT
>JBARYG010000064.1:0-41649 GCA_049647745.1 Mesorhizobium sp.
GGCGCTAGCTTAGGCTACAGCGCTTTCAAAAGCGTTCGGCGTGGTATCCTTGAGGTATTCGAGCGCGACCTTGGCCTTCGCCACGAGGGCGGCGAACGCCTGCGGCTCGTGGATGGCCATGTCGGACAGCACCTTGCGGTCGATCTCGATGCCGGCTTTGTTGAGGCCGTCGATGAAGCGGCCATAGGTCAGGCCATGCTCATGCGTCGCCGCATTGATGCGCTGGATCCACAGCGAGCGGAAATTGCGCTTGCGGACCTTGCGGTCGCGATAAGCGTATTGCAGCGACTTCTCCACCGCCTGCTTGGCGATGCGAATGGTGTTCTTGCGGCGGCCGTAAAAGCCCTTGGCGGCCTTCAAAACCTTCTTGTGCTTGGCGTGGCCGGTCGTGCCTCTTTTTACGCGCATGTCATGATCTCCTTATATCGTTCTCAACCGGCTCAGATGCCGCCGCCGTTAGGCAGGAAATTCTTGATGACCTTCTTGGCATCGGGTTCAGCCAGAACCATGGTGCCGCGAGCATCGCGAATGAACTTGTTGGAACGCTTGATCATGCCGTGGCGCTTGCCGGCCGCAGCCGACAGGACCTTTCCGGTCGCAGTGATCTTGAACCGCTTCTTAGCGGCCGATTTGGTCTTCATCTTGGGCATTTTGCTTTTCCTTTTTTGGTGCGCACGATTGCGCTTGTCTGTTGCTTCGGGCCGACCAAAGCCCGAAAAGCAAATGAAACCGCCACGGCATGCCCTGCCGGGCGGTTTTCTGGAACGGGGGGTCTATACGGCAAACGGACGTGAGGCGCAATATCCCTTGAAACGTCTGCCGATCCTCAGGGAAGGCGGAACAATACCGGCAACACGCCCGATGTCTGCGCGGTGTCGATCGCCTCGAACACCGGCATGGCGACCAGGAAAACCAACCCGTCCAGCAAGGTATTGAGCAGAAGGCGGGGCTTGAAGCTGCCGGTATCGCCCTCCTGGTAGAGCGAAAGCTTCGGGAAGAAGCGCGGCACCCTGGCGAGATAGGCGCGGTAGCTTTCACCCATCGCGGTTTTCAGAAATTTTTCCTCGCGCAGGATGACGATGTAGAAGGCAACCGCGCAAAGCGCGCCAAAACCGATGGTAGCGACGATCGACCCCATCTGCGCGCCGACACCGGCGGCGGCCATCGACGAGAACAGATAGAGCGGATTGCGGGTGATGGAATAAGGGCCACCAGTGACGACTTCGGCCGATTTGCGCCCGCCGATATAAAGCGTCGACCACAAGCGCCCGATGACGCCGAGAAAGATAAGCAGCACGCCGACCATTTCGATGGTTTCGTGAATGGGCGTGTCCGGGGGAAACACCGACTGGCCGAACAGAAGCGCGACGATCATGGCCACGACCATCACGGCCAGCACCAGCCGGCGCATGCGCTGATAGGTGCCAAGCGATTTTCTGGCGTCGTCGTCCATCGCGAAAATCCGATCGTCGGGTTTTTTTGCGGATGCCTTGCCGGCAATCGCGTCATTGTCAAAGCAGGGCAAACGAAACAGGCGCCTCGCCAGACGCCTGTTTCAGAACAGGATGAGCGCGCCTAGCGCGGCGCCAGCACCATCATCATCTGGCGACCTTCGAGCTTCGGCTCCGCCTCGACCTTGGCGATGGTGGCGGTTTCCTCGCGCACCTTGTTCAGAAGCTGCATGCCGAGTTCCATATGCGCCATCTCGCGACCGCGGAAACGCAAGGTCAGCTTGACCTTGTCGCCTTCGTCGAAGAAGCGGCGAACCGCCTTCATCTTGGTCTCGTAGTCATGACTGTCGATGTTCGGGCGCATCTTGATCTCCTTGATCTCGATGACCTTCTGGTTCTTGCGGGCTTCGGCCGCCTTTTTCTGGCTGGCGTATTTCAGCTTGCCGAGATCGAGAATCTTGGCCACCGGCGGGTTGGCGTTGGGCGAAATCTCGACAAGATCGAGCCCGGCCTCTTCGGCGAGCAGCAATGCATCGTTGATGGAAACTTCGCCCCGGTTCTCGCCGTCGGCTCCGATGAGCTGGACACGGGGAACCCGGATATCGGTATTGGCGCGCGGGCCGTCCTTGGTGGGCGCGGCTGCTTTGAAAGGTCTGCGAATGGTCGTGGTCTCCTTGGCCGTTTCATTCAGGATTTTACGTTCAGGACTGCGGACGCGCCAATGTGGTGAGCGCGCGGTCGAAGTCAATAGCACAAGGCTACGCGGAAATCACCAGTTGCCGACGACAGTTCTAGGCCCGTTTATGAGGCCACGACCGGCTGGGCCAGTGAGCAAACGGGCTGGGTACTTTTTTCGCCACGGGGCCTGTGCCAAAAGACGCGGCACGGAGACCGATACCATGACCGCCACACAAACCGCCTCCTCGGCCCAATTCCTGGATGTCGACGCATGCCGCATAGCCGTCAGGCGGCGAGCGGGCAAAAGCCCCGGCGTGGTCTGGCTGGGCGGCTACAAATCCGACATGCTGGGCACCAAGGCCGAAACGCTGGATGGCTGGGCCGCAAGCGAGGGCCGCGCCTACCTTCGGCACGACTACTCCGGCCACGGCGAGTCGGGCGGGGCGTTTACCGACGGCACCATCTCAGGCTGGCTTGCCGAGAGCCTTGCCGTGTTCCGGCATTTCTCGGAAGGCCCGCAGGTTCTGGTCGGCTCGTCGATGGGGGCGTGGATTGCGCTACGCATGGTGCAGGAGTTGCGCAAGGCCGGTGAAAACCGGGTCACAGGGCTGGTGCTATTGGCGCCGGCGCCGGATTTCACCGCCGAGTTGATCGAGCCGGCGCTGACCGATGCGCAGAAGCGCGCCCTTCAGGAACAGGGCTATTTCGAGGAGCCGTCCGACTATTCGGACCAGCCTTATATCTATACGCGCGCGCTGATCGAGGATGGGCGGAAGAACCGGGTGATGACCGGACCGATCGACACGCATTGCCCCGTTCATATCCTGCAGGGGCTGGCCGACCCGGACGTACCGCCGGCGCACGCGCTGAAGCTGGTCGGCCTTTTGCCGTCCGACGACGTGACGCTGTCGCTCATCCCCGAGGGCGACCATAGGCTGTCGCGCCCGCAGGACCTGGACATGCTGGTACGCACGGTCGACGCGCTGGTGCGGCGGGGGCAATAAACTATGCGCATTTCCATTCCGGTATCCGCCTTCGTGGCGGCCATCGTCGGCTTCGGCGGCACGCTGGCCATCATCATCGCCGCCGCCGCCGCCGTGGGTGCGACGCAACTCCAGACGGCAAGCTGGGTGACGGCGATCTGCCTCGCCATGGCGGTGGAAACCGCCTGGCTTTCATGGCGCACAAAAATGCCGGTGATCACCGCGTGGTCGACACCGGGCGCGGCGCTCATCGCCGCCAGCACCGGCTTTTCCATGGGCGAGGCCGTGGGAGCCTTTCTCGTCACCGGCGTGCTTCTGGTGATAACCGGCCTGTTCAAGCCGCTGACCCGGCTGATCGCCAGAATACCGGGATCGGTGGCGTCGGGCATGCTGGCCGGCATCGTCGTCACCTTCGCCATCGGCGCGGTGAAGACCATTCCCGCCGATCCGTGGCTGATCCTGCCGCTGATCGCCGCCTTCTTCGTCATCCGCCTGTTCAATCCGGCGCTGTCGGTGCTGGCGGTGCTGGTCGGCGGCGGCGCACTCGCCTTCCTGACCGGGCGGGTCGGCGGCCTGCCGACGCCTGAGCTTTCGACGCTGACCCTGGTCGCGCCGCAGTTCACCGTGCAGGCGATCGTCGGGCTGGCCATCCCGCTTTACCTCGTCACCATGGCCTCGCAGAACCTGTCGGGGCTCGCCGTGCTCAAGGCAGACGGCTACGACCCGCCGCCCGGACCGCTGATCGGCGTGACCGGGCTGGGTTCGATTCTGACCGCGCCGCTCGGCGCCTCGACCACCAATCTCGCGGCGATCTCGGCGGCAATCTGCACGGGGCCGGATGTCCACCCCGATCCGGCGCAGCGTTGGAAGACCGGCCCGTTCTATGCGCTCGCCTACCTGATCTTCGCCGCGTTCGGCGCGTCGCTGGTGGCGATCTTCGCCGTGCTGCCGCAGAGCCTGATCGTGCTGGTCGCCGGGCTGGCGCTGGTCGCCTCGCTCGCCAACGCCTTGTCGATCGCGCTCAAGGACGCGGACGAGCGGATGGCGGCGACCATCACCTTCGCCGTCACCGCGTCGGGCCTGACGCTGTTCGGCGTCGGCTCCGCTTTCTGGGGCCTGGTCGGCGGGCTCGTCGTACTTCTGCTGGACGGTCTCAAAAAGAAATAATCGTTTCAAGCCCTTGTCCGGTTTTAGCCGGGATTGCCTTGAATCGCCGTTTTTGCGTTCCCATGTCGATTGTAAGCAGTCATTTCGACTGCCTCCAACTGAAGGAACGGGAGAACATGAATACTTCTGCATTGATCCGCCCGGCCTGGACGCCGGCGACCATTGCGCTGATGGTGATTGGTTTTGTGGTGTTCTGGCCGCTCGGTCTCGCCATGCTGGCCTACATCATCTGGGGCGACCGACTCGACGGCTTCAAGCGCGATGTGAACCGCGCCACCGACGGCATCTTCGCAGGTTGCCGCCGCGGCTCGCACAGGGCCGCGCGCTGGGGTCACCGTAGTGCCCGTACCGGTAACGTCGCCTTCGACGACTGGCGCGAAAAGGAACTGGAGCGCCTCGACGAAGAACGCCGCAAACTGGACGAGATGCTCGGCCAGTTCGACGAATATGCCCGCGAACTGCGCCGCGCCAAGGACCAGGAAGAGTTCGACCGCTTCATGGCCAACCGCAACAAGGCGAGCGCGCCGACCACGAAGCCGGACGAAGACTGATCCCCGCAGCTTTTCCGAGCCCCGAAACGGCGCCTCGAACGTGGCGCCGTTTCTTTTTTGTTCTTCATGAAACGCGCGAATCGCATATCGTTCAGCCATGTCTCTCGGCTTCTTCCGGACCCTGACCAAACCTTCGCGCACGCCCGTCGAGGCGCGCGAGCATACGGTTGCAGGCCGCACCCTGCCGCTGCGCATTGTGGAGAACGATCGCGCGCGGCGGCTGACGCTGCGCATCGACGCCGGCGGTCAGGGCCTGCGCATCACCGTGCCGCCGGGCCTGCGCCAGGGCGAGGTGGAAAAATTCCTGCATCGCCACCAGGGCTGGCTGGAACAGCGGCTGGCCAAGGTGCCGGAACGGCCGCAGGTACGGCCGGGCATCAAAATCCCGTTTCGCGGCGTACCGCACACAATCGTCCACGAACCGGGCAAGCGCGGCACCGTATCGGTCTGGCATGACGGCGCCGGCCCCTGCCTCGTCGTTCATGGCGACAGGCTGCACCTGCCGCGCCGCATCGCCGACTTCCTCAAACGCGAGGCCAGACGCGAAATCGAGGCGCTGGTTTCCCGACACACCGCGACGGTCGGCAGGAACGCCAAGGCGATCCGTTTCCGCGACACGTCGAGCCGCTGGGGCTCGTGTACGTCCAACGGAACGCTTTCCTTCTCGTGGCGCATCATGATGGCGCCGGCGCCGGTGATAAACTATCTGGTCGCGCATGAGGTGGCGCATCTCAAGGAGATGAACCACGGCCCGAAATTCTGGAAATTATGCGAGGAACTTTGCCCGGATACCGAGCGCTGCAAGGCGTGGCTGAAACGCAACGGCAGCGCGTTGCAGGCCATTCAGTTCGAGTGACGACCACGACATGAAAAAAGGCCTCGTGGATGCCACGAGGCCTTTCTCTGTTTATCGCGGCAATCTCAATAGATGTCGAAGTCGAAATACTTCGCCTGGATATTCTTGTAGGTGCCGTCGGCGACGATTGCATCAATGGCGGCGTTGAGCTTTTCACGCAGCGCATTGTCGTCCAGACGCACAGCGATGCCGGTTTCGGTTTCAGTGCCGGCGACGTCGCCGACAAGCTTGCAGCAATCGTTGGAGGCGGTCTTCATCCAGTCGGTCAAGACGAACTTGTCCGAGATGATCGCATCGAGACGGCCGTTCAGCATGTCCTGCACCGCTTCTTCCTGCGTCGGATACTGCTTCACGTCGGCGCCGGCCGGCGTATAGAAGTCCTGTGCATAGATCGACTGGGTGGTCGAGGCCTGCGCGCCCACCGTCTTGCCGGCCATGGCGGCCGGCTCGGTCGAGGTCAGGTCGCTGTCCTTCAGGGCGACCACTGCCAGCGGCGTGGTGTAGTATTTGTTGGTGAAGGCAACCTGCTTCTTGCGCTCCTCGGTGATGCTCATCGAGGCGACGATGGCGTCGAACTTGCCGGCCTGAAGAGCGGGAATGATGCCGTCCCAATCCTGCACGACGAATTCGCACTCGGCTTTCATCTGAGCGCACAGCGCGTTGGCGATGTCGATGTCGAAGCCTTCCAGCTTACCGTCGGCGGTAAGGCTGTTGAAGGGCGGATAGGCGCCTTCGGTGCCGATCTTGATCTTTTCGGCGGAAGCCGTGCCGGCGGCCACGCCGACGGCGGCCGTAATGATGGCGCAAGCCAGCCATCTGGAAATTTTCATTTATGTCTCCCTTGAAGCAATGGCCTTGCTGGCCGATCGCTACCAAGCACGCCCGAACCGGCGAAACAAGCGCTTCGTCGTTTTGACGCGGAAGCTCAGATCGTCGTACGAAAATGCTTGGAAAGCTTCAGGCCCTGCGCCTGATAGTTGGAGCCGAGGTCGGTTCCGTAAAGCGCCTTCGGGCGCTCCTTCATGTGCTCATAGACCAGCCGGCCGACGATCTGGCCATGGTCGAGGATGAAGGGCACTTCGTGGCTGCGCACTTCCAGCACGGCGCGACTGCCGCTGCCGCCGGCGGCCGAATGACCGAAACCGGGATCGAAGAAGCCGGCATAGTGGACGCGGAATTCGCCGACCAGCGGATCGAACGGCGTCATCTCGGCCGCATAGAGCGGCGGCACATGCACCGCCTCGCGGCTGACCAGAATATAGAATTCGTTGGGGTCGAGCACCAGTTCGCCGGCGCGCCGCCGGTAGAGCGGCTCCCAGAAATCGATGACGTCGTGCGCCGCGCGCTTGTCGACGTCGACCAGTCCGGTGTGATGCTTGCCGCGATAGCCGACCAGGCCGTCCTTGTCGCCTGCGAGGTCGATGGACAGCGCGATGCCTCCGCCGGAAATATTCGGCGGATCGGTCGCCACCAGCATCTCGGCTTGGTGCAGGGCGTGCAACTCGGTTTCGGAGAGCAGCGCGTTGCCGGTGCGGAACCTTATCTGCGAGAGCCGCGAACCGGCGCGGACCACGATCGGAAAGGTGCGCGGACTGACCTCCAGATAGAGCGGGCCGTGATAGCCGGCGGCGATCTTGTCGAACTCATGGCCGCGATCGGTCATGACGCGGGTGAAGATATCGAGCCGGCCGGTCGAGCTTTTCGGGTTTGCCGAAGCGGAAATCTCTGCCGGCAATGCCAGGCTTTCCATCAGCGGCACGATGTAGACGCAGCCGGTTTCCAGCACGGCCCCTTCGGCGAGGCTGAATTCGTGCAGCTTCAGCCGATCGAGTTTGTCGGCAACGGTATGGTCGGGGCCGGGCAGGAAGGAAGCGCGCACGCGCCATGCTTTTTCACCCAGCCTGAGATCGAGGCTGGCGGGCTGGATCTGGTCGCCGTCCAGCGCGCGCGCCGACTTCAGCGCGGCCGATTGGAAGAGAGCCGCGATATCCTGATCGGGAAGAATGCCTGTCTTGCGCAATGGTCCACTCCGCAGTCTGGCACAAATGTCATAGTTCGGGCGGCGGTTGACGCAAGCAAAAGCGAGGAATAAAGGGGCGTTATCCCGTGGTGATTTGGCCGGTCGGCTTGCAGCCACGTTAAACAAGTCGCTAAGGGACCGTCGGCCGCAAGGCCCCATGGACCGGCAGCGATTTTCGCGGCCGGTTTTTTGTTTTTAAGGCACACCCATGACCATCGAAAAGAAGCGTAACTGGAAGCCGGCCACCCAACTCGTGCATTCAGGCACGCTTCGATCGCAGTTCGGCGAAATGTCGGAAGCGATTTTCCTCACGCAAGGCTATGTCTATCCGACGGCGGAAGCCGCCGAGGCGCGCTTCAGGGGCGAGGAGCCCGGCTTCATCTATTCGCGCTACGCCAACCCGACCGTCGATATGTTTGAAAAGCGCATGTGTGCGCTGGAGGGAGCCGAGGATGCCCGCGCCACCGCGTCCGGCATGGCGGCGGTCGCGGCGGCGGTGCTGTGCAGCCTCAAGGCCGGCGACCATATCATCGCGGCGCGCGCCGTGTTCGGCTCCTGCCGCTGGATCGTCGAGACGCTGGCCCCGAAATACGGCATCGAGGCGACGCTGGTCGACGGGCGCGAGATCGCCAACTGGGAAAAGGCGGTCAGGCCCAACACCAAACTGTTCTTCCTCGAAAGCCCGACCAACCCGACACTGGAAGTGGTCGACATCGCCGCCGTCGCCTCGCTCGCCCGCTCGATCGGGGCGCGGCTGGTGGTCGACAACGTGTTCGCCACCCCCTTGCAGCAACGGCCGCTGGAACTCGGAGCCCATGTCGTCGTCTATTCGGCCACCAAGCATATCGACGGCCAGGGGCGCTGCCTCGGCGGCATCATCCTTTCCGACAAGGAGTGGATCGACGAGAATCTGCACAATTATTTCCGCCATACCGGCCCCAGCCTGTCGCCGTTCAACGCCTGGGCCCTGCTGAAGGGGCTGGAAACGCTGCCGATCCGCGTCGCCCATCAGACGCAGAATGCCGGGCGGATCGCCGATTTCCTGGCCGAGCGTCCCGAGATCGCACGCGTCATCTATCCGGGCCGGGCCGATCACCCGCAGGCGGATATCGTCAGGAAGCAGATGGCGGGCGGCTCGACGCTGATCTGCCTCGACCTGAAGGGCGGTAAGAACGCCGCCTTCGCCTTCCAGAACGCGCTCGATATCGTGCTGATCTCCAACAATCTGGGCGACGCCAAGAGCCTGATCACACACCCGGCAACGACCACGCACAAGAACCTGACCGACGAGGCCCGCGCCGAACTCGGCATCGGGCCGGGCACGCTGCGCTTCTCGATCGGGCTGGAAGATGTCGGCGACCTGCTGGAGGATATCGACCGGGCGCTCGCGGCGACCCGATGATGCGGCCCGCGAAAAGAGTGCCGACGACATGACCCGCCGAAACCGCTATAGCGCGGTCACCAACGGTATCGAGGTGCAGGTCGAGCCGTTCTATCTGGAGGATCGCTCCGATCCTTCGGCGGGCCGCTATGTCTGGGGCTACCGGGTCACCATCGACAACCAGTCCGATCAATTCGTGCAACTGTTGTCGCGCTATTGGCACATCACCGACGGCAACGGCCGGGTCGAGGAAGTGCGCGGCGAGGGCGTCGTCGGAGAACAGCCTGAACTGAACCCCGGCGACAGCTATCAATACACGTCCGGCTGCCCGCTGCCGACGCCGTCCGGCATCATGGTCGGACGTTACACGATGCGAAACGACAAGGACGAAACGTTCGAGATCGCCATCCCCGCCTTTTCGCTCGACCTGCCAGACGAGAGAAGAACGGTGAACTGAGGTTTTTCACCACTACAGGCGGCGAAAACCTACTTCTACGCCTCGAACTCGGCCGGGTCGAACTCATACGCGGTCGAGCAGAACTCGCAGGCGACGTGGATTTTTCCGTCCTCGGTGCTTTCCCTGATTTCCTCGGCGGAAAATCCTTCGAGAATGCCGCGTATCTTGTCCTTCGAGCAGGAGCACTCGTCGGCCACTCGCACGCCGTCGAAGGCGCGCACGCCATGCTCGTGGAACAGGCGGTACAAAAGCCGCTCGGTGCCCACGGTCGGGTCGATCAGTTCGGTCGGCTCGACGGTGGCAAGCAGCGCCTGCACCTCCTGCCATGCATTGTCCACCGGCACGCTGGCGGCAGGATCGCCGTCGCCACCGGGCAAGTCCGGCATGCGCATGCGATCGGCCGCTTCTGGCAGGAACTGCGCCAGAAGTCCGCCGGCGCGCCATTGCTCGGCGGCGCCCGGCGTAACCAGCTTGGCCACGGACAGGCGAAGCTCGGTCGGGATCTGCTCCGACTGCCTGAAGTAGCTGCGCGCGGCCTCTTCCAGCGTCACGCCGTCAAGCTGGACAATGCCCTGATAGCGCTGCATGTGCGAGCCCTGGTCGATGGTCAGCGCCAGGATGCCGTTGCCGAGCAGCGTCTGCTGCGAGCTTTCACCGGCGGCCATCAGCGCTTCCAGCCGGTCAGCGTCGAAGCGCGCATAGCCGCGCAGCGCATGCGGCGTGGCAAAGTCCGCCACCAGCATGTCGATCGGGCCGTCGGTGCGCGTTTGCAGGATGAACTTGCCCTCGAACTTCAGCGACGTGCCGAGCAGGACCGCCAGCACGCAGGCCTCGGCCAGCAGGCGGGCAACCGGCTCCGGGTAATCGTGGCGCGAAAGGATCGCGTCGAGCATCGGCCCCAACTGGACGGCACGGCCGCGCACGTCGAGCGCGTCGACCTCGAAAGGAACGACGTGGTCGTCGCCGGCATAGCCGAATTCGCCGAGTTTTGGTGCGCGTTCAGTCACTTGAATGGCTTCCAGCATGACATATCTCCGGCCGCCGGCCATGCCGTCCTTGCGACGGCGAGGCTCCAATGGGCCAATCTTTGGGTGATGCGCCGGAGATAGGCATCACGCCAGCGCCGTTCAAGCGCCGAGGCACCACGCAAGCACCGCCTTCTGGGCGTGCAGGCGGTTTTCCGCCTCGTCGAACACCACCGACTGCGGGCCGTCCATGACCTCGTCGGTCACTTCCTCGCCGCGATGCGCCGGCAGGCAGTGCATGAACAACGCGTCCGGCTTTGCCTTCGCCATCAGCGCGGCGTTGACCTGATAGGGTAGGAACACATTCTGCCCGCGCGCCCGGTGCTCCTGGCCCATCGACACCCAGGCGTCGGTGACGACGCAGTCGGCTTCGCGAACCGCCTCCTCGGCCGAGCGGAAGAAATTCACCACGCCGCCGTTGGATTTCGCCCAGTCGACATATTTCTGCATCGGCTCGCTGCCGTCGGGAACGGCGATATTGACGCTGAAGCGCAGCCGCGCAGCCGCTTCCATCAGCGAGTGCAGCACATTGTTGCCGTCGCCGGTCCAGCAGAAGGTCTTGCCGGCAACCGGGCCGTTATGCTCCTCGAAGGTCAGCACGTCGGCCATGATCTGGCAGGGGTGCGTGTCGTCGGTCAGCGCGTTGATCACCGGCACGGTGGCGTATTCGGTCAGTTCCAGCAGACGCTGGTGTTCCGTGGTGCGGATCACGATCGCGTCGACATAGCGCGACAGGACCCTGGCGGTGTCGGCGATGGTTTCGGAGCGGCCAAGCTGCATTTCGGTGCCGGTCAGCATGATGGTTTCGCCACCGAGCTGGCGCATGCCGACATCGAAGGAAACGCGGGTGCGCGTGGACGGCTTCTCGAAGACCATCGCCAGCACTTTGCCTTCCAGCGGCTTCGATCGCTCACCGGCCTTCAGGCGCTTCTTGCGGGCGGCGGCGTCGTCCAGCATGGCGCGCAGTTCGCTTCCCGAAACGGCGGAAAGATCAGTGAAATGACGAAGGCTCATCAAAAAATTCCGGATTACTGGGCGGCGACGGCGGCGGCCTTGGCAAGACTGTCGGCGCCGGCGCGGATGCGCGCCAGCGCATCATGGATTTCCGCGTCGGTGACGGTAAGCGGCGGCAACAGGCGAATGACGTTGTCGCCCGCCGGCACGGCCAGAAGATGCTGCCCACGCAATGCCATGTTCACGTCCTTGTTCGGCGCGGCGCATTTCAGGCCGAGCATGAGTCCCGATCCCCTGATGTCCTCGATGACGCTTGGGAATTCATCGGCGATCGCAGCCAGCCCCTGCTTCATCAGCAGCGCCTTGCGCTGAACGTCTTCGAGGAAGCCTTCTTCCAGCACCACGTCGAGCACGGCATTGCCGACCGCCATGGCCAGCGGATTGCCGCCGAAGGTGGTGCCGTGGACGCCGGCGGTCATGCCGCGCGCCGCTTCGTCAGTGGCAAGGCAGGCGCCCATCGGAAAGCCGCCGCCGATGCCCTTGGCGATCGCCATCAGGTCCGGCGCCACGCCCGCCCATTCATAGGCGAACAGCTTGCCGGTGCGGCCGATGCCGCACTGCACTTCGTCGAAGATCAAAAGCAGGCCGTGCTGGTCGCACAGCTCGCGCAGGCGCTTCAGCACCTGTGTCGGGACGGCGCGGATGCCGCCCTCGCCCTGCACCGGCTCGATCAGGATGGCGGCGGTTTCGGGCGTGATCGCCTTTTCGAGGGCGGCCATGTCGCCGAACGGAACCTGGTCGAAGCCTTCGACCTTGGGGCCGTACCCTTCAAGGTATTTGTACTGGCCGCCGGCGGCGATGGTCGCCAGCGTGCGGCCATGGAAGGCGCCCTCGAAGGTGATGGTGCGGAAGCGTTCCGGATGGCCGGAAACGTAATGATAGCGCCGCGCGGTCTTGATGGCGCATTCCAGCGCCTCGGCGCCGGAATTGGTGAAGAACACCTTGTCGGCGAAGGACGCCGCAACGAGACGCTCGGCGAGCCGGGTCTGTGCAGGAATCTCATAGAGATTGGAGACATGCCAGAGCTTTGCCGCTTGCTCAGTCAGGGCCGCGACCAGATGCGGATGGCTGTGGCCGAGCGAATTCACGGCGATGCCGGCGGCGAAATCGAGATATCGCTCACCATCCGTCGTGGTGAGCCAGGCGCCTTCGCCATGGTCGAACGCCAGGGGTGCGCGAGCAAAGGTCTCGTAAATCGCCGAACCGCTCATTATATGCGTCTCCGGTACCGGAAAATCAAAAAGCCGCCCACGCGGCGGCCCTTGCGGCTTATCCCGTTTTTCGGTTTCCAAGTCAATGAAAACGTCGCGCGGCAGCGCGTGGCGGTTCCCAACGACGATCCGGTCCAACAGCAGCCGGTCAAGTTGGGGAAAACCCAAAAAACCGATTCGTGTTGCAGTTGGGACTCTTGTCACAGAGTCCGCCCATAAGGTAATTGTAGTCGAGAAATAGCTAGATTTCGTGCGGCGGACCCCATCATCCCGTATATGTGGTGTTTGCCCGGCGTGAGCCGGAGCGTGAAGGGATTCGCACCGCCGCCCGTTTCAACAGGAGCGCAGTCGCATGAACTGGACTGACGAACGTGTCGAACTTTTGAAGAAGCTGTGGTCCGAAGGCCTGAGCGCAAGCCAGATCGCGGCCCAGCTCGGTGGCGTCAGCCGTAACGCGGTGATCGGCAAGGTCCATCGGCTGAAGCTTTCGGGCCGCGGCCGCGCAACCGCGGCGCCCGCGCGCCAGAAGAAGGTCGCGCAGCCGGGAAGCGGCGCGGCCAAGTCTGTTTCGCGCGCGGCCAGCACCGTGCGCCACATGACGACCTCGATCGGGGCGACCGCTTTGCAGACGCAGTTCGACGCGGAACCGGCGACGCGCCAATACGTCCGTCCCGCCGCAGAAAACGTTGTCGTTCCGATCTCGCGGCACCTGCATCTCGTCGAACTGACCGAGCGCACCTGCAAGTGGCCGAATGGCGATCCGCTCTCGGAGGATTTTCATTTCTGCGGCAACGAGTCCGCCGAAACCGGTCCGTACTGCAAATACCACGCTCGCCTGGCGTTCCAGCCGGCCTCGGAGCGTCGGAGGGCGAGGTAAGGCACGAGACGGTCCGTCCTTCGACTTGCCCTTGTCGCTTCGCCGCCTTTTGCGGCCCTGTCCTGTTCCGCCCCCTATAGCCAGCCGTTCTTCCTGAATCGCCAGTAGAGCACGCAGCAGATCGTGGCGATCGCCGCCAGGACGACAGGGTAGCCATATTCCATCTTCAGTTCCGGCATATCGGCAAAATTCATGCCGTAAATGCCGGCGAAAGCCGTCGGCACCGCCAGAATAGCGGCCCAGGAAGCCAGTTTCTTGGAGATCGCGGTTTCCTGGCTCTGCCCGACCAGCAGGCTTGCCTCGAAGGCGAAGGCCAGCACTTCGCGCAGGCTGTCGATCTTTTCCTGCACGGTGCGGATATGGTCGGTGACATCGCGAAACAGCGGATGCATCGCCGCGTGGATTTGCGGCAGGTCGGCGCTGGTCAGGCGGCGGCAGACCTCCACCAGCGGCAGCGCCGCGTTGCGCAACCGCAAAAGGTCGCGCCGCAGCATGTAGAGCCGCTCGATGTCCCCCGGCGTCATCGGTTTCAGCAGCACCTTGTCCTCGATCGCCTCGACCTCGTCCTCGATCTGCTCAAGCACCGGCATGTAGTTGTCGACGATGAAATCGAGGATGGCGTAGAGGACGAAATCCTCGCCCTTGGCGAGCGAATGCGGGCACGATTCCCAGTGCTGGCGCACGGCGGTATAGGAAGTAGACGGTCCATGCCGGACGCTGACGATATAGCCGGCGCCGACGAAAAGATGCGTCTCGCCGAAGGTGACGCGCCCGTCGATCAGTTGCGCAGTGCGGGCGACGATGAACAGCGCGTCACCATATTGCTCGATCTTCGGGCGCTGGTGCGGGTGCTCGGCATCCTCGATGGCGAGGTCGTGCAGGTTGAACTGCGCCTGCACCCGCGCCAGCAGGTTTCCGTCCGGTTCGAGCAGGCCGATCCAGACGACATGGCCCTCCTTCTTCGCCCACGCGCCCGCTTCCTCGATCGGAATATCGGCAATGCGCTTGCCATTGGCATAGACGCTCGACGCGATGACCCCCGAGGCCGGCGCGGCGGCGGTGACGTTACGGACAGCTTCCATCGCAACCTCCGCAGGCGGCATCGACGCCGGATAATCTGGGTCGCCACGGTTCTTCCGACCGGGCGTTCATTGTAGCGCGTATCGTTTCCCCGTTTGAGAAAAAGACGGCGCTCACGAAGAATGGGGCTTCGGCGGCAGCACCAGACGGGCGGTCTTGTCGCCCTTGGGCCGTTCCGCCGGCATCTGCTCGCCGGTGACGATGTAGTAGATCGTCTCGGCGATGTTGGTGGCATGGTCACCGATGCGTTCGATGTTCTTGGCACAAAACAGAAGATGCGTGCACGGCGTGATATTGCGCGGGTCTTCCATCATGTAGGTCAGCAACTCGCGAAACAGCGAGGTGTACATGGCGTCGATCTGGTCGTCGCGGTCGCGCACGAAGCCGATCTTGTCGACGGCGCGCGAGGCATAGACGTCGAGCACCTCCTTCAGCTGCGCCAGAGCAAGGCCCGCCAGTGCCTCGATGCCGCGAAAAAGGCTGGTCGGCTGCCCGCCCTCGGTCACCGCCACCACCCGCTTGGCAACGTTCTTGGCCAGGTCGCCGACCCGTTCGAGATCAGCCGAAATGCGGATCGCCCCGATGATCTCGCGCAGGTCGGTCGCCATTGGCTGGCGCCGCGCGATGATGACGATGGCCTTGTCATCGACTTCGCGCTGCCCCTCGTCGAGCACGACGTCGTCGGCTACCACCTTTTGGGCGAGGCCGGGGTCGGCGTGGATGAGCGCCGCTATTGCCTGCTCCACCATCCGCTCCGCATGGCCGCCCATCGCGGCGATGCGTTTGGCCAGGTAATTCAGTTCGCCTTCATAGGCGCTGGCGGTGTGCGCGAACTGCATGAGCAAAACCCCCGGTGTGATGCATAACGTATGGTGCGTGAACGGCCTGGAATCTCCTGCTTCTACGCTAGCCCCATGACAGAATAAAGAAACCGTCCCGGCCACCGCCGGGCGGCTTTTATTTTGCCGGCAGATGCACGGTGAAGGCCGCGCCACTGCCGAGTTCGGAGGTTACCGAAAGCCTGCCATTGTGGCGGGTGAGGATGTGCTTGACGATCGCCAGACCGAGGCCGGTTCCCTTTCGCGGCGTGCCGCTGTCGGCGTCGATACGATAGAAACGCTCGGTGATGCGCGGAATATGCTCCTCGGCGATGCCCGGTCCGAAATCCCGCACGGTAATTTCGACGGTCGGCATCGGGCCGTCATGGCCGTGCGCAATCGACACCACCACGCGCCCGCCCGGCTGCCCGTATTTGCAGGCGTTCTCGAACAGGTTCTCGAAGACCTGGAACAACTCGTCGCGATTACCAGGAACGGGCGCGATATTTTCATCGAAATGACGCTCGACGACAATCGCGTTGTCGCTGGCCAGGGGCGCCAGCGAATCGATGACGCTGTTCACCACCCTGGCGATATCGACCTCGGCGCCGGGGGCCAGGTAAGGTTTCATTTCCAGGCGCGACAGCGACAGAAGATCGTCGATCAGGCGCGCCATGCGGGTCGTCTGCTCTTGCATGATGACGAGGAATTTTTCGCGAGCGGCGGCGTCGTTGCGGGCCGGGCCGCGCAGCGTTTCGATGAAGCCGGCGATCGAGGCAAGCGGCGTGCGCAACTCATGGCTGGCGTTGGCGATGAAGTCGGCGCGCATGCGGTCGATGCGCCGCGCCTCGCTCTGGTCCTTGAACACCAGCACGTAGAGGCCGGTGTCGTGACCGACGGAGGACGCGCTGACCCTGTAGGTCCGCTCGACCGGCAGCTTTTCAGTGTAGTCGACCGCTTGCGCGTCGAAGGTCCTAGACAGGATGCCGTCAAGCAGCGCCTGCATTTCGGGCGCCCGGAACCGCAGCGGCAGCGCCATCCCCGGGACGATGCCACCGAAGGCGGCGAAGGCGGCCGCGTTGGCATGCACCAGCAGGGCGTTGCCGTCGAAGATGATGAGCGGATCGGTGACGGCGGCGGCCAGGTATTCGCCGGAAAGGGAGCGCAGCGCGGGCGCCTCGGCGCTGGCGCGGTTTTCGCGGGCCGTTTCGCGCGAAACCCCGCCCCGCATCCGCTCCAGCATGCGCCGGAGCCAGTGGCGGCCATCGTCATGCGCGCTCATGGGAACCGTCCGTCAGGCAGAGCGGCAAGGTCGAACCCGCGCATGAATCTATCGCCAATTCCCGCTGGACCGTCATCCGGCCTCCCAATAGCATGCTGCCCGAAACTGGAAAGGTTCGCATTGATGAAAAAGCCCAAGCAAGGTGCGGCAGGCACCGGTCCGCTGAAGATCGTGGTCCGCGGCAAGGAACGCGAATTCGACATCGACGATCCGAAGCTGCCTGACTGGATCGAGAATCACAAGCTCACCACCGGGGGCTATCCCTATGACAAGAAGATGAAGGGCAAGGAATACGACGAGACGCTGGAGGCCCTGCAGATCGAACTGGTCAAGGCGCAGTCCTGGCTGCAGGCGGCGGGCAAGCGGGTGCTGGCCCTGTTCGAGGGCCGCGATGCAGCCGGCAAGGGCGGCACGATCTTTGTGTTGCGCCAGTACATGAACCCGCGCACGGCGCGCAACGTAGCCCTGCCGAAGCCGACGCCGGTCGAAAGCGGACAATGGTATTTCCAGCGTTATATCGCGCATTTCCCGACGAACGGCGAATTCGTCACCTTCGACCGCTCCTGGTATAACCGCGCCGGCGTCGAGCCGGTAATGGGTTTCTGTACGCCCGAGCAGCACGAGCAGTTTCTCGACGAGACTCCGCATTTCGAGAGGATGATCCACAACGAGGGCATCCATTTCTTCAAATTCTGGCTCGATATCGGCCAGGAAACGCAGCTCGACCGGTTTCATGACCGCAGGCACAGCCCGCTCAAGAACTGGAAGTTCTCCCCCATCGACATTGCCGGCCTGACGAAATGGGACGACTATACCAAGGCGCGCGACCAGATGGTCGAGCGCACACACACCAAGCCAGCACCGTGGATCATCCTGCGTGCCAACGACAAGCGCCGCGCCCGGCTTGCCGCCATCCGGCGCATTCTTCTGTCGCTGCCTTATGACGGGCGCGATACCGACGCCATCGGCAAGGAAGACGACAAGATCATCGGCGAAGGCCCGGCTTTTCTGGAGAAATAGCAGCAAGGGCGCCCAGGAAATTCAAGCCGGCCGGAGCCGGGGAACAGGCTCGTGCGGGGTCTTTTCCCAATGATGGGGCCGGCGCCAAAGATGCCAGAGCGCCCGCCAGCCGGCCAGGGACAGCATTACCCAGTAAGGCGGCGTGAACAGGACGATCTTCCAGAAGCCCCGCCGTTCCTGCCTGTTCAGCGTCTGCCAGCCGAGCAGCAGGAACGACAGATAGCCGCATACGATGTTGACCACGTCGAATACCAGCAGGGAAGAGCCCAGCGCTCCCAGCGTCCGGTCTAGCACAAGTTTGATGCTGAAGAAGGCGAAGGTAGCCAAAAGCAGCGGGTGAAGCAGCGCCGATGCGAGCATACCGGCAAACAGCACCTGTGCGACCAGGAACGATTTTATCCCGAGTTCGCCGGCAAGGCGGACGGGATTGCGCATATGGACGAGCCATGTCTGGGCCCAGCCCTTGAACCATCGGGTACGCTGCCGCAGCCACACGTCGAAATGTTTCGGCGCGGGTTCGCGGGTCGGGCATGAGATGACCTCGGTGCGATAGCCGAAGCGGGCCAGCCGCATCCCGAGATCGGCATCCTCGGTGACGTTGAACGGGTCCCAGCCGCCGACCTCTTCCAGTATAGCGCGGCGAAAATGGTTCGAGGTTCCGCCGAGCGGCAGCATCAGCCGCCGGCTCGAAAGCCAGGGCAGCATGCCGCGAAACAGCCCCGCATACTCGAAGGCGAACATGCGGGCGATTGGACCGTCGCGGGGATTGGAAATTTCAAGCGGCGCCTGGACTGCGGCAAGGTCGGGGCCTGCATAGCGAAAACGCTGCCATGCCTCGACAAGCTGCATGGGATGCGGATCGTCCTCGGCGTCGTAGAGAACGATGAATTCGCCGCCCGACATCTGCAGGGCATAGTCGAGCGCTTTCGGCTTCGTCCTGGGAATGCCCGGCTGTACTTCGATCAATTCGACGTAAGGCGGAAGGTCCAAAGCGCTGACCACGGCCAGCGTGCCGGTATCGTCGGCCTCGCAGACAAGCTTGACCTCAAGCCGGTCGCGCGGCCACACCAGCCGATCCAGCGCGGCCAGAAGATCCGGCACGATGGCAGCCTCCCGATAAAGCGCCACCAGCACCGTGTAGACCGGCTTTTCGCCGTCGGGCATCGTCATTCGCGCCGGCGCTTTCAACGGCCTGATGGACGCTACGGCCGCGAAGCGAAGCGCCACGCAGGCGAAGAAGAAAAGTGTTGCCAACACATGCGCCGATGCCAGCACCTGGTCCCAGGCCAGAAACAAGCCGACCGGCAGGACAGTCAGGATCACGCCCACCATCGATCCCTGCCAGGCATTGGCAACAATGCGCGCCGACATCAGGGGAAACCGCTCGAAAAGTCCGATCGTCGCCGTTCTTGCCAGCAGCGGCCGCGCATGCTCCAGCACGGCGGCGCGCAGAACCTGAGGGTCGACCATCTTCAGGTGCCGCGCCAGTGTGGGAAGGGCTGCGATCCGGTTGCGGATGACGCCGAGTTGCAGGCGTTCCGACGTGATCAGAAAGGCGACGCCGCCGTTCTTCTCCATGAGCTTGACGGGAATTTGCCCGTTGCGGCCGCGCAGCAGCGCAATGGAATGCTCCTCGCTGACGATGAGCCTGCCCGGATCGATTTCCTCGATCACGCCGAGGCCAAGTTCGGCAGCCACGGCACGCAGCAGGTTGCGGCGCGAGACGGCGCCGCTGGAAAGCAGCGCCGACTGAAAATCGCAGGCTTCGGTGCGAGCGCGCATGGCCGCCTCCACAGCCGTCGACAGCGGCACCGAAAGCCTGGCCAGCACCGGCTGCCATTCGGTCAGTTCGGGAAAGAATATTTGCGCCAGAAGCGCGCCCGCGTCGGGCTGATCGGTTCTCTCGAGCGGACCTTTCGCCGCGTCCCCCATCGATCCGGCTTCGCCGGTGCCGTCGAACCCAAACGGTCGCATGCCCGATATCCCCCTGACTGCAACGGAGTCCCAGTCCGCCTCTCTCCCTAAACCTTCCGTCCTCCTGCCCGGAGGCTCACTTACGCCAATTCCGGCTTCCCCCGATCGCTGCCGCGCCGTGGCCCTGCCGTGCTGGAAATTACTATCCGCCCCGCTGCAACACCCCCATGTTGCCGGCCAGTCTCGAATGCCGCAGTCCCCTCTGCGGTCGGGCGGTAGTCCCGCGCCACGGCTGACCCGGCCAAAGCATATCGCCAATTCAACACATTGAAATCGAAAAGCGTTGTGTGAGCCGTCTTTTCATACCAAAAGCCTATACGGACAAAGCAGAGCGGAGTTCTTCGATCTTGGAATTTCGATCCCGGGCGTTTCGTTGGCTATGCGTCGCGCTGGTTTCGGCGGGGGCCGCACTGCAATCGGGCGCGGCGCTGCAGGCCGCCGAGCCCCAGGTGCCAATGCTGTGGGACACCAAGGAAAGGCTGCCGAAGCCGGACCTGTCGGCGCTACCGAGACTGCGTTTCCTGACCACGACCGATTTCCCGCCGTTCAATTTCCTCGACCGCGACGGCAAGCTTTCGGGCTTTCATGTCGACCTGGCGCGCGCCATCTGCGCCCGGCTCGGAATCGCCGACAAATGCCAGATCCAGGCCCTGCCGTGGTCGGAACTCGACGGCGCCCTGCAGAAGAACGAGGGCGAGGCGATCCTGGCCGGCATCGCGGTCACGCAGGAAGCGCGTACCAAATACGCCTTTTCCCGATCCTACCTGCAATTTCCGGCGCGCTTCATCATGCCGAAGGCCAGCGCCGTGATGGAGCCGATCTTCCAGAAGCTGATGAACAAGCGTGTCGGCGTAGTCGCCGGCTCCGCCCATGAACGCATGCTGCGCGATTACTTCAGCGATCTCCAGATCGTGCCCTTTGCCAAGGCGGAAGAGGCCTACGGCGCGCTCAAGGCCGGAAAGGTGGACGCGGCTTTCGGCGACGGCATGCGCTTCGCCTTCTGGCTGGCTGGAACGGATGCGGCCGGATGCTGCCGCTTCGCCGGCGGCCCCTATCTGGCGCCGGAATATTTCGGAACAGGCATGGCGATCGCCACCCGACTGGACAATCCGGCGCTGGCGGCCGCCTTCGATTACGCGCTTCAGGAAATATCGCAGGACGGAACCTTCACGGAGCTTTATCTGCGCTATTTCCCGGTCAGCTTCTACTGACGGGAACGCGAAAACGGGCGGCGGTGTTGACGCTTTGATCCCCTACGCATAGAGCATCCCGGCATCGGCGCTTTGCTGGCGCCGCCTTTTCAAGAACGATCCCAGGACTGCCGAAATGGCCGCAACCGCCCCCCTCGATCTCAATCCGGAAATGCTTGCCGCCGCTGCGGAAAGCAAAGCCTGGCCGTTCGAGGAAGCGAAAAAGATCATCAAGCGCTACGCCAAGACCGGCTTTCCCGAGACGGTGTTGTTTGAGACCGGCTATGGCCCGTCCGGCCTGCCGCATATCGGCACGTTCGGCGAGGTTGCACGCACCACCATGGTGCGCCACGCCTTCCGCATCCTCACCGGGGACAAGGTCAAGACGCGGCTTTTGTGTTTCTCCGACGACATGGACGGCATGCGCAAGATTCCCGACAACGTGCCGGACCGCGCAGCGCTCGAACCCTATCTGCATATGCCGCTGACCTCGGTGCCCAATCCGTTCGGCGGCGATTACGAGAGCTTCGGCCACCATAACAACGCGATGCTGCGGCGCTTCCTCGACACGTTCGGCTTCGACTACGAATTCGCCAGCGCCACGGACTATTACAAGTCCGGCCGCTTCGATCCGGTGCTCAAGCGCGCCGCCGAGCGCTTCGACGACATCATGGCGGTGATGCTGCCGACGCTGGGAGCGGAGCGTCAGGCGACCTACAGTCCGTTCCTGCCGATCTCGCCGAAGAGCGGGCGCGTGCTCTACGTGCCGATGAAGCATGTCGACGCCAAGGCCGGCACTATTACCTTCGACGATGAAGGTACCGAAACCACGCTGCCGGTGACCGGCGGCAAGGTGAAGCTGCAATGGAAGCCGGATTTCGGCATGCGCTGGGCAGCACTCGGCGTCGATTTCGAGATGTTCGGCAAGGACCACCAGACCAACGCCGCGCTCTACGACAAGATCTGCGTCATCCTCGGCGGGCGCGCGCCGGAGCATTTCGTCTACGAACTGTTCCTCGACGACAAGGGCCAGAAGATTTCGAAGTCGAAGGGCAACGGGCTCACCATCGACGAGTGGCTGACCTACGCACCGACCGAAAGCCTCGGCCTCTACATGTTCCAGAAGCCGCGCGTGGCCAAGAAGCTCTATTTCGACGTCATCCCGCGCGCCGTCGACGAATATTACACCTTCCTGTCCGCCTATCCGCGGCAGGACTGGAAGAACCGTCTCGGCAACCCGGTCTGGCACATGCACAACGGCCATCCGCCGGCCATCGACCTCGCCGTACCGTTCTCGCTGCTGCTCAACCTGGTCAGCGCCTCGAACGCGCAGGACAAGGCTGTGCTGTGGGGCTTCATCTCGCGCTATGCACCGGGCGTCACGCCAGAGAAGAACCCGGAGCTCGACCGGCTGGCCGGCTATGCCATCCGCTATTTCGACGATTTCGTGAAGCCGTCGAAGGTTTATCGCGCGCCCGATGACGTCGAACGCGACGCACTGGAAAAACTGGCGCAAGCGCTGGCGGCACTGCCGCAAGGCGCTGACGGCGAGACGATCCAGAACGCCGCCCTCAATGTCGCGCGCAAGATCGAGCGCTATCAGGATCACACCAAGCAAGCGCCGGAAGGCGGGCCGGGGGTCTCCGTTGCTTTCTTCCAGATGATCTACCAGGTGCTGATCGGCCAGGAGCGCGGCCCGCGCTTCGGGTCGTTCGCGGCGCTCTATGGCGTCAGCGAAACCGTCGCCCTCATCGGACAGGCGCTGGCGGGAAACCTGGTAGCGGCGTAACCGGCGCGGACTGGTCCGGCGGCGTTGCCGCCGTGCCGGATTCGTCGAGGATGGAAGACGGCTCGTCGGCCATGCCGGGCAGTGGCTCAGGCGTGACCGCCGGCACCGGTGGCAGGGCCGAAAGATCGGGTGCTGCGCCGTAAACCCCCTTTGCCGCTTCGCTCGCCTTCCTGCCGGCATCGGCATAGGGGCCGTCCGGCAGAGCGCGCGCCCAGCCGTTCTCGACCAGCCATGCACCGATATCCCGATTGCCGACACGACACTGCGCGGCGCCGGCCTTGTCGGGCGCGGCGCACGTCACCGCACGGCCGCGCAGAAAGCCGCGAAAGGCCGTGCGTGCCTGCACGCCGCATGGCCAGCTCTTGCCGGCGCTGTCGGTACAGGTTTCGTCCGGCTTTATCACCTCGATGCCGGAAACGGTCAGCGACTGGCCCTTCGCCTCGATCACGCCGGCGGCTTCGGCAACTGGATGGAACAGCGGTTCCCCGGCGAGATCCTCCGGCGATTTCGGCTTCGGCGGAACGGCGAGCGACAATTCGCTGAGCGGCGCACGCGGTTCAATCCGCTCCAACGGCGCGGTGCCGGCCTGCGGTGGCCCGACGATGCCAGGATCGGTCGCCGTCGACGTGATGGGCGTTTTTTCCGGTTGGTTCTTCGGGGTTTCGGCTGTGGCCGGTTTGGCGGGGATGGCAGCCGGTGGCGTGCGATCACCGGCATCCACGCCTTGCTGGCGCAACACGGCGCGACCGCCGAGCATAACCGACACGACCATCACGAAAATCGCAAGCGCGGCGGTGGCGGCGTGGCGACGCTGCATGCCGCCCTACTGGCTGGCCCAGACGATGCGCGCCACCCATTCCACTTCGGCAACGGGAAGCTCGCGGTTAGGATGTTCGGGGTTGAGCGACACCAGCGAAACGGATCTGGCGGTCTGGCGTTCGAGCACCTTGGCCATGACCTCTCCGGCATTGGTCTTGACGACGACGCGGTCGCCCTTGCGCACGGTGGCTCCCGGCTCGACGATCAGCACATCGCCGTCGCGGTAGAGCGGCAGCATGGAATCGCCATGCACCTTGAGCGCGTAGGAACCCGCCTTCGATTGCGCCGGCAGCTCGATCAGGTCCCAGCCATGGCCGACCGGAAAGCCGGAATCGTCGAAGAAGCCACCGGCGCCGGCCTGCGCGAAGCCGACGAGCGGCACCGTCGGGTGCTGTACCGGCAGCGCGTCGTCATTCGGCTTGCGATTGAGCAAAGCCATGAACTCGTCCAGCGACGCACCGGTCGCCTCGATGATCTTGGCCAGCGATTCCGTTGACGGCCAGCGCGGGCGGCCATCCGAGGCCAGTCGCTTCGACTTGTTGAAGGCCGTCGAATCGAGCCCGGCGCGCTTTGCCAGGCCGGACGCCGAGAGCGAATAGCGTTCGGCGAGCGCATCGATGGCGGCCCATACGCGGTCATGCGAGAGCATGGCGTGCCCTCCTCGGTAACAGGAAAAAATACCTTTCGCACGGTACTAGACCGTCGAGCCGCTCCTGTCGAGCCGAAAGCGGCAAACGGCGTCGCCCGCCTTTCGTCGCGATGAGGCCACCCTACCCCCGCGCGGCGAGGAAGGCCGGCAGGTCGACGATCGAATCCAGCACTACGTCTGCTATTTCGGCCAGCGACTGCCGCGTGCCGGTTCCCGAAAGCACGCCGATTGCCAGCCCGCAACCACCGGCTCGCGCCATTTCGAGGTCGTGGCGATTGTCGCCGACCATGGCGATCTCGGTCGAGCGCAGGCCGGTCAGGTCGGCGAACGCCTGCACCGTGTCGGGCGCGGGCTTGGGGTTGGCGACCGCATCATAGCCATAGGCGGCGTCGAACATCTGCGCCATGCCGAGCGCCAGAAGCGTCTTTTCCGCGCCGCTGGTGGAATCGTTGGTGGCGACGCCGAGACGAAAACCGGACGCGTGCAGGCTGGCGATCGCATCCTTGCTGCCGGGCAGCGGAACCGCCTGCAACGCGCCCTGTTCGGCAGTAAAGGTATCGAATTTCGTCACCATCGCCCGCTTTTGGTCGAGCCCGGCTTGCGGATACCAGAGGGTGACGATGTCGGCGTTGGTTCCGGCCGCGAACACCGAATCCGCCTTGAAGCCGTGCACGGTAAAGTCGTAGCCGGCGGCCTGCATCAGCCGGTCGGCCTCGCTGCGGTCGCCGCCCGCGGCGTCAAGCGCCATCAGGTCGCCGATGGCAAACCATGTCGCCTGAAAATCGACAAGCGTGCCGTCCTTGTCGAATAAAATCCCCTTGATGTCCGCCAAGCTGCTCACTCCGATCCGCGCAGATGGTGGATATGTGCCACGAGACCGGCGGTCGAAGCATCCTTTTTCGCGGCGCTTTCCTTGCCTTCCACGACAGGCAGCAACTGCGTCGCCAGTTCCTTGCCGAGTTCCACGCCCCACTGGTCGAAGGAGTTGATGTCGTAGAGCGTGCCTTCGACGAAGACGCGGTGCTCGTAAAGCGCGATCAGTCGCCCGAGCGTGCGCGGATCGAGTTTCCGGTAAAGGATGGTGATCGAGGGGCGATTGCCGGAAAAGACCCGGTGCGGCGCGATCCGCTCGACATCGTCCTCCTTCATGCCTTTGGCCAGCATCTGCGCGCGCGCTTCTTCCAGTGTGCGGCCCTTCATCAGCGCTTCCGACTGCGCCAGCACGTTGGCGAGCAGCAGGTCGTGGTGATGCTTCAGGCCGGGCTCATGGCCGACGGCCGCGGCGAGGAACTCGATTGGGATGACATCGGTGCCCTGGTGCAGAAGCTGGAAGAAGGCGTGCTGGCCGTTGGTGCCGGGCTCGCCCCAGACCAGCGGGCCGGTCGGCGTCGTGACCTTGCCGCTTTGCAGAGTCACGCTCTTGCCGTTCGATTCCATGTCGAGCTGCTGCAGATAGGCCGGCAGGCGCGACAGGCGCTGGTCGTAGGGAATGACCGCGCGGGCTGGATAGTTGCAGACCACCCGATGCCACCAGCCGACCAGGCCGAGCAGCGCCGGCAGGTTCTTCGATAGCGGCGTGGTGCGGAAATGCTCGTCCATTTCGTGGGCGCCGCCGAGGAAGGCGCGGAAATTGGAAGGCCCGACCGAGATCATCACCGGCAGGCCGATCGCGCCCCAGACGGAATAGCGGCCGCCAACCCAGTCCCAGAAGCCGAAGACGCGGTCCTGCGCAATGCCGAATTTGGCGACAAGGTCGAGCGCGGTCGAAACGGCGGCGAAATGCTTGCCGACAGCGCCGGCGCCGAGATGCTTCTCCACCCATTTGCGGGCGGTGGCGGCGTTGGTCATGGTCTCGACCGTGGTGAAGGTCTTCGAAGCGATGATGAACAGCGTCGTCTCGGCCGAAAGGCCTTTCAGTGTGTCGTGGATATGGGCGCCGTCGATGTTGGAGACGTAATGCGCGCGTGGGCCGTCGTGATAAGGCGCCAGCGCCAGCGTGGCCATGGCGGGGCCGAGGTCGGAACCACCGATGCCGATATTGACGATATCGGTGATCTTCTTGCCCGTCGCGCCGGTAGCCTTGCCGGAGCGGATGGCGTCGGCGAAGACGCTCATCGCGTCGAGCACCGAGAGCACGTCTGCCTGAACGTCCTGCCCGTCGACGGTGAGGCCCTTGCCGTCGAGGTCGCGCAATGCTGTGTGCAAAACGGCACGGTCCTCGGTCACGTTAATGTGCTTGCCCGAAAACATCGCCGCGCGGCGGCCTTCGACATCGGCGGCCCTGGCCAGTTCCTCCAGCAGTTCCATCGTGCGGGCGTCGACCGCGCATTTCGACCAGTCGAGCAGAAGGTCGCCATCGGAGGCGGAGAACCGCGAAAACCGCCCGGAATCGGCGGCAAATACGCCGCGCATGTCCCACGATCCGGCCGTATGCTGGTCGCGCAGCGCAGCGAGTGCTTTCTGAAAGGGCGATTGTGCCACTGTCCGACTCCTCGATAGGTTGAAGCGCTACTCTAGCAGACCTATCGCTGGTGCAAGAGGGCATTACCGCAGTTCCGCTCGGAAATTTAAATCGGTTCAATCACATTCTCTGGATGGAATTGGGCCAGGATCGATCACTGGCATAAATCCCAGCGATCAGAAAAATTCATTGGCGCAACGCCTTGTGCCAGGGATACGCTCGACTGGTCCACAAAAGCGAAAAGCGCTGGCCATCGAGGAATCCTTACCATGCCACAGCGAAACGATACGGCTATCTGGTCCGGCCTGTTCCGGATATCGGCGGAATCCGGCCAGACCTTGCAGGCACAAATCCGGCAGGCGATCGTCGCCGCCATTCTCGACCGGCAGATCGCCGCCTCGATGCCGTTGCCGTCCTGCCGTATCCTCGCCGAAAAGCTCGGCGTGGCGCGCGGCACCGTGGTGCTGGCCTTCCAGCAACTGGTGGACCAGGGCTTTCTGGTGGCGCGCGAGCGGCGCGGCCATTTCGTCAACCCGGAAGTGCTGGCAACCCCGGCCAAGCCACACCAGAAGGCGCCGGACCAGGCCAACGAGATCGACTGGAAGGCGCGCCGCCAGATCGCCGCCAGCGACATGCCGCCGCCCAACAAGAACGAAAACTGGATCAAGTCTTCCTATCCCTTCGTCTACGGCCAGTTCGATCCGACGCTGTTTCCAACCGCCGAATGGCGCGAGTGCAACCGCATGGCGCTGGCGGTGCTCGAAATCCGCAACTGGGCGTCCGACATGGTCGACCGCGACGATCCGCTGCTGATCGAGCAGATCCAGGCACGGCTTTTGCCGCGCCGCGGCATCTTCGCCAATCCCGACGAGATCATCGTGACGCTGGGCGCGCAGCACGCGCTCTACATGTTGGCGACGCTGCTGATGACCAAGGGCTCGAAGGTGGCGATGGAAGATCCCGGCTACCCCGACGCGCGCTCCATCTTCCGGCTGGCCGGCGCCGACATCCAGCCCGTGCCGGTCGACCAGTCCGGCATCGTGACGTCCTCCATTCCAGCGGATTCGGGCTTCGTCTTCATCACGCCGAGCCACCATTGCCCGACCATGGTGCCGCTTTCGGTGGAACGACGGCAGGACCTCCTGGCGCGCGCCAACCGCAACAATCACATCATCATCGAGGACGGCTACGACAGCCAGCTCCTCGACGAGGCGCCGCAGCAGGCGCTGAAGAGCACGGACCGTTCCGGGCGCGTCATCTATGTCGGCTCGATGTCGAAGACGCTGGCTCCGGGCCTGCGCCTCGGCTACATCGTGGCCTCGGCAGACCTCATTGCGGAACTTCGGGCATTGCGCCGCTTCATGCTGCGCCATCCGCCGGCCAATAACCAGCGCGCTGTGGCGCTTTTCCTGTCGCTCGGCCATCACGAGGCGCTGGTGCGACGCCTTTCCAGCGCCTTCGACGAGCGGCGCAAGCGGCTGGTGCAGGCGATTTCCGCCTTCCTGCCGGAGTGGTACGCCCACAATTCGGCCGGCGGCACCTCGTTGTGGCTGGAAGGGCCGCGCGGCACCGATGCGAGGGCACTGGCCGAAATCGCCGCCACGCGCGGCGTCCTGATCGAGCCGGGCGACCGCTTTTTCGACCAGAGCAACGCGCCGTCCCGCTTCATGCGGCTGGGCATTTCCTCGATTGCGCTTCAGCATATCGAGCCCGGCATCCGCGAATTGGCGACGGCGGCGGGGCGCAGGCCGGCAGCCGCCTGACAGGGTTGGTTGGAACATCGGACCGAAAACCGGATTCCACTTTTCGGTCAGATGTTTTAGCGCCACGGCGCTGGCCCATGCGGCGAATTTTGCTGGGCCTTCGTACGTCTTGCCTGGCGCGCCATAGTCGAAGCTGAAAAAGCGGCGGGTCGGACGGACCACCTTCCGGTACGCGGCTTCGACATGGAGTGTTCATGACGCTTGCGAAAATGGCGTCGGCCACGGCAAGGCCGCCAGCGCCGGCCAACCCGGACTCCGAACCGGCCCCGAACCGCGGGGCGTACAGGGCAGGACCGGGAAACGGAAGCGACCGGCCGGCACGCTATCGGCCGCTTTGCGAGAACGACCTCGAGCGCATCCACGAAGCCGCGCTGGTGGTTCTGGAAACGGTGGGCTTTGCCCATCCCATTCCTTCCTGCATCGAGGCGCTAGCCAAGGCCGGCGCGACCTATGGGCAGGACGGTCGCATCCGCTTTCCACGTGCGCTGGTGACCGACACGATCGCCAGGGCCGCCCGCCATTTCACGCTGCACGGGCAGGACCCCCGGCACGATATGGCGGTCCAAAGCGGCCACGTGTATTACGGCACAGCCGGGCTTGCCGTTCATCTGGTCGACGTGGAAAAGCGCGCCTATCGTGAATCGCAGTTGCAGGACATCTACGACGCCGCGCGCATCGTCGAGGGGCTGGACAACGTCCATTTCTTCCAGCGTCCGATGGTGGCGCGCGACATCGCCGATCCGCTCGAACTGGACCTCAACACGCTTTACGCCTGCGTGACGGGCACGTCGAAGCATATCGGCACCTCGTTCACGGTGCGCGAAAACGTCAAGCCGGCGCTCGACATGCTTCACGCGATTGCCGGCGGCGAGGCGAATTTTCGCGCCCGGCCCTTCGTTTCGAGTTCCAGCCCCTTCGTCGTATCGCCGATGAAATTTGCCGAGGACGCCTGCGGGGTGATGGAGGAATGCGTCAAGGGCGGCATTCCGATCCTGCTGCTGTCCACCGGGCAGGCGGGCACCACGGCGCCGGCGCCGCTTGTCGGCGCGGTGGTGCAGGCGGTGGCCGAGGTGCTGGCGGGCCTCGTCTATGTCAACGCGCTGAGGCCCGGCCACCCGGCGATGCTGGGGACGTGGCCGTTCGTTTCCGATCCACGCAGCGGCGCGATGGCAGGCGGCTCGCCCGAGCAGGCGCTGCTGACGGCGGCCTGCGCGCAGATGGCGCGGTTCTACGATTTGCCCGGCGCTTCGGCGGCAGGCATGAGCGATTCGAAGCTGCCGGATATCCAGTCCGGCTACGAAAAGGGCACCACCAATGTGATGGCCGGTCTCTCCGGTCTCGATCTCGTTTACGAGGCGGCGGGCATGCATGCCTCGCTGCTGGGCTTTTGCCTGGAAAGCCTGATCGTCGACAATGATATGCTAGGCCATTGCCAGCGTTGCGTGCGCGGCATCGATGCCAGCCAGGCAGCCCTTTCGGCCGATGCCATCGCCGAGGTCTGCCTGAAGGGGCCGGGCCACTATCTCGGCAGCGGGGAGCCCTCGCGCGCCGTGCCGGCCGATTATTTTTACCCGTCCATCGGCGATCGCCTGTCGCCTCGGGAATGGTGCGAGAAGGGCAAGCCTGACCTCTTGCAAAAGGCCGTCGCCGAGAAGAAGCGCATCCTCGCCGAGCGGTTTCCGCGACATGTGAGCAAGCCGATCGACGACCGGCTGCGCGCCCGCTTCGGCGACCTGATCAAGCTGCCGCGCAGCGCCATGGGCTGGCGATCCTAAGTCCTGCACCAGGTCACCGCCATCACGACACTGTTGCAAATTGACGCCAAAACCCTAGCTTGGCGGCGATGACGCCTCCCGATATCAGCAAACTGATCGTTCGGACCTCGATGAAGGATCGCGTCGCGTTCGATCTACTTTATCGGCAGACAAGCGCGAAACTTTTCGGCGTCTGCCTGCGTGTATTGAACGATCGGGCAGACGCTGAGGAAGCGCTTCAGGAAGTTTTCGTCAAGATATGGACCAAGGCGGATCGCTTTGCGGTATCGGATCTCAGCCCGGTTTCGTGGCTTGTGGCCATCGCCCGCAATCATTCGATCGACCGGATCAGGGCGCGACCCCGGCCTGCGATGGACATCGACACAGCCCTTGATATCGCCGATCCGGCACCTGGTCCGGAGACGATTGCCGTGGCTGCGGGTGAAAACGAGCGCATCCATCATTGTCTCGACGAACTTGAGAAAGACCGGGCGGCAGCCGTGCGTGGTGCCTATCTTACGGGTGAAAGTTATGCCGAACTGGCGGAGCGCCATGGCGTGCCTCTGAACACGATGCGGACCTGGCTGCGGCGCAGCCTGATGAAATTGCGGGAATGTCTGGAAAGATGACATCGGCGGAAGACAACGAACCGGACCGTGAAAGCGACGACCAGCTCGCCGCCGAATACGTTCTGGGTGTACTGTCGGCGCAGGAGCGCCAGGAAGCCGCGCGCCGCCTCGAAACCGATGCCGCGTTCGCAAGCCTGGTCGACGGCTGGGAGGCAAGGCTGTCGCCGCTGGCAAGCGGCTACGGAGAAATAGAGGCCCCCGCCTCGGTGAGGGAGGCGCTTGAACGAAGGCTGTTCGCATCGACTTCCGCGACCGCTTCCGTCCGGCCTGGCGCCTGGTCGAGCCTGGCCTTCTGGCGCGGCCTGGCTGTGGCCGCCATTGCCGCGCTTGCTCTTTATATCGCCGTCCCGCTGGTCAATTTGCCAGTGCAACAACCGCCGATGAGGCTTGTCGCCTCGCTTTCCGCCAACGGCAGCGACGTGAAGTACCTCGCCGTCTACGATGCCACGCAGCACACTATCGATCTTTCGCACGTGGCCGGCGAGCGCGCTGCGGACAAGGATTTTGAACTGTGGATGATCGAAGGCAAGAACCTGCCCGTGTCGATGGGGGTCATCCCGGCCGGCTCCACCGTACACGTACCCGTGCCACCGGCGGCACAAGAAAAACTCGCACAGGGCGCAGTGCTTGCCGTCAGCCTTGAGCCGGCCGGCGGCTCCCCGACCGGCCAGCCGACCGGCCCGGTGGTCGCTGCCGGTGATCTGAGAAACATCTGACGCTGGCGGCTTTTTCTCGACATCTTTGAAACTCTTCGGATTTTGCTCCGTATCTCCTTGCGCCCCAGAGAAGCTGGGAAACAAAACTCAGGGAGTTTGACACCATGCGTAAATTCGCCACCGCTTTGTTCGCCGGCGCCGTTGCCTTTTCCGCGCTTGGCACCGTTGCCTATGCCAAGAACCCGATGGTCGGCGGCGCCGCCATGTACGCCAACAAGAACATCATCGAGAACGCCGTCAATTCGAAGGACCACACCACGCTGGTGGCGGCGGTCAAGGCCGCCGGCCTGGTCGAGACACTGGAAGGCAAAGGCCCGTTTACCGTTTTCGCGCCAACCAATGAAGCCTTTGCCGCGCTTCCGAAAGGCACCGTCGACACGCTGCTGAAGCCCGAAAACAAGGCCAAGCTCGTCAAAATCCTGACCTGCCATGTCGTTGCCGCCAAGGCGATGTCCTCGGACGTCAAGAAGATGGTCAAGGCGGACGGCGGCATGCACAAGGTCAAGACGGTCGGCGGCTGCGAACTGACGCTGAAGGACAAGGGCGGCAAGGTCACCGTCACCGACGAGAACGGCAATGTCGCGCATGTCACGATCGCCGACGTCAAGCAATCCAACGGCGTCATTCATGTCATCGACAAGGTGCTCCTGCCGAAGATGTGACGCGCTCCATGGTTGGTTGCGGGATTACGTCCCTCGCCCTGCAACCGAACCAAGCACCCCGCGCCGGTCATAAATGGCATCGTCCCGGCGCGGGCGGCTTTTTGAGAAAGGCCCCTCACCCGCATTTGATTTCTCTGTGAGGGATGGATCGGCCTAAAAAGGCCGGCGGAGGTACGGGACCATGAATCGTCGCGATTTTCTGTTGAGCGGTGCCGCCGGCGTGGCCTTCGTGGCGGGCGCTTCGGCGCTGGTGCGGATGGGCAAACCCGAGCCGGCGCGGGCGGCTGAAACCTTCGCGGTTACCAAATCCGATGCGCAGTGGCGCGCCATCCTTTCCGATGCCGCCTATACCGTGCTGCGCAAGGAAGGCACCGAATATCCGGGCTCCAGCCCGCTGCTGGAGGAGCACCGCAAGGGCATCTTCTCCTGCGCCGGCTGCGACCTGCCAGTTTATTCGTCAGAGACCAAGTTCGAATCCGGCACCGGCTGGCCGAGCTTCTGGCAGGCGCTGCCGAACGGCATCGCGACGCGGCAGGACACGACCTTGGGCATGGTGCGCGTCGAGTGCCATTGCAGTCGCTGCGGCGGTCATTTGGGTCATGTCTTCGACGACGGGCCGAAGCCGACCGGCAAGCGCCACTGCATCAACGGCGTGGCGCTGAGCTTCAAGCCGACGGTGGCCTGACCGACCGGCCAACCGCTCCGCTTTGGTCAGCCGCCATTGGCCGCCAGCACCATCGCCGCGCGCAATTCGTCCAGCCCCTCGGCCTTTTCCGATGACGTCGCGAGCACGAAGGGAAACGCTGCCGGGCGCTTCTTGATTTTTTGCAGCGTCTCCTCGATCAGGCGCGGCACGCCGGCCGCCTTGATCTTGTCGGTCTTGGTCAGCACGATCTGGTAGGAAACCGCCGCCTTGTCGAGCAGCGAAAGCACCTCGTCGTCCTTGGCCTTGATGCCGTGGCGCGCGTCGATCAGCACATAGACGCGCTTCAGCGTGACCCGACCCTTGAGGTAGTCGAAGACGAGCTTGGTCCATTCGTCGACTTTTTCCTTGGGCGCGGTGGCGTAGCCGTAGCCCGGCATGTCGACCAGCGCCATCGGCGGCAGATCGGCGCCTTCGCCCGAAAACCCGTCCGGCACGAAATAGTTGAGTTCCTGCGTGCGCCCCGGCGTGTTGGACGTCCGCGCCAGACCCTTCTGGCTGACCAGCGCGTTGATCAGCGACGATTTGCCGACATTGGAGCGGCCGGCAAAGGCGATCTCCACCGGCCCTTCCGGCGGCAGGAATTTCATTGCCGGCACGCCACGGATGAAGACCCATGGCCGCGTGAACAGTTCCGGGCCGATGGCGGGCTTGTCCAAGGGACTCACGAGAGGCTCTATTCCGCCCGCGCCGGCTTTTTCTTGAACATGCCGGTGAGATTATCCCACAACTCGACCTTGACGCCCTGCCGCTTCATGATGATGCCCTGCTGGACGATCGACAGCGTGTTGTTCCAGGCCCAGTAGATGACGAGGCCTGCCGGGAAGCCCGCCATCATGAAGGTGAAGACGATCGGCATCCAGGTGAAGATCATCGCCTGGGTCGGGTCCGGCGGCGTCGGGTTCATGCGCATCTGCAAGAACATGGTGACACCCATGATCAGGGGCCAGACGCCGATATGCAGCATGGCCGGGGCTGCGAAAGGCAGCAGGCCGAACAGGTTGAACAGCGACGTCGGATCGGGCGCCGCCAGATCCTGAATCCAGCCGAAGAACGGTGCGTGCCGCATCTCGATGGTGATGTAGAGCACCTTGTAGAGCGCGAAGAAGACCGGAATCTGGATAACCATCGGCCAGCAGCCGGCGACCGGATTGATCTTCTCGGTCTTGTAGAGTTGCATCATCGCCTTTTGCTGGGCCATCTTGTCGTCCGCGTATTTCTCGCGGATTTCGGCCATCTTAGGCTGCACCTTCTTCATGTTCGCCATCGAGGCATAGGACTTGTTGGCGAGCGGGAAGAATACTGCTTTGACGATAACTGTCGTGGCTATGATAGCGAGGCCGAAATTGCCGAAGAATTTGTAGAGCGTATCGATCAGCCAGAACATCGGCTTGGTGATGAAATAGAACCAGCCCCAGTCGATCAGAAGGTCGAACTGGCGGATATTCAGGTTCTTTTCATAGGCGTTGATCGTACCGACTTCCTTGGCTCCGGCAAATATCCGGGTTTCGAGCGTCGTCGACTGGCCGGGAGCGACCGTGATCGGATCGGTCAGGTAATCGGACTGGTAGCGCGTCCTGCCGTCATCGAAAAAGCTGAAGCGGGGCTGGAAAGGCTGCTTGGTGGAAGGAACCAGCGCCACGGCCCAATACTTGTCGGTGATGCCGAGCCAGCCGTCTTTCGACTTGCCGGGCACGACCTGCTTTTCCTTTTCGATCTTGGAATATTTGATCTCCTGCAGCCCTTCTTCGCCGGTAACGCCGATGAGGCCTTCATGCAGCACATAGGTGCTGCGGTCGTCCGGCTTCTCGTAGCGCGTCACGCGGCCATAGTTCGCCAGCGATACGGGAGTTCCGCCCGAATTGGTCACCGTATCATCGATGGTGAACATGTAGTTCTCATCAAGGGAGATGACGCGCTTGAACACAAGGCCCTTGTCGTTGGTGTAGGTCAGCGTGACGGGATTTTCCGCCGTCAGCGTACGGTTTCCCTCCACGGTCCACACCGTGTCCGTTCCCGGCAGGGTGCCGACATCGGGCGAGCCGGAAAAGCCTATCTCGGCGAAATAGCCGGCAGGCAGCGGAGAAGGATTGAGAAGGATGATGTTCGGGGAGTTCTTGTCGACCGTCTCGGTGTAGTGCTTGAGGTGAAGGTCATCGAGGCGCGCCCCGGCGAGATTGATCGAACCGGAAAGGCTGGGCGTATCGATCGTAATGCGCCCGCTTGCCGCCAGCGCCTGGTCGCGCCCCTCGGCCGTTGCGTGGTCGGCACCCGGCGCGCTGGGAATGGTGCCCTGCTGCGGCGCCTGCGCGTTCGTGGCGGGGCTTGCCGTATCCGCCGGCTTGTTCGCTTCCACGCGCGACGCTTCGACCTTGGCCGCCTCGCGCTGCGCCTCGATGCGCGGGTTCATATAGAACACCTGCCACAAGGTCAGGATCAGCACCGACAGCGCGATGGTGATGAAGAAGTTCCGGTTGTTTTGCATCGAGGTCCGTGGCCTATCGTGTTGCGCGAATTCGGCGGGAGAGTTCGGTCTTCAAAAGATCGAACGGAGCGGAGAGTACTTCCTCGCGCCCGACGATGACATAGTCGTTGCCCGTCGCCATGTCACGGGCGGCATAGGTACGCACGGCCTCTTTCAGCCGCCGCCTTATGCGGTTGCGGACCACGGCATTGCCGACCTTCTTGGTCACGGTGTAGCCGACGCGCGCGCTCCCGCCGTCGCCCCGGTCCAGGACTTCAACGAGAAAAAGCCGCCCACGGCGCTTTTCGCCACGCCGGACAGCCAGGAATTCTGCACGCTTCAGAAGCCGTCCGGGGCTATTCCCAACTGGCTTTCCGGCAGCCGGCAACGGTCTTTTCCGCTCAGGCGCTTAGACGCTTGCGGCCACGATTGCGGCGGGCTGCAATGACGGCACGGCCGCTCTTGGTTGCAATGCGCGCGCGAAAGCCATGCCGGCGCTTGCGGACGAGTTTAGACGGCTGATAGGTACGCTTCATTTGTTTTAATACCGCGGAGTGCGGCCCTTCTTGAATCTGTCACTTATGCAACAGGAGCTTTGCCGGGCCTGTCTTGGCGCGATCGAAACCGCGCCGGGTCGTAAGGCCCGAGCGTGTGCGGGCTTATAGAAAGAAGGTTTTTGGAAGTCAATCCGATCGGCGGCACGCGCAGCGCAGGCAATATCGCCGACGGCGGCGCGCCTGGCTCGGTCGCGCCCCGGGAAAGTTCGGGGAAAAATTGGCAGACACGCTTTAATCGCCTAAATGTGATCGTATCGGGAATGGCACCAGCCGCGCATGAGCGAAAAGACCTTCGAGGACGAACAGGCTGACACGGCGCCCCAGCAGGCGCCGTCGGCACCGCATCGCGTGCCGCTGGCGCGGGGGCTGTCGGCCAAGCTTTTGCTGTTCACCATCGCTTTCGGCCTGCTTGCCGAAATCCTCATCTTCCTGCCGTCCATCGCCAGCTACCGCGTGACCTGGCTGAAGGAGCGGCTGGCGACCGCCGCCGCCGTTTCGATCGTGCTGGTGCAGGGCGACCCGCAAAGCCTGTCGCAGACGGCCCAGAACGACGTGCTGATGGCCATCGGCGCCAAGGCGATCGCGGTGCGCGACGGCGGGGTATCACGCCTGCTTGCGGTCGCCGAGATGCCGCCGCAGGTCGACGAACATATCGACATCGCCCATCTCGGCATGGTGGACGAGATGACGGGCGCGCTCGATACGCTGATCTTCGGCGGCAACCGGGTGCTGCGTGTCTTCGGCCCCGTCGGCACAAGCGCTGAAGAGTTCGAGCTGATCATGCCGGACTACCGGCTGCGCGCCGCCATGCTATCCTACTCGCGCACCGTTGCCCTGCTCTCGCTTCTGATATCGCTGTTCACCGCCGCCCTGGTCTATGTCGCCATCGACCGCATGATGATCCGGCCCATGCGCACGATGACGCGTTCCATGCTGTCCTTCTCCGAAGCGCCCGACGACCCCGCCCGCATCATACGACCTGCCTTGCGGGCAGACGAGATCGGCGTTGCCGAACGCGAACTTTCGCTGATGCAGGGTCGGTTGCAGAAGATGCTGGCCGAACAGAAGCACCTCGCCGATCTCGGCCTCGCCGTCTCCAAGATCAACCACGACATGCGCAATATCCTTGCATCCGCGCAACTAATGTCAGACCGCCTCCGCCAGTCGAAGGACCCGACGGTGCAGGCCTATGCGCCGAGGCTGTTGCGGGCGCTCGACCGCGCCGTCGCCTATTCGGAGGGCGTGCTCGCCTACGGACGCACGCAGGAGCCGCCACCCTCGCGCCGCAGGCTCCGGTTGCGGCAACTGGTGGAGGAGGTGCACGGTCTGCTCGACCTGGACGGTGGCATCGAATTCGAAAACGCCGTCGTAGCCGGCTTCGAGGTCGACGCGGACGCCGAGCAACTTTTCCGTGTGCTCACCAACCTCACACGCAATGCCGTTCAGGCGATGGCCGGCGACACCGAGAGCGCCGTCGTGCGCCGGCTGACGGTCGCCGCGGAACGGCAAGGTAGCGTGAGCCGCATCCTCGTCACTGACACCGGCCCCGGCCTGCCCGCGAAGGCGCGCGAAAACCTGTTTGCGGCGTTTCGCGGCGCGGCCCGCAGCGGCGGCACGGGACTTGGCCTGGCGATCGCACAGGAACTGGTGCGCGCCCATGGCGGCGTGGTCGAACTGGTAGAAAGCATCGGCGGCCGCACCACCTTCGCCGTCTCCATCCCCGACCAGCCGGCGCGGCTCGACCAGATCCGCCGCGGTCTTCGCCGCCCGGCATGAAGACATCCACAAGGTTTCGCGAGAAACGAGTCGTTTTATGGGCGCAAGCAGATGAGTAGCCAGCGACGGCACCTGCAATCAGAGGGAAAAATGGGTTCGATCGAGGCAAAATTCGAAAAGCTCGCGACCGATAACGCGCCAGGCCAGGAAACGCGCCAGAAGACCGGCGCTATCGAGACGCTGCTGCGCGGCGACAGGATTGCCGGTACTCCGGTCGACTTTTCCCACGGCGACGTCGACGCCTTCGCGCCGGCGCCCGGTTCCTTCGAGGCGTTTGCCGCCGGCGTCGAACGTGGCGGCAGGCAGGCTTATACCGAATATCGCGGCAGCCTCGAAATCCGGGCCGCGCTGGCTGGCAGGCTGGCCGATTTCACCGGCGCCGCTGTTTTAGCCGATGACGGGCTGATCATCACGCCGGGATCGCAAGGCGCCTTGTTCCTCGCCGTCGCTTCGACCGTATCGGCGGGCGACAAGGTGGCGGTGGTGCAGCCGGACTATTTCGCCAACCGCAAGCTCGTGCAGTTCTTCGATGGCGAAATCGTTCCCGTCAAACTCGACTATCTCGATACGCGGGAGAGGGCGGGGCTCGACCTAGCCGCCCTCGAAGACGCCTTCAAGGCAGGCGCGAAAGTGTTCGTATTCTCAAACCCGAACAACCCTGCCGGCGTCGTCTATTCGGGACAGGAGATCGAAACGATCGCCCGGCTCGCCGAGCGCCATGGCGTCACCGTCATCGTCGACGAGCTTTATTCGCGGCTGCTTTACGACGGAGCGCCCTATACCCACCTGCGCGCGATGGACATCGACCCCGAACGGGTCGTCACCATCATGGGGCCGTCGAAAACCGAATCGCTGAGCGGCTACCGGCTGGGAGCGGCCTTCGGCTCGACGCGCATCGTCGGGCGTATGGAAAAGCTACAGGCGATCGTTTCGCTGCGCGCACCCGGCTACAGCCAGGCGGTTTTGAACACCTGGTTCGCGGAGCCGACGGGCTGGCTTTCGGAGCGTATCGCCGCCCATCAGGCGATCCGTGACGATCTCCTGTCGAAGCTGTCTGCGGTCGAAGGGCTGCGGGTGCGCAAGCCGGAAGCCGGAAGCTATCTGTTTCCAAGACTGCCGGAACTGGCCGTTTCGACACAGGATTTCGTGCGTCTCCTGCGCCACCAGGCAGCGGTTACGGTGACGCCCGGCGCCGAATTCGGCCCGCACTCGACCGACAGCGTTCGCCTCAATTTCTCCCAGGACCACAAGGCTGCGGCGGCCGCGATAGAGCGCGTCATCGAATTGGTGGGACGATACCGCAAGTAGGGTCGGTCGCCGCCTCACGCGAAATAGAGCGACGGGGAAAACCACCCGCGATGGAAGCATCGCCCGCGTATGACGTTTTGGTGGGGCTATAGGGTCGTTTTTTCTGAGTTTCGACCTTTTTAAAAGGTGCAACCTGACGACCGGACAGGCCTTGCGGGCTTTTCGCACGCTGGCCGTCTGAGCCGACCCTGAAATCAGGGTCTTACGACATACAGACCGACCTGAGCAGACCGATCTCGACGGCCATTCCAAAGGAAATTCCCGATATGCGAACTCATGCACAGGCGGTGGTGATCGGGGGCGGCCTGATCGGCTGCTCGATCCTCTACCACCTCGCCAAGCAGGGCTGGACCGATATCATGCTGCTGGAGCGTTCGGAACTGACTTCCGGCTCGACCTGGCATGCGGCGGCCAACATTCACGGTCTGCACGATTCCACCAATATCAGTCGCCTGCAGCACTATACGATGGCGCTCTACAAGGAACTGGAAGCCGAGACGGGGCAAGGCTGCGGCGTCTTCCAGCCGGGTTCGCTCTACCTCGCCCAGACCGAGGCGCGCGAGCACCAGCTCAGGCTGCAGGAAGCCAAGGCGCGACGCTACGGCATGGATTTCTACGAAGTGAGCCGGGCCGAGGCGGAGCGGCTGCATCCGCTGGTCGACTTCGACGGCGTGCGCTGCATCATGTTCGAGCCGCAGGGCGGCAATGTCGACCCCTCCGGCGTGACCATGGCCTATGCGGCGGGAGCCCGCCAGCGCGGCGCGGAAATCCACCGCTTCACGGCGGTTACCGGTACCGAACAGCAGGCCGACGGAAGCTGGATCGTGCGCACCGCCAAGGGTGATATCCGCACGCAATGGGTCGTCAACGCAGCCGGCCTATGGGCGCGCGAGGTGGCGGCGATGGCAGGGCTGAAAGTGCCGCTCATTCCGACCGAACACCAGTATTTCGTTACCGAAACGATCCCTGAGATCGCGGCGCTTGGGAAGCGGCTTCCGTCGGTTGCCGACCGCGACGGCGAATATTACCTGCGGCAGGAAGGCCTTGGCCTTTTGATCGGCGCCTATGAACGCAAGATGAAGTTCTGGGCCGAGGGCGGCACGCCGCTCGATTTCGGCCACGAACTGTTTCCGGATGACCTGGAGCGGATCGAGGAAAACATGCTGCGCGCCATCGCGCGCGTGCCGGCGGCGGGCACGGCCGGCGTCAAGAAGGTGATCAACGGGCCGATGATCTGGTCGCCCGACAGTTCGGCGCTGTTCGGGCCGGTGCCGGAACTCGATAACTATTTCTGCTGCATCGGGCTGATCCCCGGCTTCTCGCAATCGGGGGGCCTGGGTAAGCTGGCGGCCGAATGGATGATCGACGGCGAACCGACGCTCGACATGTTCGGCTGGGACCTGGCGCGCTTCGGCAATTGGGCCGGCAAGGCGTTCACCAAGGCGCGCGTGCAGGACCAGTACAGCCACCGCTTCAAGATCCACTTTCCGGGCGAGGAACGCGCCGCCGGGCGGCCGGTGCGCACGCGCCCTGTCTACGCCATGCAGCGGAATATGGGCGGCGTCTTCGGCCTCAACTACGGCTGGGAGCATCCGCTGTGGTTTGCCGCGCAAGGCGAACCGCGCGAGGAGACGAACGGCTTCGCGCGACAGAACTGGTGGGAGCCGGTCGGCCGCGAGGCGCGCATGCTGCGCGAAAACGTCGGCGTCATCGACATCTCGAACTATGCGAAATATCGGGTGAAGGGTCCGGGCGCCGAGGCATGGCTGAACAGGCTGCTAGCCAACCGCATGCCGACCGAAGTTGGCCGTTCGTGCCTCACCCCGCTGATCGGCAAGCGTGGCGGCATTGCCGGCGACTTCACGGTGACGCGGGTTGGCGAAGAAGAGTTCATGCTGTTCGGCTCCGGCATGGCCGAACGCTTCCACCAGCGTTATTTCAGGCAGGTGCCTTTGCCCGCCGGCACCACGTTCACCTCGATGACAGAAGCGCTGTGCGGCTTCAACGTCGCCGGACCGAAGGCGCGGCAATTGTTGCAGGGCCTGACCGACGCCGACCTCGCCACTACAGCGTTTCCATTCATGCGTTCGCGCCATATCGAGGTGAGCGGCATCGAGGCGATTGCACTGCGTGTTTCCTTTACCGGCGACCTCGGCTGGGAACTGCATTGTGCCGAGGCCGATCAGGCGGAGCTTTACGCGGCGCTGGTTCGAGAAGCCCGCAAGCTCGGCGGCGGGCCGGTCGGCTCGCGCGCGCTGACGGCGCTGCGCGTCGAGAAGGGCTATGGCAGTTGGAGCCGCGAATACTCGACCGAGTACTGGCCGCAGGAAGTGCGCATGGAACGGCTGGTCAAGATGGACAAGGGCGACTTCCTCAACCGCGATGCCTATGCGGTGATCGCCGACAGGCCGGCACGCGACACGCTGGTGATACTCGAGATCGAGACGGACGACGCCGACGCCACCGGCGGCGAGCCGATCTTCCTGAGCGACGGCACCCCGGCCGGGCAGGTGACCTCCGGCGCCTCTGGTTATTCGGTAGGCATGTCGCTGGCGCTTGCCTAC